>PLFY01000006.1 GCA_003138365.1 Acidobacteriaceae bacterium
CCAAACCTGACGAGCCAAAGCCGGAAGCCAAGCCCGACGCTCCGAAGCCCGACGCCAAAGCAGATCAGCCGAAGCCTGATGCCAAAGCTGACCAGCCGAAGCCCGAAGCCAAAGACAAGACACAGCCTGATGCGACGCCACAGCTCGTCGAGCGAGTCCATCAACTCTACGAACAGCTAGGGCGCGAGGACGTTCAAACCGTTCAGGACTGGGAGAAGGCGAATCCGGAACCTCAGAAACATGAATCCCCCAAATAAGCAGACACGAACAACGAGGCTGGCATGACCGATAAATTGAAAACAACAATCAGTTCAAAAGATTTCCGTGTGCCGCCAAACAAGAAAGTCGACCTCAGCAAGCGGCCGACGGTTGTCGCCCCCTATGCGAAGTCGAAGAAGCAGTACAAGGAACTTCTGGACCAACACATGGAGAAGTTGAGCTCGCTGCAACAACTTCACTATGCGTCCAACCGGTGTGCACTGCTGCTTATCTTTCAGGGCATGGACGGCGCCGGCAAGGATGGCGCCATTCGACACGTCATGTCCGGCGTCAATCCGGAGGGTTGCGAGGTCTTCAGCTTCAAACAGCCCAGCGCCGAAGAGCTTGAACATGATTTCCTCTGGCGTACGACGTGCCGCCTCCCCGAGCGCGGACGGATCGGCATATTCAACCGTTCCTATTACGAGGAAGTGCTGGTCGTCCGAGTGCACCCGGAGATTCTTCGCAGCCAGGGGCTTCCCGAGGAGTTGCGCGACGAGAAGGACATTTGGGAGCAGAGGTATGGATCCATCGCGGACCTGGAGAAGCACCTTCATCGTAACGGCACGCAAATCGTCAAGATATTCCTGCATCTGTCTTACGAGGAACAGCGGAAGCGATTTCTCGCGCGCATCGATGAACCGGACAAGAACTGGAAGTTCAGCACCTCCGACATTCACGAGCGGAAATTCTGGAAACACTACATGAAGGCCTACGAGGATTGCTTCCAAGCGACAAGCTCGCATCATGCGCCGTGGTACGTCGTACCCGCCGACGATAAGGAGAACGCGCGGCTCATCGTCTCCCAGATCGTTCTTGATGCGCTGGGGGAACTCAAGATGGCGTATCCCAGAACCACCGCAAAGCGCCGTCTCGAATTGCACTCGATCAAAAAGCTGCTGGTGAAATGAAGCCGGAGATCCATTGCAGGCAGACCCGAGAAAACCGATGTCCGAAAACCCCACCGCGCTGTTGCTAGTTGCGGAGAAATGGAAAGGAACAGTCACTATGGCCACCACCGAACTCCCCAACAAAGTTGAGAAGGATGACACGCCTCAACCCTTCAGCAAGAACTTCGATCAGTATGGCAATTCATCCGGATTTATCTTCGACGTGAGTCTGTCAACCGCGGTTGCTGCCGACGGCAAGAACGAAGAAAGAGCCCCGAAGCCCAAGGGGCCGCTCTCGCCTGAGATGCTGGACAAGATGAATCGGTACTGGCGTGCGGCAAACTATCTTTGCATCGGCCAGATCTACCTGTTTGAGAATCCTCTTTTGCGTGAGCCGCTCAAGGCTGAACAGATCAAGCCAAGGCTGCTTGGCCACTGGGGAACCTCGCCTGGACAAAACCTTATCTACATTCACTTGAACCGGCTTATCAAAGAGCATGATGCGGACATAATTTACATTTCAGGTCCTGGACACGGTGGTCCCTCCCTGAATGCCTGCTCTTATCTGGAAGGCTCGTACACCGAGGTTCACCCTGAGATCACACACGATGAAGACGGCTTGCGGCTTATGTTCCGCAAGTTCTCTACGCCCGGCGGCGTGCCCAGCCACTGCGGGCCGCATGTCCCGAATTCAATGCACGAGGGCGGAGAGCTTGGCTACTCTCTGGTTCACGCATTCGGCGCGGCCTTCGACAATCCGGACCTGATTGTCGCCTGCGTCATCGGGGATGGCGAGTCCGAGACATGCCCGCTGGAAGGAAGCTGGAAGTCGGTCAACTTCGTCAATCCGGTGCGAGACGGNNGCCCAGGGGCGCACGAGTGATGCAGACTTGAAGGCCCTTTATGTAGGACGGGGTTACAAGCCCTACTTTGTTGAGGGCGATGACCCGGAGGTCGTCCATCAACTGCTGGCTCAAACGCTTGAGGATTGTTATGCCGAGATTCGTGGCATTCAGCAGGAGGCGCGCAAGAACGGCTTCAAGATGCAGCCCGTCTGGCCCATGATCATCCTGCGCACGCCCAAGGGATGGACCTGCCCGAAGGAAGTGGATGGCATCCCAATCGAAGGCACATTCCGNNGCGCACCAGGTTCCGCTCGCATCGGTCAAAGACAATCCCGAGCATCTCAAGATCCTTGAAGCCTGGATGAAAAGCTACAAGCCAGAGGAACTCTTCGACGAGAACGGAAAGTTCATTGATGAACTCGCGGCTCTCTCGCCTGCGGGCAACCGCCGCATGGGGGGCAATCCGCATGTGAATGGGGGACGCGAGTTGATCACCCTTGCGCTGCCCGACTTCACGGATTACGCGCTCGAGATCCCCGGACCGGGTCAGGTTCTAGCCGAGGCGCCGCGCAAACTTGGCGACTTCTTCCGCGACATCTTCAGAATGAACCTGACGAACTTCCGCATGTTCTGCCCGGATGAATCGAATTCCAATCGCCTGAACTCCATCTTCGAGGCCACAAAGCGGTGCTCGATGGCCGAAATTGTCTCCATCGACGATGAACTGGGTCCGGACGGCCGCGTCATGGAAGTGCTGAGCGAGCATCTTTGCCAGGGATGGCTCGAGGGCTACTTGCTTACGGGGCGTCATGGCATGTGGTCCTCTTACGAGGCCTTCGCGCAGGTGGTCGATTCAATGACCACACAACATGCCAAGTGGCTGGAGCAATGCCGAGAATATCTCTGGCGCAGGCCGCTTGCGTCTCTCAATGTTCTGCTCACAAGTCATGCCTGGCGCAACGACCACAATGGCTTCAGCCACCAGGCAACCGGGTACGTCGTCAATGCATTGGAGCGCAGAAGTGAAGTGATCCGCGTGTATTATCCACCGGACTCCAACTGCCTCCTCAGCGTCTTCGACCATTGCCTGCGCAGCCGCAATTACGTCAACGTCGTCACCTGCGGTAAACAACCTCAACTCCAGTGGCTCAATATGGACGAGGCTCTTGATCATTGCTCGAAAGGTGCATCCACATGGAAGTTTGCAACCAACGATAATGGCGATGAGCCGGATGTTGTGCTGGCCTGCGCCGGAGATGTGCCAACCATCGAAACGTGCGCGGCATCGTGGCTGCTACAAAAACATGTCCCGGGCATCAAGGTGCGCGTCGTCAATGTTGTCGACTTGATGACTCTGATGTTCCCAGACAAGCATTCGCACGGGATGGACGAAATGTCGTTCAACGCGTTGTTCACCGAGAAGGCACCCGTCGTCTTCGCCTTTCACAACAATCGATGGCTCATTCATACGCTGGTGCACGGGCGTTCTAATGAAGTTCGCTTCCACGTGCACGGTTATATGGATTACGGAACAACCACCACGCCATTCGACATGGTGGTTCTCAATGAAATGAGCCGCTTTCATCTTGCACTCGACGCATTGAAGCATATCCCTCGCCTCCGTCTGCAGGCTGAAGATGCAATCAACTTCTTCAATCAGGAGTTGCAACGCCACTACGTCTATATCCGCGAACACCTGGAGGATATGCCTGAGATCAGGAATTGGCAGTGGACGAAGGACTTCAGCGATGCAGCCGCTCCGGCTCCACTGGCCAAGGGGCATCCGCAGAAGGCCATGTTCACCGACAGTTAGGCTCCATCTCGCTGAACTCAACGCGGAGGCCGCCATCGCCTAAGGATTGCGATAGCGGTCTCCGCTTCTTCGACTCGGTACGCAGGGGGAGATATTGAACGATCCGAAGGCGCCATCTGATTGGTTCAAGGTTGATGGAGTTGATGCGCTGGTTGAGTTGGCGCTCAATCTTCACTGGTCCTGGAACCATGCCGCGGACGAGTTGTGGGAAGCGCTCGACAAGGAACTCTGGGCTACCACGCAAAACCCGTGGGTCATCTTGCGAACGGTCTCCCGCGAAAAAATCAAGGCTGCGTTGGACGCGCCGGAGTTCCGCGGCCGTCTCGACAGTCTTGTTCGGAAGAATCGTGAATCCTATCAGGCCGACGCATGGTTCCAACACAAGCATCCAGACGCCGTGCTATCCACGGTCGCCTACTTCAGCATGGAGTTCATGCTGAGCGAAGCGCTGCCCATCTATTCGGGCGGACTCGGCAACGTTGCCGGCGACCAGATGAAGGCTGCCAGCGAGCTGGGTGTCCCGGTTGTCGGAGTCGGCTTGCTCTACGGCCAGGGATATTTCCGCCAGGACTTCGATCCGGAAGGCCGGCAGCAGGCACTCTATCCAGTCAACGATCCGGGGCAGTTGCCGATCCGCCCGCTGCGACAGCCAAATGGCGAGTGGTTACGATTGCAAATTCAACTTCCCGGCTCAAAGATTTGGCTCCGCTGTTGGGAGGTGTCAGTGGGAAGAGCAAAGTTGTATCTTCTCGACACCAACGACTTTGCCAATACCGCGGCTCACCGCGGGATCACCAGTGAACTCTATGGTGGCGACGCAGAGATGCGCCTGAAGCAGGAGATCGTCCTCGGCATCGGCGGTTGGCGATTGTTGCGAGCGTTGGGGCTCACGCCTGAGGTCTGTCACCTCAACGAAGGTCACGCAGCATTGGCTGTGCTCGAACGGGCCCGCTCTTATATGGAAGACCATAAGAAGCCATTCGATCTTGCCATGAACATCACGCGAGCCGGGAATGTATTCACCACGCATACCGCCGTGAGTGCCGGCTTTGACCGATTCGATCCCAGGCTCATTCGCACTTATCTGAGCCACTATGCAGTGGATGAACTCGATGTCTCCGTGGATGATCTGCTCGCCATGGGAAGGCAGAATCCGGAAGATGATTCGGAACCCTTCAACATGGCTTATCTCGCGGTCCGCGGCAGCGGTCAGATCAATGGCGTCAGCAAGCTCCATGGGAAAGTGAGCAGGCAGATTTTCCAAACCTTGTTTCCAAGCTGGCCGCGGGAGGAAGTCCCAATAGGGTCCGTAACCAACGGCATTCATGTGCCCACCTGGGATTCTGCAGAAGCCGATGCGCTGTGGACCTCTGCCTGCGGCGTGAAGCGTTGGCGTGGGGATCGTCCGTCCGAAGATGACATCCGCCAGATCCCCAATCAGCGGCTGTGGCAATTGCGCGCGGCAGGACGAAAAGGCCTGATCGAGCAGATGCGCAAGCGGAACCAATGCCAGCTCGCCGCGGAAGGCGCGAATCCGTCGAATGCTGCCGGCATTTTCGATGAAAAGGTACTGACCCTCGGATTTGCGCGTCGCTTTGCCACGTATAAACGCCCCAATCTTCTCTTGCACGATCCCGAGCGGCTGGTGCGGCTGCTCTCCAATCCACGATGCCCTGTTCAGTTAATCCTCGCCGGAAAAGCTCATCCTCAGGATCTTCCTGGACAGGAGCTTATCAGGCAATGGAAGGATTTCATCAAGCGCCCCGAGGTTCAGGAACGCGTGGTCTTCCTCAACGACTACGACATGATGCTGGCCCAGGAGTTGGTCCAGGGAATCGATCTTTGGATCAACACGCCTCGGCGTCCGTGGGAGGCCTGCGGGACCAGTGGTATGAAGGTCCTCGTCAATGGCGGTCTAAACCTCTCCGAGTTGGACGGCTGGTGGGCAGAAGCCTATTCGCCCCAGGTTGGTTGGGCCATTGGGGACGGGCAGGAACATGGCGATGACCCAGCATGGGATGCCAAAGAGGCAGAGAGTCTGTATGCCCTGCTGGAAAATGAAGTGATTCCGGAGTTCTACGAGCGCGATGAGTCGGGCATGCCATCGAAGTGGCTGGGGCGCATCCGCGAAAGCATGGCGCGGCTCACGCCGGAGTTCTCTGCGACGCGCGCTATCTGTGAATACACCGAGGATCATTATCTGCCTGCAGCGTCGGGCTATCGCGATCGTGCAGCGGACGATGGTGCGCTCGGCTTAAGTCTGCTCCGCTGGAAGCAGGACCTTGACCGGCATTGGAATACGGTGCGTTTTGGTTCAGTGAAAAGCGAGACGCACGATGGCGAGCATTTCTTTCAGGCCGAGATTTCTCCTGGCGCCCTCACGCGCGATCAACTACAAGTCGAACTTTATGCAGACTCAATGCACGGAGGTATGCCTTCAATTGAAGTAATGACTGCACCGGAACCCTGCCCCGATTCACCGGGTGTGCTGACCTATTCGACCCACGTATCCGCAACGCGCCCCGCCAGCGACTACACCGCGCGCATCGTCCCCCACCACCCCAATGCTTTCGTGCCGCTCGAAGCTGACCAGATTGTCTGGCAACGCTGATAAACAATCTCGGAATCGTGAACGGGCGCGGAAACTCCTGGATGCAGCGGGTCGTCATGCCGGGAAGCAAGAAGTGAACACCAGCGAGACACAGGAACTTCCATTGCAGAGCGCACTACCAAAACTACGCGAGCCTTACAACCCACGGTTCATTCGGCATTCAGTCCGAGGTGGGATAGCTTGGCACGCGTGGATTTGCAGTCTGTATGAAGAATGCCTTGAATTCCCAGACCCTCAGCGATCTGAACGAACATCGGGGTATTGTCGATGAAGACAGCCTGGGCGGGCCGCACCTGAGCTATATCCAGAGCAAGCCTGAAGATATCCGCGGCGGGCTTGCGAATGTGGACAAAGCAGGACGATATGAAGCAATCAACCAACCTGTCCAGGCCGAACTTCTGAATCCGATATGCATTCAGCTCACGTGCTTCATTGCTGACGATCGCTATCTTCAACCCCAGATTCAGCTTGAGGTGAGCGACAAGTTCGATCATTTCCGGAAAGGCCTCCGACTGCGCGAACATATAACGCCGAAACTGGCTGCGTGTGAAGCTCCGCTTTTTGTGGAACACCACGAGGCTCAAATACTCTTCCAATGTGATTTTGCCCTCCTCGAAGATCTCGAACGTGAGGGCGTGGCGATCCTCCATCTCGGCCCACTCCAGTTTGAAGTTCTTCGCTGCCCGCTTCCGGGCCAGATGATCCCACCCATCGTTCAGAAGGACACCGCCAATATCCAGAAATATGCATGTGATCCCAGTTGCTTTTTTCATCGGCTTTCCTTCCGTCGGCCTATTCGATGGGGTAGCCAAGCGCCTCCGGAGATGATCGCAACCTTGACGACACCGAGCAGGTCATGGAGGAGATTCGACATCTCGGCATCGAGTGACGATTTGCTTGCGGCGAGCGTTCCGTCGAGATCAAAGACAATCAGCTTTTTCACCATTCATCCACCTCTCGCTTCATGCAGTCTCAATCGGAGTTTCCGGTCACTCTGACTCTCTGGTTATTGACCCGTTTAAGACGATTCGGGCAGCGCGATCTCCAACAAGGTCACTGCGTTGTTGGGGTGAAATTCACATGCGCCGACCACCGCGGGCAAGAGCCATACTTCGCCCTTGTCGATGCCATATGCGGAGCCGCCGTCTTCGATCCACCCCGAGCCCTCAATGCAAACGAGCACGCGCGGCATTTCCGCGGCGCCGACGCTAAACGGTGATTCTCCGCGCAGGCGCCACAGCAGGAAATGCTCACAATCAAAGAGTCTTTCGCGCTCCACAGGCGTGGTGGTCACCACAACGGGAGTCACGAGGCCACCGTTGCAGTTTGCAAAATCAATACTGGCAAACGCCTGATCGACCTGAAGTGGCCGTGGCTGCCCCGTCTTCGCGTCGACATGACCCCAATCGTAAAGGCGGAATGTCACATCGCTGTTCTGCTGGACCTCGAAGACAACAACATCGTTGCCCAAAGTGTGAACCGTTCCAGCAGGAATGAAAACGCTGTCGCCTGGCTTCGGGACGATGCTCACGAGGTGGTCCGCGATTGTCCCGGTGGCAAGTGAATGCCGCAGATCGCCGGCAGTCGTACCCGGTTTCAGGCCCGCATAGATGCGGCTTCCTTTATTTGCTTCAATCACAACCCACGCTTCGGTCTTCCCGGATTCCCCCGCCGGAATCAGGTCTGGGTGCGCATCGCTGGGATGCACCTGCACTGAAAGCATTTCGCGTGCATCAAGAAACTTGAGGAGCAGCGGAAAGCGGCGGAAGCGAGAGGCCGACCGCCCCATCAGTTGGTCGCGAAAGTTTTCCATCAATTCACCGATGGTTTGCCCTTTGAGCGGTCCGTTGGCAACCTGGCTTTGATGATCGTCGCGGTCGCTGAGCACCCATGCTTCTCCGACGGGTCCGTCACCCGGAAGCGGCGTGGCTAGCAGGTTGGACAACCGCCTGCCGCCCCACAGCCGATACTGATAGATAGGCGCGAAGCGCAAGGGATACAACGGCATTTGATTCATGCTTTATCTTCCAACTCTCAGTTGCAGACAGGTGTTTGGATGCATTCGGTCAACTCCGTTCCATCGCCGCGGAGTATTCGCCGCGGCGCGCAGCCTGGTTGCAACGTGCGCGGTGAACCAAAGCCTGCTGTGCCGCCAATACATTGGCCTCCTGCCCCTTCCAAAGCTCCAAGGCCGGCTGCTGGATGGCGCGCGCAAACGAGAATGCCAGCGCCCAGGGTAACCGCGCCTTGAATCTCGCATTCATCGCATTCAAACGAGCCGAGGCCAACTCCGCGGATTGGCCGCCTGACAAGAACGCAATTGCCGGAACGGCAGCGGGAACGGCTCGCAAGAGACAATTCACCGTCGCATCGGCTACTTCCTCCACAGCTTCTTGTTTGGGGCAGGCCAATCCAGGAAGCACCATGTTAGATTTCAGAATGATTCCTTCCAGCATGACCCGTTGCGCAAACAGCTCGCTGAACACAGTTCGCAGCACTTTGTCCGTCACGTCGCGACACTGGTCCAGCGTATGCTCGCCATCCATCAGCACTTCAGGCTCAACGACAGGGACGAGACCTGCTTCCTGGCACAGCGCCGCATAGCGGGCCANNGCGCCCATGCCAACGTATTCAGCAAGGCGGTCGCGCAATCCGTCCAGGCCTTCAGTCACTTTTTCACCGGGATGTCCCGCCAACGCCTTGGCGCCGGCATCCACTTTGATTCCAGGAATGATTCCCGCATCGATGAGGACTTTGACAAAAGGGGTGCCGTCGCTCTTTTGTTGACGGATCGTCTCGTCGTAGAGGATGGCGCCGCTGATGCACTCTCCTAACCCGGCAGTTGTGACAATCATCTCCCGATACGCGCGATGTGCCTCGACGGTCTGCGGAATCCCCAGGCTGGCAAATCGTTTGTTGCAGGTCGGTGTGCTCTCGTCCATCGCTAGCAGGCCCTTATCGTCTGCGACAAGGGCCTGTGCGGTATCTCTCAGCATTTGCGAATTCATTTGAGTCTCCTCATTTCCTGTTCCAACTCCGGATATCGGAGTCTGTCTGCTCAGGGATTCTCGCCTTGGAAGGCTATTGAGCCGGGTTCGCCAGCAACTGCTTGAGCGCGTTGAGCGCCTTTTGCGCCTCTGCAAGTTGAGCCTCAGCTTGATCCCGCGTCGCCTTCGACAACGGTGCCTGCGTCCCAGCTTGTTTCCCCGCCAACGGCCCCGATTGCACAGGTGCTGTCCCAAACAACGAGCCAAGCGCTTCGTCGAGCGTCGGTTCCATGACGACCTTATCTCCCGTCGCAGCAATCACTCGTTTCAGCTGGGGAAAATTCGTACCTTCAGCCTTCAAGTACAGAGGAACGACATAGAGGAACGAGTTCTCGATGGGATTGACACGGCTGTTGCGTTCATGGTCCACTCCTCAGCACGCCCAGATGTGGCAGACTATCGCGGGGCTGCCATGACCACTATCCGAGAGAACACAACCGGGAGTCCGATCAATTGTGACCAGAACACTGACTGTTCATTATTTAGAAAAGAGGTGCTAAGTCGACTACTTCAACGAGAGGCGTCGACATTTTCGGTTGAAGCTATCAGTGAAGGGTTGTGTTCATGGCGGGCTTGTTTATATTGGTCTTGAACAGCGGCTCCTCCTCGATCAAGTTTTCCGTGTATGGAACCGGCGACGGTGAGCCGTCGAAACTCCACGAGGGCTCAGTCGACGGCATTGGCACCGATAAGGGCGAGTTCTGGATCAAGGACGCCAAAGGGAAGAAGCTGGTCGATGAGTCCCCGCCTCTACCCACACGCGCCGCTGCCTTCAAGCTGGTGGCTGACGCGCTGCATTCCAAAGACTTCCCCGCACCGTCGGCCATCGGCCACCGAATGGTTTCGGGCGGCCCTACAGTTCAGACAAACCAGCGCATCACTCCCGCGTTGATTGAGGAGATGGATCGCTACAAGGCCTTCGCACCACTGCACACACCCATCGCCATCTACATCATGCGCGAGGCCTAGCCTGCATTATTCATGAACGCATAGCGAATTGCTTTTTAGGCGGCACGAGATTGCCGAAAATGCTTTGGGCGGCGTGATTTGTCGATGCAGGACGTGTCGACGCGCCTGGCTGGCATTTGGCGGCGACGGGGCAGCGGTTTCTGGACAGGGCTTTCCTGTGCTGTCGGTTGCCTCAGGTTAATCGGGATGTCTTTCGGTGGAGCGAGGCCGTTCTACCCCGGCGAAGCTCCCAGCGCCATGGCCATGTGCCGGAAGGTCGCCAGAAACGGAAACGACTGCGGCAGGTGCACAACCATGCGCCGTACCGAGACCATCACCGGGATCATCACCTCCGTTGCCGGTCAGAACTTCACCTACCAAACCTACGACTCGACAGACGGCAAAGGCACCTGCAACCTGGCTGTGAGTTTGTATACCTGCGGTGACGGCGGATTGGCCACGTACGCCTCCCTCTATGGCGTCACGAACATAGCCATCGATCAATCAGGCAATATCTATCTCTGGACCGTTGGACTCGCCAACGCTGGAGGCAACTCCATCCGCGAGATCACCGCGGTTGACGAAAAGATCAATACGATTGCCCCGCCCACGGCTTTCGGCCTCGCGACTGACGGCAGTTGCAGTAATCTTGGTTATCCCGGCATGACAATGGCCTCGCATCGCAGTCGATTGGCCTGGGATTGGGATTCTCGTTCACCTACGACGGAGCCCAGCATTTGTCCGTCGCGCAAGCAAGCCCGCAACCCTTTGGCTGGATCACCTCAACCTACCCGCCGGTCCTGCTGCAAGCGAACGGGACCAGCCCGGCCGCCTATGACCCATGGGGACACCTGGTCAACGGGCAACTGGGTCTTATAATGCCTGGCTCAGGGACACCCGTCATACAGGTAAGCCGCAACTTCGACATCCGCGACCGGATCATCACGGAAACAGATGATCCGTTCTACTCTTTCGCGGCTCTCAACGGGAGCAGTTCAGGGTACGATAGTGTTGGGAACCTCACGTATTACCAGGACTTGGTCATCGGGAACTGGAACTACAACTACGACACCCTGAACCGGCTCACGACGGCCCAGAATACTGCGACCACGAGCATAGCCCCTCAGTATATCAATGCGGTTGGCTGCTGGACCTATGACGGCTTCGGCAACCGAACTCTGGAGACGTTCAACAACGCTCCCACGCCTTGCGCCAGCGGGCCCAATGGCAATCTGCAACGGACGGTGACAACACCGACTTCCAGCAACCAGGTTTCTGGCTTCACCTATGACTTGGCGGGCAATGTGCTCTACGACAACCTAGATGCCAACTACTACCGTTACGATGCGGAGGGGCGCCTTTGCGCTGTCGGTTACCCAAGCGGCAGCGGCGGAACACTCTACGAGCAGTACCTTTACGATGCCTCGGGAGCCCGCATAGGCAAGGGGACGCTGACGTCCTTGCCTTCAAGTTGCAACGCGCCTACGTCGGCCAACCAATTCACATCTACTCTCCAATATCTGGTCGGCCCGGGCGGCGAGCAGGTAACGGAGTTGAACAGCTCTTCCGGGGAGGTACAGCACACCAACGTCTTCACGGGCGGCAAGTTGCTGGCTACCTATGACTTCAGCGGTAACGCTCCGAACGGGTTGCACTTCGCGCTGGCCGATCCGCTGGGTACCATGCGGGTGCAGGTAACGCCAACGGGACCGGGAACGGGGGAGACGGAGTTGAGTTGCATGAGCCTGCCCTTCGGCAATGACCTGGGTAACCCCCGCGTCACGAATTGCTTGGGCCCCGGCACAGACGCCACCGAGCACCACTTTACCGGCAAAGAACGAGACTCCGAATCCGGCAACGACTACTTCGGGGCAAGGTACTATGCATCGTCAATGGGCCGATTCATGAGTCCGGACCCGATGTATCTGGAGATGCACCGTCTGGCCGATCCTCAGCAGTTGAATCTCTACGCATACGCCAGGAATAATCCGCTGACAGTTACCGATCCAACGGGGTTGGATATAACCTGCGGCGGGACGAGATGCGCGGACTATCTGAGCGCCCTGCAAAAGGACGTGTCCTTCAAGATCGACTACGACAAGAACGGAAAGGTCGAGACGGTCGGTGACATCGACAAAAAAGACCTTTCCAAGAGCGACAAACAGTTCTTGAAGGCTATCGATGACACAAAAAATCACGTGACGATCAACGCCATCGACGGTGGCAAAGATTCGTCTGTCTTCTTCGGCAGATCAGATGGGAATCACACAGGAACGCACACCATTGCGTTTGACCAAGCCGGACTCCTAGACAGCCCCAAGAACGCCGGGGGGATGACCTCTGCTGGCCTCATTGGTCACGAAACCCTTGAGGGGTACGGAGAATCGCAAGGTTGGGGGTTTGAAGCTAGCCACAACTGGGCGACTGGCCTGGGCTTTCCAGGGCTTGATCCAGGTCGAATCACTGGGCTTTACGGTAACGCCCAAACTGGGATGGCTTTTGGCTTTACGCAGCAGTTCCAAGTTCACGGAACAGGTACGACCGAGAATATGAGAATCAATTTTGTCTCGCCGATTCCAGCAGCGTCGGTTCACTCGGGCATGAATGCTGCCGGGTATCCGGTCAGCGTGGAGAAACCCAAATGAAGAATGCGCGGCAGTTCATCCCTGTAATCGCCCTCTTCGTGCTCGGCTTGCCAACGATCTACGCCCTTGGGAGAAGTCGAAATCTTAGGGGAACCATCATCGCGTACGACCCGATGTATCACGGCTTGAAGCAGGCATCGTTCGTTAAGAATCTTGAGGTGACAGTAGCAGACCTCGGAAGCGCGGGAAATCCGCAACCGCTTGTCAAAGTGGTTTTCGAGGGATTTGGCAAGAGCCAATTGAGTCAAGACGTTTTGGACGGCGAGAAGCCCTTCCAAGGGCGCGCAGTTCGAGACAAGTCTTGTGATGAAGCGCATCCACGAATCCTTAGCCAGGCCGAATCAGAACAAGCGCTTCAGGGATCGGGTACGTTCCTGCTGAACCAGACTCATCGCGCTACGCCGTTGGGTCCGGTCGAGAGTCTAGTGTGCTATCGCGTGGAAGTTCCCGCAGCAGAGCGCTGAGAGTTTTCCCTTAGCCGGTGTAGTGCAGCAACCGCGAGCCGCCTTCCGGGGCGGCCTTGCCGTGTTTACATCTGTAAACGGCAGTGAGCCGTTCCCACCGAAGAACAACGCCGCCTACGGCGTCGGGAGTATAGGGACACGTCTCCCCCAGTCGGGAGCTGTGCGGTAACCTTCGGTTGCCGCAGAGTAACTGAAACGGAAAAGCAGCGTCTAAAGGAAAAATGCTCTGGGTCGGAGACCAGCCGCTCAAGGCCTCTTGCATCGGACGTGAATTCAGCAGGTCACGGATGGAGGAGCGGTTGGGCGAATTTCAGCCTGATAGCTGCGGCAATACAATGGCGCCCCTGCCGCGCACAGCCGAGCCTCTTCGCCCGGATATGCCAGCGAACCGGGCTGAGTATCGCAGGACACTCGTAGCAAATCGCAGACAAAAGGAGGCTGCCCAGATCCAGCAGCGCATGGATCATCACGCCGCGCGTGAGATGCAATCCGCGGAGTTCCGCAAAGAGCGGTCCGCGCTTTACCAGGGCGGCAAGTGGTCCGGCGCTGCCTTGAATGTGGCCAGGAGCCTCTTGGCCGCCGATCACGCCAAGCGCAGAGCCGAGCTGATGGAGCGGCAAAAGCGCGAGCGTGACACTCTCCGCATGCGGTTCGGCCGGCGCAAGACCTTCGAGCAGTTTCTTGTCGAGCAGGGAGAGCCACAGCTCGCGGAGCAATGGAGGTATCGGGATACGGAGACGCCCGGTACTGCAATTCTTGGAGACGAAGACGATATACCACGCAAGCGCGACATCCGCGACTTCACCGCACAGGTGCGTCCGTCACCGCACACGCTGGCAAATGAGATTCACTATTCATCGCGCTCCGATCCAAGCCACGTCAGCTTTACGGATCGTGGAAAGCGTATCGATGTCTGGTACGCGCAGGACGAGGCTGCCGTCTTGGCCGCGCTCCAGTTGGGCGCACAGAAGTGGGGAACACTGACCATCGCCGGCCCCAACGAATTCAAGCAACTCTGCGCGCAGCTTGCCGCGCAACATGGATTCAAGATCGCCAATCCAGAGTTGCGCCGGGAGATCGTTCGCGGTCCCAGCGAGGGGCGCCCAGTTCAGGTAATTCCGGCTGGAATGCCATCGCCGAGCATGGCGTATCAGTTGCACAAAACCGACATCCTCAACCGTATCGAGGTGCGGAACGCATCACAGCTTGATTGGATGATTGCGGTAAGAATGCGCGTAACGGGCCACGATCAACAGGCAATCACGCGAGCTCTGAAGGAAAACGCCAGCCAGGGGCGCAAGGCTGAGAACCGCAATTGGACCAACTACGCGGAGCGCACCGCTGAAGCCGTCTTTGGCCCACGCGGCGACCGAGAGCACGACAGGAGCGCACAGCGCGCCGAGGCATGGGCGCGAGTCGAAGGCAGAGACCTTGCGCAGGAACGCGATGTGCAACACAGCCAGCGCCGCGTAGTTCCAGAGCGTCGCCGGGGAGACTTTGAGATCGAATGAGATTGCCCTGGCCCGCCGCCCACGTCGCCCCTCCAGAACAGAAACAGTGGAATGGGATGCGTGATACCGTGCGATATATATCATGGAATGAAGAAGATGTACGAAGTAGGCTTCTCCAGCATCTGGGTTTCCCGAATGGGAAGGCGACAACCGAGTGTCCTTCCTGGCGGAATCGGCGTTT
>PLFY01000098.1 GCA_003138365.1 Acidobacteriaceae bacterium
ATCATGCCGGGCATGGAGAACTTTGCGCCGGAGCGGACGGAGACGAGCAGGGGATTGTCGCCCGTGCCCAGCTTTTGTCCCTGAAGCTTTTCGAGGCGCTCGAGAGCGGCGTGCATCTCGACGTCGATTTCAGGGCTGACGGCGCCGCGCATGTACTCGCGACAGGCCTCAGTCTGAATGGTGAATCCCGGAGGAACGGGCAATCCGGCGTTGGTCATCTCCGCGAGGCCGGCGCCTTTGCCGCCCAGCACATCCTTCATGCGACCGTTGCCGTCTGCCGCGCCGCCGCCGAAGAAATAGACATACTTGGTTGGGGTTGAGGTTGAGCTTGCTTGTCCAGCAAGCGACGAATCCACCACGCCCTGCGTCATGGGGTACAGCCTCCATTTACTAGAATTCGCGACGGCGGGCCGTGGGAGAGGATGGCGGAACGAAGGCTCAGCATTTCAACGTAAAAGGGCGGTAAAAAGGCTGAGCGCGTGGGCGTCATCCAAACATCCGACTGCGCTTCGCGGCATTATGAGTCGCATTACAAATATCGCCGCAAGTATACTCTTGGCTGTGGCACTCGTCACAGACGATTCATTTGCCAAAGGAGTTCAGTTATATTTCTAAGTGGGAATTTCCGCATTTTGAGACGGGAAGCGCCGCCAGCGCGGAGATTCGAGACGATGCGGGCTAAATCAGGCAGCGGAACGCTGAAGCTCGGGGCCGGAATGTGAACTTTGGACCGCATTTTGGGACAGCAGAATGCGGTCCAGGCCGACCAGCGCGAGGATTCTGACCACCCGCGGCGAGGCATTCGAGACAGTAAAGCTGTGGCCCGCCTGGCAGGCTGTGGCGTAGAGCGTAACCAGGGCTGCAATGCCGGCGGCGTCTATGCGTTCGACGGTGCTGAGATCGAGCGCGATGGATTGCCGGACGACGAGCGGCCCCATCCGATCCAGAAGAACCTGATCGTCGCCTCTTACCAATTCAGTGATTTCGATCGTGTTCTCTTGTGCGATGGCTGTCGCTGCCGATCTGTTGCATAGCGTCATCGTCATAATGATCTCCTTGGATAAATCCCTGCTGGCCGATGGCCCGTTGGGGATGGCTACGGCTTCATGCCCTCTTGTGATGCACTCACGCTGCCAAAGCTGCCGGAAGAGAATATGGTGAAATCACAAGGGATAGGTTGCGTTCCATATCCGATTCCGCAGCGCCCAAGTGTTCAGATTCGATCTGGGCGTCCGCAATCGGACACATCTATCTCTACGCAAAAGGGAGTATCGCCGGTTCCGTGTCCAGTCCTTCAATTCATCCCGAACTCGGCGCCATGCCCGCACGCGGCTTGAGGCGGGAAGAAGTACGCTCTTTGGCGCGGGAGGCGGGCTTTGCGGAGGCGGGGGTGGTGGGACTGCCACATGCAAGCGAGGAGCGGGATGCGGAGCGGTTTGAGGAGTGGATAGCGGCGGGGCGCGCGGGGACGATGAAGTACCTTGAGCGGCGTTCCGAGGACGAGCAACTGGTGCGGTCGCGGGTGGGGATTCCGTTCAAGTGGGCGCGGTCGGCGATTGTGTGCTTTGCCGGCTATCACAGCGCGCAGCCGCGTTCGACTGATCCGGCGGACGAGGGCGCGGGGTGGATCGCGCGGTATGCCTGGAGCAGTCGCATCGATCGGGACGGAGTCCGGCGGCCAAGCGACTATCACAAGGTGCTGAAGAAGCGGCTGCGGGCGTTGGAGGGGCGGCTGCGGGAGCAGTTCGGCGGGTTTGAGGCGCGGGGCTACGTGGATACGGGGCCGGTGGTGGAGCGGTCGCTGGCCACGGCGGCGGGGCTGGGATGGACGGGAAAGAATACCTGCCTGATCCATCCCAAGCTGGGGTCGTATGGGCTTTTGGCCGTGCTGTTGACGTCGCTTGATGTGGAGGAGGCAAAGGCGTCCCCGGCGTCGCTCACGGTTCCGGACCGCTGCGGAAGCTGCCGGCGGTGCCTGGACGCATGTCCGACCCATGCGCTGATTGAACCGTACAAAATGGATGCGACGAAATGCATTTCCTATCTGACGATCGAACACCGGGGGACGATTGCGGCCGAGTTGATGGAAGGGATGGGGCGGCAGGTTTTTGGGTGCGATATCTGCCAGGATGTGTGCCCGTGGAATTCGCCTCGGCGAACGCCAATCAGCACAGATTCTGAACTGCAGGCGCGGCCGGAGCTGGTGAATCCGGCGCTGGAATGGCTGGCTGGACTTGGCGATCCTGAACTCGCCGCAGCGGAGTTCGCGCGCCGGTTCAACGGTTCGCCGGTGCGGAGGGCGGGGTTCCTGGGACTGCGGCGGAATGTGGCCATCGCGATGGGCAATAGCGGGTTGGACAAGTATCTGCCGTGGTTGGATCAATGGGCCGAGGCAGCGGATGAGGGGTTGCGGACGGCGGCGCGATGGGCGCTCGAGAGGCTATCCTCGAAGTAATAGACGAACAATTCTTTCAGGCAGAGCGAAGGAGCAACGCGTGACTCAGGTCCCAAATTCCGGCGCCGTCGATGCGGTTGAGCCGGTTACCAGATCCAAGTGGTACCGATGGCGCAAGGACGGCAGGGCACTGATTTCTTACCTGCTTGACAGCGAGGTGCATACCTACGCATTCAGCGTGGCGGCCAACGCGATCATCTCGTTCATCCCCTTCATCGTGCTGCTCTATACGCTTTCGCACTCGGTATTTCATTCGCCGATGATGGTGACCGTGGTCAGCGACATGGTGCATTACTTCCTGCCGGCGAACCAGGATTTCTTCGTGGAATACCTGTTGGCAGCGGCGCCGCGGCATGGGGTGCAGATTCTTTCGCTGGTNNCAGGCGTGGGGCGTGACCAAGAGCCGCAACTATCTGCACAACCAGGTGGTGGCTTTTGGGTTGGCGGGACTGATGGTGGCGCTGGCGCTGGTGAGCATTCTTTTGAATGCGGGCGAACAGTGGTTGCTGGCTTTTCTCTTCTTTCATCATACCGATAACTTCGTCTTCAACGGGATCAGTTGGCTGTGGCTTGCGTTTTCAACCGGGGTGGCGTCGATCCTGTTCTTCTTTTCGATTTACTGGTTTCTGCCCAACCGCAAGGTGCCGTGGCGCCCGGTTTTGCGCACGTCGGTATGGACGGGAATCATCTGGCTGGTCGCCAAGTATCTGTATATGGCGATACTGCCGCACCTCGATTTGAAGTCGCTGTACGGGCCGTTCTATATATCGGTGGGGCTGCTGTTCTGGGGGTATGCCTCGGGCCTGATTCTGTTTGCCGGCGCGCAGTTCAGCGTGGCGCGTTTGGGGGATAAGAAGAGCTAGGAAGCAGCAAGTTAGCGAGTCAGCGAGTCAGCAAGTTAGCGAGTCAGCAAGTTAGCGAGTCAGCGAGTCAGCAAGTTAGCGAGTTAGCGAGTCGGCGATTTCATTGGATGGGCTGAAAGAAGCGTCAGGGTAGTTTGAAGGCTTTCACGGCGATGGCGTTGGGGGCGCGGCCGGTGGGGAGCATGGTGAAGAGCGAGCGGGAGGCAGTGCGGACGACGGCGATGTCGGCGGAGCGGGCATCGACGACGAGGAGCAGCAGGCCGGAGTTGGAAAAAGCCAGGGCGGAAGCGCCATCGCCGACGTGGATCGGTGGGTCGCTGCGCCTGCCGTCGTCGATGGCGTAGACCGTCGCCCACTGGGACTGGAAATTGGCGACGTAGAGCAGGGAGTTGTCGGTGGAGACAAGTCCGCGCACGGGATCCTCGCCGATCATGTAGGCTCCAGCGACCTCGTCTGTACCGGCATAAATCTCAGAGATTGAGTTGGAGAGGGAGTTGACGGCGAAGACTTCTCCGCCGTCGGGCTTGAGGGCGAGTTGGGCTGGATTGCGGCCGACATCCAATAGAGTTTCAAGACGGTCTGGCTGGTCCGGATTGATTTTGGAGTGGGCGAGGGCGATGGCCATGACCTGGTGGCCGGCGGCGCAGGCTGCGAAAGTCTTGGTGGAGTCGGGGAGGATGACTGCATCGCTGGCTCCGGGGCAGCCCGGAAAGACGGCGCGGATCTTGCCGGTAGCCGGATCGATGATGCTGACGCTGTTTCCTCGCCGGTTTGCAACGGCCAGGGTCTTGCCGTCGGGGGCAATGCGGGCGGAGACGGGCTCCTCGCCGGCGCCGATCTGGCCGGTTTCGCGGCGGCTCTTGAGGTCGAGGACGGAGATGGTGTTGGAGCCTGAGTTGGCCACGTAAGCCAGGGTCCCATCCGAAGCCAGGTCGATGGAGACCGGCTGGCGGTGGACGGGAATGGTGGCAGAGACTGTGTTGTTTTCAGCATTGATGACCGATACTGAGCCGTCGCCGCCTTCGACGCCGGAGTTGACGACGTAGATTTCGTTGCGTGTGGGGCTGGCGATGACGGCAACGGGATGATGGCCGACGGCCACTTCGCGGTCAAGCCGAATGTTGACCACGTCGAGCACGGTGACGGTGTCGCTGCCGCCGTTGGTGACATAGGCATATTCGCGGTAGTTGGGCGGGTACGCGGGGAAGTCTTGCGTGCGGCAGCCGGAGAGAGCGAGGAGGGTGCAGGCCAAGACGGAGAGCAATTGTCTCCCAGGTCTCATAGGCGCGAGCTGGGGCACCCACATCTTTGTGGTGAGGGTCATGGGGTTAGACTTCTGCGGCGACGTGGATGCCTCGGGGGAGATGGCGGGCAACCACAGGCGCGATTTGCTCGATCTCGTCCATCATGGTGACAAACTGGGCGGGATAGATGGATTGAGGGCCGTCAGAGAGGGCCTTTTCGGGCTGGTGATGGACTTCAACCATGATTCCGTCAGCGCCGGTTGCGATGGCGGCGCGCGCCATGGGCAGCACGCTGTCGCGTCGGCCGGTGCCGTGGCTGGGGTCGACCAAAATGGGTAGGTGGCTGAGGCGCCTGATGGCTGGAACGATGCTGAGGTCGAGGGTATTGCGGGAGTGGTCGGCAAAGGTACGGACGCCGCGCTCGCAGAGAATGACCTGGTAGTTGCCCTCGCTCATGATGTACTCGGCGGACATGAGGAATTCTTCGAGGGTGGCCGAGAGTCCCCGCTTGAGCAAAACGGGTTTGCGGAGGCGGCCGGCGCGCTTGAGCAGGGAGAAATTCTGCATATTGCGCGCCCCGATCTGGATGACGTCGGCCCATTCGGCGACGAGGGCGAGGGATTCGTTGTCAATGGCTTCGGTGACGATGCGGAGGCCGAAGCGGTCGCGAATCTCGGCCATGATGCGGAGGCCTTCAAGGCCGAGGCCTTGAAATGCGTAGGGGGATGTGCGGGGTTTGAATGCGCCGCCGCGGAAGAACTGCGCCCCGGCCGCGGCAACCTGTTCCGCGATGGCAAAGGCCTGGGCTGGGGTTTCAATGGAGCAAGGCCCGGCGACGATGGCCAGATTGCGGCCGCCGATGGAGGCGTTTGTACCAGCGAAGCCGATGATGGTGTCTTCCTCCTTAACGTCGCGGCTGGCCAGCTTGTAGGCCTTTGAGACACGGATGACTTCAGCGACACCGGAGAGCGACTCGAGATTGCCGCGGTCGACTTCGCCTTTGTTGCCGGTGATGCCGATGGCGGTGCGCTGGGCTCCGGGAAGTGGGTGGGCACGGAAACCCAACTGTTCAATATGCTCGCAAACAGCCTGGATTTGCTCCGGCGTGGCCTGCGCTTTCATAACAACCAACATGAGTGGCCCCTCAAACCATCAGTCTAATGGCTGGAAGGGCGAAGGGCAATTTCTTTAAGGGAGCCAAGGCGCCGCAAAGGTTGGAATGGGTCTTGACGATGGAAATGGAGATGGAAATGGAGGGAGTTTTGAGGTTGGGGATTGATTTGAAGCCAACAACGCAGATCCGGGGTGGCAAAACTCCGGGGCAAAGGGCAACAGTGCTTAGTTGCGTTCGCGGGTTCTTGGGGCGTCGAGCCTGGCAGCAACAATCGCTGGGGCGATCACGATGCCAATAAAAGCGAGAGCAATCAAAAGGTCGTGCATGGGTAATTCTCCATTTGCGGCTCGTCTGAGCCTGTCAATACTTGCATCATCGGCGCATTTGCGTAGAACTTGAATCCCCACAAAGACTCTCTTGGGTGAACGATGGTGTCAGGTCGTCCCACTTAGGTGGTAGTTGGGAGGAATCTGGGGCGCCCGGGGGATTTAACCGGCCCTGGGCGTGGGCTTGGAGTGTTCCTGAAATAGATGGCAATACAAAAGCTCAGCCAAATGCGGGGAGGTTAGCGCGGGTTGCGGACGTGGCGGGCTGCTTCGCGCTTTTGCGCTCTCCACTTGAGGCCCAGCCAGGCCAGATAGCCGAGTTGGATGATCCAGGTGACGGAGTAGGCGGCAACAACGAATTGGTGGTCGAGAATCGCTTTTGGATCCATGTTTTTGTCCTATTGGCTTAGATTTGCCGGGTTCAGGCGTCGAGGGCTTCCTGGGCTTCGCTTGCTGCGATCTTCTGGTGCTGACGCTCGACGTGGTAGCGGATGCCGAGGATGAGAATGCCCCAGGCGAGCCATGCGAGCATGTTCCAAAGAAAGGGGTGCACCATGGATGGGTCCATGCCGGAGCCTTCGCTACCGCCGAAGACCGGGGCGGGATGCTGGGTGCGAAACCAGCGGTTGGACATATAGACGATGGGCACGTCGAGTGCGCCAAAGATGCCGAGAACGGCGGCCAAGGTCTGCATCTGCGGGCCGGCGGCGAAGCGGCGGAGGAGCAGGTAGCTGACGTAGATCAACCACAGGACGAGTGTGGTGGTGAGCCGCCAGTCCCATGTCCACCAGATGCCCCAGGCACGGCGCCCCCAAAGCGGGCCGGTGGTGAGGACTACTGTGCAGAAAACCACCCCAACTTCAGCACCGGCCAGAGCCCAGGCGTCAGAGATTTGCGCCCAGTCGGGGCGATTGTGGCGAAAAGCGAGATAGCAGATGGAGCCGGCCAGAGAGATGGCGAAAAAGAGGAAGGCGACGCTGGCCGAAGGGACGTGGTAGAAGATGATGCGAAAAAGTTCGCCCTGCATGGCGTCCGTGGGGGCGACATAGATGGCCTGGTAGAAGCCCCATATCATGAGGGCGATGGTGACGGCGACGTAGAGAACTATGGCTGGTTTCTTCATGGGGAATCCTGATGGGACGAATTCAGTGTACGACGGCGGGGGTGGGGCGGGGTCGATCTTGGGGTGGAGGGGATGCCGTCGAACTGACAGCAAAAGGGCCTCGGATAGTCAATCCGAAGCCCTTTGGCAATTCTCTTACTACGCCAGTTGGTACTGGACGCCGCCTGACACACTCCACTTTACGTAACTCACAACCACTTGTCAAGAATAAAATGACTGTGGAATGCATTGAAGCGCTGAATACAAAGAACTTGCAGTCGCAGTACTCAAGTTAAGACCGGAGTCCGTGAAATGACGGATGCCGAGAAACAGAAAAACTAGCCGGTCGTAGGCACGCGGAGGGCAGGAGAGTTGAACTCCCAGGGCTGACTAAGCCCTGGGACCGATTATCAGGCGGCGTCCAGTACCCACTGAAGATACCCTCCAAGCGCTGATGCCTGACCTGAAGGAAATCATACGCCCGTAAATATTTAAACGGGGCTCAGCTGTGCAGAGGAGAGTCGTTCAGCGTGGAAGTCTACGTCGGGGAGAAGCAGGCTGACTGTAATGAAGATGTTCACTGCGAGGGCTAGGCGCGGCGCTGGGCTTTGAGGTTGCCGATCTCGGCCTCGTGAGCGCCCAAATCCCGGTAGAACTGCCTCACGTCGCCTTCGATAGCGGTGAGCCTGGAATCAACGCCGTCGATCCGTGCCCCGAGATTCGATTCGAAGCTGCCGATCCTGTTCTCAATCGAGCTCAGGCGAGCGTTGTTCATCAGAAAGCCGATGAGCACAGCCATGGTCGGGATTCCGATACTAAGAAAGAGCTGAATGTTTGTCATTCTTCCTGCTTCTTCCCCGCGTGTTGCTCCGCGTACTTCCAAAAGTCCCGTCAGGCCCATTATGCCACTGCTTGACTCCGCCGGACAGTCAAAAGCGCGGACGAGACATCGATCTCGCTGTCGCCTGCTGCCTTCCAGTGTACAGCACAACCGGATTTCGAGCCTGGCTGAAGGGTTTATTCAGCGTGGAAGACGACGTCGAACAGCAGCAGGCTGACGGTGGTGAAGATGATGTCGTAGCCGAGGAGGAGCTTGATCCAGAGGGTGGGGTCGCCGTCGCCGGTGAGGATGGATGTGGTGGCCCGGACCATGGCCAGCAGGGCTGGAATGAAGATGGGAAAGAGAATGAGCGAGAGCAGCAACTCGCGGTTGCGGGTTCGGATGGAGAGCGCGGCGAAGAAGATGCCGTTGCCGACCAGGGCCCATGTCCCGAGGGGGAGAACGATCGCCAGGAGCCAGGCCTGGCCCTCGATGTGAAGGTTATAGAAGATGAGAAAGAACGGAGCCAGGATCACCTGGACGACGGTAACGAAGAGGAAGTTCGCGATGACCTTGGCGAGGTAGAGTTCCGCGCCGGGGGTGGGCGCCATGCGTTGGGCGTCGATGACATTGTGGCGGATTTCGCGAGCCCAGGCCTGATTGAGCGCGCTGACGGAGGCGAACATGGTGGCGACGCTGAGGACGCCGCCGGCGATGTCGCGGGAAAAGTCTCCGTGCGGGTCAAAGGCTATCGAGAAGAGCACGACGACCAGCAGGGAGAAGAAAAGCATGGAGACAAAAGCGTCGAGGGAGCGCAGCTCGATGCGGAGGTCTTTGACGAGATGGGTCCAGAGGGCGCGGGGCATCAGGGGCGGCCCTCCGGGGAACTCGGAGGGTTGGGTTCGTCGTCTCCCACCCTTGCACCAAAGGGCCGGTGCAAGGATGGGGCACCCAGGGCACCCGAGGATTGTTGGATATCTTTGGTCAGGTCGGCGGTCTGGACTTCGACTTCGAGGGCCTGTGCGGCGCGGAGGTAGTCGGCGGGGCTGAGGATGAGCTGCACGCCGCGGGCGCCGGCGGAGACGCTGATCCGGTCGAAGAGGACGACGGTTTCGTCGATGTAGACGGGGTAGGGCTTTCTTGCGCCGAAGAGGGTGACGCCGCCGCGGATGTAGCCGGTGAGCGGCTGAACGTCTTTGAGAGGGGCCATCTCGGCTTTGCGTAGGCCGGCGGCGCGGGCCAGCTTTTTGAAGTCGAGTTCGGCGTCGCCGGGGATGACGGCGAACCGGTAGATGTTCGGCCCTGCGGTAACAAGGAGGGTTTTGAAGACCTGCTCGGGGGGCATCCCTATCTTTTTGGCGACGGTGAGGGCGGTTAGGTCTTGAGGATTGGAGGGATCGACTTCGTACTCGCGGAGTTCGAAGGGAATGCCGAGAGATTCAAGGAAGCGGGCGCCGTTGGTCTTCATAGGCTGGGGTTTCCCGGCTCAAATGAGGCTACCCGGCCGGCGCGCAGGGCGAGGACCCAGTCGGCGATGGGGGCGGCGTGCTCACGCTGGTGGGTGGTAATGACGATGGTTCGATTGCCCTGGCGGAACCCTGCCAGCAGTTGGACCATCTGGCTGACGGATTCGACGTCCATGTTGGAAAAAGGCTCGTCGAGCAGGAGCAGTTCGGGGACGGGAAGCAGGACGCGGGCCAGCGAGGTGCGCTGGCGCATTCCCTGGGAGTATTGGCCGAGGGTGCGGGTGAGCTCGGGGTCGAGGCCCACCTGTCGCAGGGCTTCGGCCGGAGTGAGGCTAGGTCGCTTAAGTCCGGCTCGGCCGGGATTATAGAGGCTGGCGAAGTAGCGCAGGTTTTCCTCGGCGGTCAGCTCGTCATAGAGCATGGGGTCGTGGCTCATGTAGCCGATGCGGTCGCGGGCGTCATGGGGGTCGAGACCGCCGAATACGTTGACGGCGCCAAAGCTGGGGCGGAGCAGCCCGGCGAGGATGCGGAGCAAAGTCGATTTGCCTGCGCCATTTTCGCCGATGAGGACGTAGCAGCGGCCGGGTTCGAGGTCGACCGAGACCTGGCGGAGCGCAGCAAAGGAGCCGAAGAGCTTGGAGACCTTGTCCAAACTGGCAGAGACTGGGCGGACGCTGGTGGGGGACGTAGCGGCCTCGGATGTGGAAGCGTTCATTCGATCAATTTGCGACGGTTGGGGTTGCCGCGGTTGAAGTGGCGGGGGCGGCCGTCGAGGCGCGTGGGCTGGCATTGGGCGCTGCGGCTGGCGATGAGTTGGGCTGATTGGGACCTGCGGGTGCGTATTTGCTGGCGCATTTGGCCTGGAGTACCGAGGCGTGGAAGACGCCATCGCGGCCGTAAGAGCCTTCGGCCAGGGCCTGGGCGTCGTCTTTGAATGTGTCGGGTGGCGGCTCAGAGCCTTTGTACGTGACCTTCAGCAGGCGGCCGGAAGCGGCTTTGGGCGAGTGGCTTTCAAACTCGTTGAGCACGAAATCGACGTGAGGGCCGTTGTGCTCGATGGAGCCGGGCTGGACGAAGCCTTCAACGCGCAACTGGCTGTGGTAAGCTTTGTCGCCCATTCCGCCGAGCTCGGCGATGGTGACGTAGTAGCTCTTGTTGGCTCCGTAGCCAGAGTAGGCAAGCCAGCCGATGGTGCCGACGATAATGGCAGCCGCAATCCCGATGCGCAAGGTGTTTCCAGATATCTTCATAGTCAATCTCTAACGATACGAGCGTAATGGAGCAGGGTCAACCATCGGAGGGATGATATGTGATCTAAATCACAGTTTGGGGAGAATTTCGAGCGCGACGGCGGGGAATGGGCTAGCGGTGTTCCGGCAAACCCAGGAGACGGTGTAGATTTGCCGGATTTGAGTAAGGTTGAGCAAGGAAGTTGGGGCAGAGCGCCGGGGAGCCGGCCGGCGCTCACCTTTTCCTTGTGTGGCTCGAGGCTGGTTGGGGCTGCATTGAACCTTCTGAATTGACATTGAGGTAGCCGTCGTTGGCAACGACAGGCTGACAAGAGGCCAACAGGGCTGGAGTGAGAACGATGACTACCCAGGCGAGACCAAGCAAAAGATCAACCATGATAGAGAACTCCTTCGAGGGTCGGTTTGCCGCGCTTAGCTGTTCAAAATGGAAGTCCGGATCAGCTTGAGAAGACTGTACCGAAGCTGTACATGAAGGGGAATATCTAATTGGTGGGATAGGGGATGGCGCGACGGTAAGCGGCGGTGCGGTAACTATGAGTAGCTGGAGTTTACACGAAGGTACTGAGTGAGACCATCAGCGCGAAGGGGTGTGGTCAACTGCCGCTTGGAGGAGAAGCCGCAGCGATACACAGCCTGCCCGACAGGGGCTCAGGCTTCTTCTTCGACTTTGGACTGTGGCATGATGGCCACGATTGCGGGGCAGGCTACCATGGTCACAAAGGCGAAAGCAACGAATAGCAGATGCATGGGGCAGGCTCCTTCAGAAAAGCTGTTCATCCAGGACGAGGGCCGTTTAGCGTAACGTCCTGATTGAACCTGAGTAACGCTGGAAACCTCGCTATAGGTAACCAGTGATGTATTACCACTCTACGCTTTCTGTGGAATGGATCAAGAGGAAAGTGCTGATTTTGCTGGGGATTAAGTGAGTAAAAGGTGGTATACGGTGTCCCACGAAAGTGGTATGCGGTTCTTTGAAGAGCTGACTTGGTCATTTCTGGGGCCCATCTTCCTGTGACCGTGCGGATGGCGTTTTAATGCACGGAGTCGAGGGTGAGTGCGGCGCGGTCGAGTGCCTGGGTCAGGACCGTCAGTTGCTGGGCTGCGCGGGATTGGTCATTCGCATCGATGGCCTCATTGACGCCGGGGATGACGACGGCTGCGTAGCCGGTGAACTGGCCAGGGGCGTAGATGGTATGCCGGTACCAGGGACGATTGGGCAGGCCGGCTTCAGAGATAAGCGCGGTCTCGGTCTGGCGCAGGGCGAGATTGAGTTTGGCCAAGTCTCCGGTGGCAGCGATCTGGCGGTCATGGGCCTTTTGGGCAGCGGTGGCGAAGCGGGCGGCGGCAGCCTGGGCCGCGGCGAAATCGAGCGAGTTGAGTCCATCGTCCCCGGCTCTACGCTTTGCCGCTTCAATATAGGTGGAGATGGAGTGGGCGTAGGCTACGTAGTCGTAGGGCAGCACGTCGGCATCGGCCATGCGGAGGGCTTCAAGGCCGAGCACGCGCGCCATCTCCTGGAGATAGAGGAAGTGAGGGTCCGCGTTCTGGACGTACCAGGCGAAGTTGTCGAAGACGGAGTGGTAGACGCCGTAGGGGCCCTCGGAACCGATGTCTGTTGAAGGCACGCCGATGTGTTGCAGGAAGGGCGTGAAGTCAGAGCCGGAACCAAGGTCGCCGACGTGGACCTCTTCAGCAGCGTGCGGAGCGTTGGAGCTGCGATGCTCGTCCGCGTTGGGGCGCATGCTCTTCCACTGGTCATAAACCGTCGTACCTGGGACCGTGGAACTGGAGGCCGTTGCGGCGGCGGGACTGGGAACGGAGCGGGTGATTTCGCGGATGAACTGCTTGAGCGAGGGCACGGCGGCGGCGGAGAAATCGGGGCCAGAGACGGCTACGTCGGTGTTGAAGTAGGCGACGGCGCGTTCGAGGGCTTTGGCGTGTTGTTCGACCCACTCCGTCGAGCCGATGAGGCCTTCTTCTTCGGCGTCCCAACTCGCGAAAATAATGGTGCGTTTGGGGCGCCAGCCCTGCCGCAGCAGCGCGCCGATGCCGTGGACGGATTCAAGCATGGCGGCGGTGCCGCTGTTGGGATCGACCGCGCCATAGACCCATGCGTCGCGGTGATTGCCGACGATGACCCAGTCGTCGGGATACACCGAGCCGGGGATTTCTCCGATGACGTCCCAGATGATGCGGCGCTGATAGTCCTGCTGGGAGACGAGGTGTGCTTTAACGGCGCCCTGTCCGTCAACCGGGCTCCCGACCTGGCCCAGGTGATAGCGGAAGGGCAGGGCGCCCTGCCAGCCTGAGGGTACGCCTTCACCTTTAAGGGCCTTCAGGATGGGCGCGGCATCGTAATAGCTGATGGGGATGGAGATGATGTGGGGCTGGTTGCCTTCCGGCGAAATCCGGGCGGAGTCGGGCAGGTCCAGCGTGGACGCAACGCCGGGGGTTTCAGGATCGCCGGGATACTGGAAGAGAAATTGTACCGATCCGCGCTGGACGCCGGTATCGGGACGCCAGGGGCCGTTGGGGTAGGCGTCGCCCTTGAAGTAGCCGTCGTCCTGGGGGTCGGAGTAAATGAGCACGCCGGCGGCGCCACGCTGCTGGGCGATGTAGACCTTGACGCCGCGAAAGTTGGCGCCGTAGCGGCAGATGACAATCTTGCCGTGCAGGTCGATGTGCTGGGCGGCAAGCAGGTCAAAGTCCTCGAGGCGGCCGTAGTTGGCGTAGACCACGTCGCCGGTCACATCTCCAGACCCTGAGGAGCCGTTGAAGGGCATCACCACGCGGGGATCGTCCTGGTAGGGGTCGCCGGGGACGTGCTCGCGGGTGGGGCCGGACATGAGGATATTGCCGGCAGCGTCAAAGGCCTCGGCGCGGACGACTTTGGGCTGATTGAGGAGTACGCGGTAGGGAACGATCTCGGTATCGAGCCCAGCCTGGCGAAACTTCTCGGCAACGTAATCGGCGGTTTTGCGATCTTCAGGGGTGGAGGCCAGGTGGGGCTCGGCGGTGAGGGTCTTGAGGTGCTGGCCGGCCAACTGGGCGTCGGGGATAGAGAGGAATTCAGCCTCGATTTTGCCCTGCGCGGCAAAATTGGTGTAGCCGAAGACGGCGGGCGGAGCGGATTGGGCCGCCAGAGAAGCGGGAACGAGTGAGAGAAGCAGAAATGCAAGCGGGTTGTGCATGGTCATAGTTCGTTCCCTTGAGGACACACAATAAGGATTGGTCGAATTTGCCTGACGAGCCGTAGTGACTAGGCTACGGGCTGGGCGCAGTGGGCGCAGCGCTTGGCGGCGAGTGGAATCTCGCTTAGGCACTCGGGGCAGGTCTTGGTGGTGGATGGAGCTTCCGGTGCGGGTTTCTGCAGGCGGGCCAGCAGCGTGTTCAGGGGCAAGACCACGAAGAAATAGACCACGCTGGCGACGATGAGGAACTGTACGGCGGCGGTGAGGAAATTGCCCACCCGGATGTCGGTGCCATACAGCCTCAGCACGACGCCGCTGAAGTCTGGTTTGCCTAGGACCGCGGAGATCAACTGGCCGAGCACGTCTTTGGTGAAGGATGTGACGACGGCGTTAAAGGCTGCGCCGATAATGACAGCGACAGCCAGGTCCACAACGTTTCCACGCAGAATAAAGTCTCGAAATCCTTTGAGCATGTCGTTCTCCAATGGTTCCCCTGGGGAGATAACCCGTGCTCGATCGCGGGGAGCATAATCGCGGGTTTCGCACTATGGTACACGGGTGCAATTGACTTGTGGTAGCCTGCGGCGGAATTCGAGGCCGGCCTACACGGGATCGAGCCAGAAAAAGAGCGCCAGGGCCAGGATCATCAATTCGGAGTAGAGCAGGATGAGGACGCCGGCGTAATAGAGGCTCCACTTGCGGGTGAGGCAGCGGGCGGTTTCGACCATGCCCCAGAAGGCCACAGGCACAACGAGAATCTGCCAGGGCGAGGTGTGGAGGGAGTCAGCGCCGGGAAAGCCTTCGAGACGCAGGCTGGCTACGAGGGCTGCGAGGGACAAGAGGATTCCGCGGAGGAGCGACTTGCTGCGCAACCGGAAAAGCCGGGGGCGGAATAGGGAGGGGCGGGAAGACACTCTCTTACTGTAGTTTGGTTGGGTGGCGCATCTGTTGGTGTTTACATTGTGCGCACAGTGATGTACATTGATTGTGTATACAGGCGGAGGAAGAAAAAAATGAGTGGCGTGGTCACCGAAACGAGCAGGTTACGGGCGGAAAACATCAATCTTCGCGTCAGCCGAAGCCAGAAGGCGCTGATCAGCCGGGCGGCCGATGCGCTTGGCCGGAACCGCTCCGACTTTATGTTGGAAGCGGCATGCCGGGAGGCAGAATCCGTATTGCTCGACAGGCGCTATTTCAATCTTGCTGAAGAGGACTTCCTGCGATTCACGGCCATGCTGGACAAGCCGCCGGCGAGCAATCCCAGGCTGGCTCGTTTGCTCAGGACGAAGGCGCCGTGGGACAAGTAGGCGGCGTCGGCGATCGCATTTCCGCTCCGGAAAAAGTCAGTGCGGCTCATGACCTATCGCAATTTCAATGCGGCGAACCGGCGCTTGACGATTGGCTCAAGCGCAGAGCACTGCCGAATGAGGAGAACGGCGCCTCGCGGACTTATGTGGTGTGCGCGGGGCAGCAGGTCGTGGGTTACTATGCGCTTGCCGTGGGCGCCGTGGATCACGTGCATGCGCCTGGCCGTGTAAGACGCAACATGCCCAACCCCGCACCGGTAATGGTGATTGGCCGGCTTGCCATCGATGCGAGGTTTCAGGGCCGCGGAATGGGGCCGGCTCTTTTGCGGGATGCTGTCCTGCGAACGATGCAGGCTGCCGAAATTGCGGGAATCCGGGCTCTGCTCGTTCATGCGATTTCAGACGGCGCAAAGCGGTTCTATGAAAAATATGGCTTCGTTGCATCGCCTGTCGATCCGATGACACTGGTGATAACCGTGTCGGAAGCGGTCCATACGGTTGCAGAGAAGAGCTGACGTTCCAAGTGGAGTTGGGCTTACGTTGCCACGAGTTCCATCTGTTTGAGCGACTCGGTGTAAGGGGCGCGGAGTACGCCGCGTTCGGTGACGATGGCGGTTACATACTTTGCCGGCGTCACGTCAAAGGCGGGGTTGCAGATGCCGACGCCGTTGGGGGTGAGTTGCTTGCCGCCGTGGTGGGTGACTTCGACTGCAGGACGCTCCTCGATGGGGATCGAGTCGCCGGTGGCCGTGGCCAGGTCGATGGTGGACCAGGGAGCTGCGACGTAGAACGGGATACCGTGCTCCTTGGCCAGAATCGCCACGTTGTAGGTGCCGATCTTGTTGGCAAAATCACCGTTCGCCGCGATGCGGTCCGCGCCGACCACGACGGCCTGAATGCGGCCGGCCTGCATCAGGCTGGCGGCCATGTTGTCACAGATCACGGTGGTGGGAATGTTGTCTTGCATCAGCTCCCATGCGGTGAGGCGCGCGCCTTGCAGGAAGGGGCGGGTTTCGTCGGCGTAAACATGGATGCGTTTGCCCTGCGCGACGGCGGAGCGGATGACGCCTAGAGCGGTTCCGTAGCCGCAGGTGGCGAGAGCGCCGGCGTTGCAGTGAGTGAGAACGCCGCTCTCGTCGGGCAGCAGAGCGCCGCCAAATGCGCCCATGGTGCGGCAGGCGGCGATGTCTTCCTCATACATGGCATGGGCTTCGGCAAGGATTCTTTCCTGGACCTTGTCGAGGGTTGCGCCTTCGGCGAGCAGTTCGGCAAAGAGGCGCTTCATGCGGTCGATGGCCCAAAACAAATTCACAGCCGTGGGGCGGGTTGCGGCCAGGCGTGCGCAGATGGCCTCGAACTCAGGGGCGAACAGATGCGGCGTGAGGGCGGTGGTGCGGAGCGCTCCGAGGGCGATGCCGTAGGCGGCGGAGACGCCGATGGCCGGCGCGCCGCGGACGACCATGGTGACGATGACCTCGGCCACCTGTTCATATGTGGTGGCGAGCACATAGCTCTCCTCGAGGGGGAGCTTGGTCTGATCGATGAAACGGACGCCTTCGGGGGTCCAGGCCAGGGTGGGAATCATGCACTCTTAGTGTAAACGGGAAAAACGCAGGGAACAGGGAACAGGGAACAGCCCGGCTGAAAACCTTTTCATTTTTTGCTGGACTTGGCTCTGCCCTCCTGCGTTAGAGTGGTTTGGTTGCTTCTCTGAGCTTTCGGAAGATTGCTTTCATTCGTTGTATTCACCCAAGGAGCCGGCCGTGTTGAACCTCACCTCAGTCGATTGGCTGATCATGCTGCTGTATTTCGTCTTTGTGCTGGGCATCGGCTTTGCGCTGAAGCGCTACATGAAGACGAGCAAGGACTTTTTCCAGGCGGGCAGGGCGCTCCCCGCGTGGATCTGCGGACTGGCCTTTATCAGCGCCAACCTGGGGGCGCAAGAGGTCATCGGAATGGGCGCGTCGGGGGCCAAGTATGGCTTGGAGACGGCTCATTTCTACGGCATTGGCGCCATACCGGCGATGATTTTTGTGGGCATCTTCATGATGCCGTTCTACTACGGGTCAAAGGCGCGGAGTGTGCCCGAGTTTCTGCGCATGAGGTTCGACGAGAAGACGCGCGCGCTGAACGCCTGCTCGTTTGCGGTGATGACGGTGTTCAGCTCGGGCATTTCGATGTACGCGATGGCGCGGCTGATCCAGGCGCTGCATGTATTCGACGGGCTGTTCAGGGCGCTGGGCTGGGCGCCTGAAGGGATTTTTACTTTCTCGATTTGCCTGTCGGCGCTGATCGTGCTTTTGTACATTTTTCTGGGCGGGCTCACCAGCGCGATTTACAACGAGGTGTTGCAGTTCTTCCTGATCATCGCGGGATTCTTGCCGCTGGTGTTGATCGGGCTGCGCAATATCGGCGGATGGAGCGGGCTGAAGGCCTCCGTTCCCATGCAATACATGCACGAGTGGAAGGGCGTGGCGCACGCAAGCACCAATCCAATGGGCATCGAGATCATCGGGCTGGGGATGGGCCTGGGCTTTGTGCTGGGATCGGGCTACTGGTGCACGGACTTCCTGGTCATCCAGACGGCGATGGCCTCAAAGAATATGGAGTCGGCGCGACGAGTTCCGCTGATTGCGGCAGTGCCAAAGATGCTGTTTCCGTTTCTGGTGATCGTGCCGGGCATCCTGGCGATTGGGCTGCCCACACCGCACACTACGACCGTGGTGCGGACGGTGAACGGCGCCATCATTCACGAGACCACCGTGGTGTCGGCCCAGGTTTCTGAAGGCAGGGGACTGGTTCCGGCCAAGATCAACCCCGTGACGGGCAAGGCGATGCTGACGGCGAGCGGCGAGCCGCTGCTGGACTACGACATGGCCACGCCGAACATGCTGCTGCACTTTTTCCCGACTGGGATTCTCGGGCTGGGACTTACTGCGCTGCTGGCCAGTTTTATGAGCGGCATGGCGGGCAATGTTACAGCCTTCAATACGGTTTTCACGTACGACTTATACCAGAGTTACATTCACAAGGGCGGCAGCGACCGGCATTACATGGCTGTAGGACGATGGGCGACAGTGGGCGGGATCCTGCTGTCGATTGCGACGGCGTATGCGGCCATCAACTTCAATAACATCATGGATACGCTGCAACTAGTGTTCAGCTTTGTGAATGCGCCTTTGTTTGCGACGTTCCTGCTGGGCATGTTCTGGAAGCGGGCGACCGGGCACGCCGCCTTTACCGGGCTGATTGCGGGCACGGCCACAGCCATGTTGCATCATGGGCTGACGCTGCCGATCGAGGCGCGGCCGGGGATTCACGGCGGATGGATTGCGGTGCTGCACCACTATCCGAGCGACATGGCGCAGAACTTCTGGACGGCGATTTTTGCATTCAGCGCCAACTTTATTGTGACGGTGGTGGTGAGCTACTGCACCAAGGCGCGACCGGAGGCGGAACTGGTGGGACTGGTGCATTCGCTGACGCCGAAGCCTGACCGCGCGCACATTGTGTGGTGGAAGAAGCCCGAAGCGCTGGCTGTGGCCGTTCTGCTGGGCGCGGTTGCGTTGAACATTTTCTTTTACTGATCGTCTTTTGCAAACCCACCCTAGCCGCAAAAAACAAAGACGCGGCGAGGGTGGGGCACCCGGCGGGAGCAGGGCAGGATAGGAGAGAGCGATGAATCTCGATTTGCGGATTCCGATGGGAATGATGTTCACGCTGGTGGGGGCGATCCTCTCGGCGTTTGGGTTGGCGACGAAGGACAGAGTGGGTTTTTATGCCCAGAGCCTTGGGATCAATTTGAATTTGTGGTGGGGGCTGGTGCTGCTGGTCTTCGGGCTGACGATGTTTCTGCTGGGAAGGCGCAGACAGAAGCAACTGGCGAGCCTGCCGCCGGAGCCGGCGGAAAAAGGCGAAGTGCGGCGAGGGCATTGAGTCAGCGAGTCAGCGGGTCAGCGGTGGGATGCGCTAATGGACAAGAAAGATGGATCAATTGCCGGAGGTAGAACGCGCCACTATCGCGACTTGCTTGTCTGGCAAAAGGCGATGAATCTTGCGAGGGCAGTCTATACCCAAACGGAGTCGTTTCCGAAAAGCGAAATGTTTGGTCTCCAATCGCAAATGCGCAGGGCCGCCGTTTCTATTCCGAGCAATATTGCCGAGGGCCATGGAAGATTGAGCGACGGACACTTTCGGCAGTTCCTGGCGACCTCTCGCGGGTCGCTCTTTGAGCTGCAGACGCAATTGGAACTGGCGTCCGGGATGAACTTCATCGAGCAGTCAAAGTCGACGAGCTTGATGGAGCAATGCGAAGAGGTTGCGCGACTGATCAATGGGTTGCTTGCTAAATTGAAAGCGTAGAAGCCAGTGATCATGCGTTGACTTCCCGACCCGCNNGACCCGCTGACTTGCTGACCCGCTGCCCCGCTACTCCGCCTTCACGCTGAAGCGCATAGCGCGGTAGTCGAAGGTGTAGGCGCGCAACTGGTCTAAGACATCGAGGCCCAGCACTCCGTAGACATCGTCGAGGGCGGCGCTGCCGAGCGGCTGCGTGAGCACCTGGATGTAGTGCACGCTGACGGCGGTGGGGCCGACTTCGAGCGGGATGGTCTCGGCGACGAAGGCCGGTTGCGGCGGACTGGACTCGTGGCCGGGAAGCGCGAAGAGCTGCATCTTCTGGCCGGCAAAATCAGCGGCGTGCTCTTCGTAATAGCGAGAGGTCAGGTAGGTCTGCTGGCTGCTCGCATCGACGGCGTACATGCGGTCCTCGCCGACTTTTCCAAGCGCCACAATCATCTGATCGCCATCGAGAAAGAAGCGCGCGCCGGGAAGAGGCTGGTCGTCCTTTTCCCGCTTGTCATTCATTTTGAAGGGGCGCACTTCAATGGTGTCGTCGGCGGTAATGGTGAGGCTGCCGAGGGCCGATAGCGCGGGGTAGCCGAGGACTCCCTCGACCTGGAAATGCGATTTCGCGAAGAAGTAGTCGGCGTCTTCAAAGACGAAAGCAGTCATGATGCGAAAGGTGATGCGGCCGCCGATGGTGAAGCGGGGAATGACCGTGACGTGCACCTGCATGGGGCGGCCAGTGAGGGTGTGGATGGTAGCGGACTCCGCGGAGACGTTGAGGCCCGCCTCTTTCGCAAGCGAGCGGGCGATGAGGTTGAAGGGCGCCGTGGGATCGAGCATGAAACTGTGCGGGCGGGCATCGACGTAGACGGGAAGGTCGGTCAGCCCAAGCGGATTCCTGGCGACCTGGAGGCGGAAAGGGTCGTAGCTCTCGACGGTCATGGGCGGATTGGCCGCGGCGAGGGGCAGCAGCTTGAGCGGGAGTTCCATCTCGTCCAGCTCATCGGAGCTTAGATGGCCGTGAAGGCGGGTTTCGAGAGTCTGATAGGCTTTGGCGGCTTTGGCCAGGTCGCCGGAGCGGAGGTAGTCTTCCGCCAGGGTCTTGCGGAGAACCTTTTCCTGTGGGACGTTTCCGCTTGCGGCGACCTGATCGACTAGCGGCTCGAGCAACTGGATGGATGTCTTGAGATCGTTGTTGCGGTTGGCGAGAATACCGCGGTAGAACTGGGCCATTTCGGGCGATAACTGGTCGGGCGGCAACTGATCGAGCTGGGATTCGATACGCAGGAACTGATGGTCGGCTAACAGATTCTGCAAGCGGGCATCCGTGTCCAGGCCGCTGGTGACGCCGGTGTGGACCTTTTCGCTTGCACCGGGCTGCTGCGGTGGGCTGGGCGCAGGCGGTTGTTGCGGCAGCAGCGGCGTCGCGGCAAGGGCAAGGATGCATCCCGCAAAGACGCCAACGATGCGCCGACCATTTGTTGCTGCCACTTTGCGGTTGCCGCTCATGCTCAATACGACGTTAACAGATTCGGTCAGCGGCAATTGTTCTGTGGCTGCCCAGCGCATCAAGCGGGGAATGCGATCCACCCGTGTCCAGCAATTGATACGTTCTTAACGACTGAGCCGGTACACTTGAGTGTAGAGATGAAGCGACGGACGATCGAACAATACGAGATTCAGCGCAAGCTGGGCGCCGGCGGCAGCGGCGTGGTGTACCTGGCCAACGACACGCTGTTGCAGCGTCCGGTGGTGCTGAAGATTCTGCGCACGGGCCTGCTGTCTGCCGAGCAGATGCGCTCGACGGTGCTGCGCGAGGCGCGGCTGGCCTCTGCCATCGAGCATCCAAACGTCTGCGCGATCTACGAGGTAGGCGAGAGCGGCGACGAGGGATTCATCGTAATGCAATACGTGCCGGGCCAGTCGCTGGACAAGTTGATTGAGCGCGGACCGGCCAGCCTGCAACTGGTGCTTTCGGTGGGCATTCAGATTGCGGACGGTTTGCAGGCGGCGCACGCGCTGGGCATCTTCCATCGCGACCTGAAGCCGCAGAACGTGATGCTGACCGATGGCGGTTTGGTCAAGATACTGGACTTCGGCCTGGCGCGGCGGCTGCGGCCCGAGGATGCGAACTTCGATCCCTCGAAGCCGGGCCTGGCCAAGGATGCATCGATGGCAGCCACGTACACGGCGCGCGGCGGGACCATCCGCTACATGGCGCCGGAGCAGTTTGTGACCGGGCAGTCGAGCGTGCAGTCGGACGTGTGGGCGCTGGGGGTGATTCTGTATGAACTGGCCAGCGGCAGGCATCCTTTTGTGCGGCCCGACGCAGAGGATTATCAGGCCATTCGCGCGATCCAATTCCAGGAGCCGGGGGATTTGAGCTTGATTTTTCCGGGCATCTCGGTTGAGCTGACGAGCGTGATCGCGGCTTGCCTTGAGAAGAATCCGGGAGCGCGGTCCGCGTCGGCTGCCGAGGTTCGCGAGGCTCTGAAGACGATCATGAAGGCGCTGCAGATTGAGACCGGGATCATTCCCGGCGATGCCGCGGCCAACCTGCCCACGACGGGCGCCGAGGCGGAGAAACGGAACACAGGATTTCTGTCGATGCTGGCGGAGCGATTCCGCGAGTCGGCGGTGGATCGTGCGCCGCAAAGCTCGCTGGTGGTGTTGCCGTTCACCAACCTGGGCGCAACTGAGGTTGCTCCGCTCTATGGGTTTGCGCTGGCGGATGCGATTGCGGCTCGGCTGGCGCGGATTCCGGCCCTGGTTGTGCGGCCCTCGAGCACGCTGATGCCGCTGCCGATTGCACAGATGGATCCGCTGTCGGTTGGGCAGCGGCTGCTGGTTTCGTTTGTGCTGGCGGGCAGTTTTCTGCGCTCCGAAAATGGATTCGATCTGAACTGGCAACTGCTGGACGTAGGCTCGCAGAGCGTGCGGTCGGGGGGCGCAATCCGCGTGGCTTCGCTGGATTTGATTGCGGTGCAGACGGAGATTTCGAACGAAGTTTTTGCGGCCTTGCACGGACTCAGCGCCGGGGACCAGATCGATGCGCCGCGTCCTGGGACAAGAGATGCGGCAACTGGATCGCTGCCGGGGCCGGTGAGCGAAGAGTACTTGCAGGCGCGCGCGCTGCTCAGTTCGTTCATGGTGCGGACGGGGTCGCGTGGGGATCTGGACCGGGCACATGCTTTGTTTACGGGCGTCACCAGCAAAGATCCGGAGTTTGCGGCGGGGTGGTGCGGCCTGGGCATCGCGGAGCTGCAATATGTGCGCCACGGTTTCGGGGGGCAGATTCATGTGATGCATGCGCGGCGCGATTTTGACGAGGCGCTCAAGCTGGATCCGGCTTCGACTGAAGCCAATTTGTACCGCATCTATATGCTGCTGTCGCGCGGAGAAAAGGAGTCGGCGCGGCATGGGGTGGCCAACCTGCTGGCTGGAGCGGCGAACGACTGGAATGTGCACATGGTGGCGGGCATGGCGCTGCGCGGGGACGGCATGTACGACGAGGCGCTGCTTCAGTTCAGTCGCGCGCTCAAGCTGAATCCCGCCAATGCGCCGATTCTCTACAACCACCGGGCGCGTGTGTATCACTATCAGAATCAAATCGAACTGGCGGGCGACGAACTTGAGAAGGGCCTGGCGCTGGAGCCGCGGCACCCGCTGCTGCGGACCTCGGCGGGGTATCAGCAGATGAGGCTGGGCAACCTGAGCGCGGCAATTGAAATGCTGGAAGGCGTTGTTCGCGATGACGACTCGCTGCGCATTGCAGTGCCTACGCTGGCGCTTTGCTATGTGCAGGCGGGCGAGCGGGAGCGGGCTGCCGCACTGCTGAAGGACGATACGCTGGCTGCGGCCGAAGCCGATAGCGAGATGGCTTACCGGCTGGCTACTTATTTTGCGGTTGAAGGCGACTCGAGCGAGGCGCTGCATTGGTTACGGCGGGCTATCTACTTGGGGAACGAGAATTATCCCTGGTTCCAGAAGAATCCGGCGTGGAATAATCTGAGGACGAATGCGGACTTCGAGCGGATTCTTGAGGATTTGAAGAAAGGGTTCAGGAAGAACCAGAAGACGTGGAAGCGGCTGCTGGAACAGGTGCCGCCGGATGGGGAATAATATCTCTTGTACGAGAATGCGATGCTGCGGTGGGAAAGGGAGGCGTGAATGAATATCAGGATTGCGATGGTATGTGCGGCTGTTCTGGCGCTGCAATGCGGGATGGCCAAAGCGCAGACGAGCAGCGAAAATCAGTTGGCGAGTTCGCAGGCGTTCCCTTATGAACAGATGACCGTCAAGACAGCTCCGAATGGCGCTGAGCGCCGGAGCGTCGTTACCGGCACGCTGGCCACAGGCGAGGCGGTGCAGGTGCGCGAGACGATGCAGCCGGTGGGAACGGCGCCGAGCGCACTGCATACAATTCAACATTCGGAAGTGATCGTGGTGCAGCAGGGGACGCTGGAGTTTCAACATGACGGCAAGGCAGAACGCGTAGGACCGGGCGGGATCATCTACGTGGCATTGGGGACGAACCATTTCGTGAAGAATGTGGGGGATGTTGCGGCGAAGTATGTGGTGATTCAGATTGGCGGCGACGCCAAAAAGTAGAGGCGGGTTGCGGACTTGGAGCGGATTCGGCAGGATTTGAAGAAGGGGTTCCGCGAGCTTCAAGAGACTGAGAGCGGTTGCTGGAGCAGGCGACGGCAGGATGGGGAGTGAAGTCAATCTGAAAGGACGCAATCCTCGGGCAGTTCCTCCAAGAAGTCCGGCTTAAGATACTTCACAAAGCCTTGCACCTGAGCGAGATGTTCCCGAAGCGACGAAAACGAAATATATTCGAGATCAATCGATGCGCTCATAGGGCAGATAAACGGGTTCCCAAACGTAGGCGCGGAGCTGGGCATTCAGGGTCGCCGCGTCCGCGATGGCGGCGACGCCGTCGGCGATGGCTTGATTGGCTACGGCTTCCGCGACCACCAGGCCAACACTGCGGGAATCGGCGATGGGCGGGAGCAGGCGGGCGGTCTTGTCCTGGCGGGCGGGAGACAGGGACGCGAGTGCCTTGGCGGCGGACATGATCATGGCGTCGGTGACCCGTGTGGCGCGAGAGACTAATATGCCCAGGGCCAGACCGGGAAAGATATAGGAGTTATTGGTCTGGTTGATGGGAATCAGCTTGCCGCCGAATTCGACGGGGGCGAAGGGGCTGCCGGCGCCGATGATGGCGCGGCCCCCGGTCCATTGCAGCAGGTCAGTGGGCGTGGCTTCAGCGCATGAGGTGGGGTTGGAGAGCGGGAAGACGATGGGGCGGCTGGTGTGGCTGGCCATCTCGCGGACGATCTCTTCGGTAAATGCTCCGGGCTGGGCGGAGGTGCCGACGAGGGCCGTGATTCTGGCATTGCGCACAACGTCGAGCAGGGAAATATCTTCACCGCCGGAAAGCTTCCATCCTTCGACGTCCGCTCTCTTGCGGGCAAGGGGCAGTTGGCTGGGGCGCATGTCTCTTCCGCCTTCGACCAGAAGACCGTAACGATTGAAAGCGTAGATGCGCCGGCGTGCCTGGGCCTCGGTGAGCCCTTCCTGCTGCATTTCAGCAAGGATGAGGTTGGCGATGCCGATGCCGGCGGAGCCGGAACCAAACAGCGCGATGGTCTGGTCTTTGAGCGGAACGCCGGTGGCGTTGACGGCTGCCAGCAAGGTGGCGGTGGTGACGGCGGCGGTGCCCTGAATGTCGTCGTTGAAGGTGCAGAGGCGGTCGCGGTAACGCTCGAGGAGACGGGCGGCATTGGCGCCGGCGAAGTCTTCCCATTGCAGAAGAATGTGGGGCCAGCGGCGCTCGACTGCGGAAACGAAGCTTTCGACGAAGTCGTCGTATTCCTGACCGCGCACGCGCGGATGCTGCCAGCCAATGTAGATGGGATCCTGGAGCAGGGTTTGATTGTCGGTGCCTGCGTCGAGCAGGACGGGGAGGCACTGCTCGGGAGGGATGCCTGCCAGCGCGGTGTAGAGCGCCATTTTGCCGATGGGAATGCCCATGCCGCCGGCGCCCTGGTCTCCCAATCCAAGAATGCGCTCGCCGTCGCTGACCACGATGCAGCGGACGTCGTCATAGCGCGCGTCGGAGAGGATCTGGCGGATGCGGGCCTGGTCAGGGAAGCTGATGAACAAGCCTCGGGGCTTGCGCCAGATCTCAGAGAAGCGCTGGCAGCCTTCGCCTACCGCGGGGGTGTAGACGATGGGCAGCAGTTCTTCAATGTGCTGCGTGATGAGCGAGTAGAAGAGGGTTTCATTGGTGTCCTGGAGGTCGCGCATCTGGTTGTACTTGCCGAAGGCGGTGTCGCGATGATCGAGGGCCAGCTTGCGCCGTTCGCGCTGATCTTCAAGGGTTCCGATGTGCGGAGGGAGCAGGCCGTGGAGGGCGAAGGCATCGCGCTCTTCTTCAGTGAAGGCGGTGCCCTTGTTGAGGCGGGGATTGAGGAGCAGGTCGAAACCGTGGAGCGGGGTGCGGACGACGCTGGGGCAGGGCGCTGGGGATTCTGCACTCATGGGAAATTCTCCTCGATCTTGAATTGTCGGCTCCAGGGCCGGGAGCGGCTATTGCTCCTCGATGATAGCCACATCCCAGGGCGGCAGGATGAACACGGCGGATTTGGCCACGGATTTTCCGTCGAGCAGATTGGTTCCGGCGGCGTAGGGGTAGGTTGCTTTGGCCTCTGCGCTCGAATAGTTGAAATAGTAGTGGAGGCGCTTGCCGAGGCGGTTGACGCCGTGCTGGACGTGGACCGCCGCGGGGAGTTGCTGGTCGGGGCCGATGAGGCCGAGTTTCTCCAGAGAGCTGCGCAGGACGGCGGTTTGCAGCGTATCGGAGAGATAGGTTCCCTCGTAGAGCAGGGTTCCAGCGCCGAAATCATTCTCTGTGATGGCCGGCCACTTACCGAAGAAGGGGTGGTCGTACCAGGCCAGGGGCTTGGCGTGCTCGGGGATGAGGAACTCGGCCCAATAGCTGACTTTGTTTGCGGTAGGATCGTCGGCGGCCACATGGAATGGGTCGCCTTTGAGGGCCAGAGGATGCTCGAGGTTGGAAAACTCCTGGTAGCTGAAGCCGGCGGCTTCGCGGAGCGGGCCGGGAGCGCGGACCCAGCGGACGGCGGAGTTCTCATTGGCGAATCCGCTCTTGAAGGTCATCACGACGTGGCCGCCGCTTTTGACATAGTCGGAAATGCGCTGGAGCAGGGCGTCGTCAGAGATGTAAAGCGCGGGCACGATGAGGAGTTTGTAGTTTGAGAAGTCCTGGGTCTCGGGGAAGACAAAGTCGACGCCGAGGTTGAGGTCATAGAGCGACTTGTGGAGTTGCTGAACCACGGAGACATAGCCGTCGGGTTCACCGGTCCAACTGCGGGCCGGGACGCCGCCGCCGTAGGGCATGAAGCCGATGGCGTTGGCGGAGTCGCGGCTCCAGAGAATGGCGACGTCGCGGTGGACCTTGAGACCGACAAGGTGAGGGCCGATCTTTTCCAGTTCGTGGGCGGTGCGGCTGACTTCAGCGTAGGCGCGATTGGGTTCGAGATCGTGCGAGAGAATGCCTTTCCAGTAGGTCTCCTGATTGGCGGCGATGGAGGCCCAATGCCAGTACTCGACCATGTTTGCGCCGTTCGCGAGGTAAGTGTAGACGTCCTCGCGAAGCTGTCCGTCGTAGGGCGGGAACTGGCTGGCTGAGGTCCAGCCAATGGTCTGCGCGTTGGTCTCGGTGACCAGGAAGTTTGCGTGCTTGAGCGAGCGGGAGAAGTCGCTCTGCAAGGCCTGGAATGAGCCGTCGTAGTGGTCTTGAGAGCCGTGGTAGATGTTGTCAGCCACAATGTCGAGTGATTGGGCGACGGCCTCTTCGTTGACGTCGCGCTTCATCATGCCGCCGTAGTCTGTGGTGATGAACTGGCTGGGCGAGGCGCACTCGCGCACCAGCTCGGCCTGCCAGTGGAGAAAATCTGTGACGCGCATCTGGCTCCAGCGGGTCCACTCGAGCTTATATCCAGTCGAGATCGTCCCGTCGCGGGTGGGCAGGTCTTCCCAGGTGTGCAGATTCTCGCCCCAGTAGTTGAGGAACCAGGCCTTGCTGAGCGCTTCAGGAGTGCCGAACTTCTTTTCCAGGTAATGCTGGAAGCCGATGAAGACATCGGGGTTGGCGGCGTCGTAGCTGCCGGTTTCGTTGTCGAGCTGCCAGCCGATGACGGTGGGGTTGTCTTTGTAGTGGGCGACGATGTGGCGGATCAGGCGCTCGGCATAAAAGCGATAGGCGGGCGAATCGGTGTCCATGTTCTGACGGATGCCGTAGGCGCTCGCGATCGGCTGGCCGCCGAACATGCCGGGAGGGATGCGTTTGGCGAGGATCTCAGGATGCTGGTGGGCCATCCAGGCGGGGATTGAGTATGTGGGTGTGCCGAGGATGACCTTGATGCCGGCTTTGCTCATGGCGTCTACGACTCGATCCATCCAGGCGTACTCGAAGCGGCCGTCTTCGGGCTCCCAGAGGCTCCATGTGGACTCGCCCATGCGGACCACGTTGAGGCCGGCGGCTTTCATCAGGGCTACGTCTTTGTCGAGGCGGGCAGCCTGGCCGCCGGGTGCGTCCTGCGGCATGTACTCGTTGTAGTAGGCAGCGCCGTAGAGGACGGTGGGGAAGTCGAGGGTTGCGGCGGCGGGAGGGGCCGGCTGGGCTTGGGCAGGGGTGGCTGACAGGAATGCAATCGAAACTGTTGTGAGTAAAAGTTTACTTAATTGCCGCATTTGATCTTCCCCTCTGGTTCGGAAAGGCAAGTCTAAACCGGCAGGATATTCGCGCGCACTATTTACGCCAGCCACGGGTTCAAGAGCGCAACACCTGTGGGTTCGAAGTCGGAGACATTTCGAGTGACGACGGTCATGCCGTGGACCATGGCGGTTGCGGCGATGAGGGCATCGCGTTGAGAACGGGGATTTGGTACATGCAGAGCAGCGCATCTCTGTGCGACTGGAGTATCGACGGGGAGGATACGGCCGGAAAAGGTGGGTAGCACATGATCCTCCAACCAGGAGCGGAGGACGGCTCCCTGCCTCGGGTCGCGGCGTTCCATCAGGAGGGCTCCAGTCTCCAATTCGAGAATGGAGATGACCGACAGAAACTGGCTGGCTGCTGGAATGCGCTTTGTCCAGGCAAGAACGTTGCGGTCCACCGTGGCGGACTTTCCCTTCGAAACCGGGGACTTGCGCAATTCCGAAACTACGTTGGTGTCAATCAGGTACATCATGAAAAGTCGGCCGGATAAAAAAAGATGCCGTCCAGACGAGGAAATTCAAACTCGATTTCGGCGGCCTCGGGCATGGCCAACAGGTCGGCAATACTCTCGCCCTTCCCTGTCACCTTTCGGTATTCCTCGATCGTTAGCAGAACGTGTGCAGGCCGTCCGCGGTCTGTAATGAAGACGGGGCCCAGCTTGGCCGCCTTCTTGGCACGGCTGGCGCCCTGGTTGAATTCCCGGCTGGATAAAGTTGTGATTGCCACGGTGATCGCCTCCTTGTAGCAACGTAACTACATTATAGCACGGAGCCGTCTACTCGAACTGGAGCAAGACGATTTCGGGGTTGGTTCCGACGCGCATGGGAGGGCCCCATGTTCCGGCGCCGCTTGAGGTGTAGACCTGAAGTGCGCCGAAGTTGTGCAACCCGTAGGTGAACGTGCCGAAGACCAGGCGTGTAAACCAGGTGAAGGGGAAGAGTTGGCCGCCGTGGGTGTGGCCGGAGAGCTGAAGGCTGACGCCGGCTTGTTCGACCAGGGCCAAGCGGTTGGGCGCGTGGTTGAGCAAAATGGCGGCTTGGCCTTCGGCCGGACGCAGGGCCTCGAGCGTGGCTTTCATGCGGTTGGGGTGGGTGGAGTCGTGGTAGGGGACGCCGAGAATCTGGAGGCCGTCCAAGGTGACTTTTTCATTGCTGAGAACGCGGATGCCGGCGCGAGCAATCGCAGTTGCGTATTGCGCAGCGCCGCCAAACTCGTCATGGTTGCCGGCGGAAAAGTACATGCCGAAGGGCGGGGAAAGCTGTTTGAAGGGAGCAGCGAGGCGGTCCGGGGCGCACCTGGGTCCGTCGAACAGGTCGCCGGGGATGAGGATGATGTCTGGGTTGAGGCGTGCGGCCATGGACGCGATGCGGCGGCTGAATCCCACGCCGTTGATGTGGCCCAGATGCAGATCGCTGAAGAGAAGGGCGGTGCGGCCGCGCCAGGAGGGCGGTAGATTGGGGAGTTTGATGGGGACGCGGCGAATGCGAATCCATCGGGCGTTGAGAAGGCCATAGATGCTTACGAGCAACGCGAGGGAGAAGAACAGGATGGCGACTGCCGGGCGGTTCCGGTGCAGTCCGGTCAGGTATTGGGCCGAATCAACCAGGCGGCAAAGGCAGGCGGCGAGGAGGAAAAAATCGAAGATGCCCAGCCAGATGGCGGCAATTTTATAGAAGAGCGAAACGAGCGGATTTGCGAAGCGAAAGCCCAGCAGGGAGGCCGCTACGAATGTGAAGGCAAGCAGGAAGAGCGCGTCCCGCAGCACCAAGGTGGCAGCGAGGCTGAGGCGGCCGGCGAAGAAGACGACCAGGGTGCGATAGATGAACCAATGACCAAGAAACAGAATGGATTCGATAAAGGCGATTGCCAGGACAGGCAAGGCTTTCAAAAGAGGTCTCCTTGTATTCATGATTGCATGAACAGAACACGCTCATCCCAATTCCGCCCAAGCAGGAACGAGCGAACATTTGCACTTGCCGCCATCGACTGTTTATCCTCTCTGGCATTATGGGAAATGTCCTTTCAGTCGCTGGGTCGCGGTCAAAGTACAAGCTGCCGGGCGCCAGGCCCGCTGGATTTCTGGGTGGGCTTTGGCACGGGTTGATCGCTCCCCTTACATTTATCGTGAGCTTGTTCCTATCTGGCGTGAGCATCTACGAAACCAACAATAACGGCCGCTGGTATGAATTCGGATTCATGATAGGAATCTGCGCGCACGCGGACGACAATCAGGCGGCCCGCGTTGTTGGAGCCTAGAAGACAGGGATGAAATGGAACCGCGCATGAAACAATTCTGTTGATGCCTGTTTTAGACAACGACGAGCTAGGTCTTTACATCTCGATTCCTTTTTGCCGGTCGAAGTGCACCTATTGCAATTTTGCCTCGGGGGTCTATCCGGCCAGCGAACACGAGCGCTATGTCGAGCGGGTGATTCAAGATTTGGCGGCGGCTGGGGAGTGGGCGGAGCGCATGAATGTGGCCCTGCCGCGCACGGTGGACACGGTCTACCTGGGCGGAGGAACTCCAAGTTTGCTGGCGCCGGAGCTGCTGGAGCGGCTGTTCGCGGCGATGCGGGCGGAGTTCGAGTTTGAGCGGGACGCGGAGATTACGGTCGAATGCGCGCCGGGGCAGATTGCCGATGAGACGCTGAAGGCTTTGGTAGCCGCTGGGGTGAATCGCGTGAGCCTGGGCGTGCAGTCGTTCATTGACCGGGAGGCGAAGGTCAGCGGGCGGCTGCATGACCGGGCGACAGTGCTTGAGGATGTGCGGCGGCTGCGCGGGGCCGGGATCGCCAACCTGAATGTGGACCTGATCGCGGGCTTGGCTGGGCAGACCTTTGCTTCGTGGGATGAGTCGCTGGCAGCGCTGGTGGAATGCGGCGTTCCTCATGCCAGCGTGTACATGCTCGAGGTGGACGAGGACTCGCGGCTGGGGCGGGAGATGCTGGGCGGCGGGGCGCGGTACTACGCAGAGCAGGTTCCCACCGACGATGCGATTGCGCAGATGTACGCGGTGGCGATCGAGACCTTGAGCCGGGCTGGGCTGAGCCAGTATGAGATTTCAAATTTCTGCCGGCCGGGATTTGCATCGCGGCACAATTTGCGCTACTGGCAGAGGCGGCCTTACCTGGGGTTGGGGCTGGATGCGTCTTCCATGCTGCGCGAGGCATTGCATGCAGCAGACTCTCCATTGCATTGGCTCGATGGGGCCGGATCAGGCTACGTGCTGCGCTCGACGACGACCGACGATCTTGGGGCGTTTCTCGAGGGGCCGGAACCGGTCGAGACTGCGTGGCTTTCGCCGGCGCGGCAGCACGAAGAGGCATGGTTTCTAGGGCTGCGGCTGAATGCCGGGGTCGATGTGGCCGCGCTGGAGTTGGAGTTTGGCCCGGATTTGGTGACACGGGCGATGGAGGCTGTAAGACGGCTGGCTGAGGCTGAGCTGGTGGTGGTCAAGGGTAAGACAGTTTGTCTTACAGAGCAGGGCCGGCTCTTGTCCAACGATGTATTCCAGGAGTTTCTGGGGTTGGGGACGGAAGAGGGGTTGTCAGCAAGTTAGCGAGTCAGCTCCAGCCGCCGATTTTTTTGGAATCCCAGGTCTCAGAAGCGAGGCCTGGGATTCCATTCTTGTGGTGGGCAACGGCTTCGATCGCTACCAGGCGAGCAGTTCGTCGCCGGAGGTTGGGGAGAGGAAGGCGACGGGCGCGGCGACGGATTGCGGGCAGTCGTTGAAGCACTGGATGGATTCGGGTCCTGCGGCCTTGGCCATTTGCAGGGCTTGCTCCGCTTCGCGCAGGACCACCATCGGGGAGCGGCCTTGGCTGGTGGCGATGCCGAAGCACGCCGAGAGCCGGATGGCCTCGCCATCCACGTGGAAGGGTGAGCAAAAGACCTCGATGCGGAGCCGCTCGGCCAGCATGACGGCGTTGCTGGGGTTGCATCCGGGCAGGGCGACGAGGAACTCGTCCATGCCGGGGCGGCCGAGCAGGTCATAGGTGCGCAAAAGTCGGGTGGTGCGGCCCACGACCTGGCAGAGCAGTTCGTCGCAGGCGTCCGCGCCGAGGCGTGAATTCCAGTGGCCGAAGTCGTCGATGTCGAACAGGATCATGCACAGGGAGCTCTTCATCCTCTGCACTCGGTCGGTCTCGCGAAACAGCATGGAGAGGATGGTCTCGCGGTTGTAGACGCCGGTCAGGCGGTCCATCTGGGCGTTGAGCAGTGCGCCCTCGCGAAGCGTTTCCAACTCACGAGTGCAGCGGCGGTTGCGCAGCACCTTGTCAACCCGGAGCTGCCAGTAAGGGGGCTCGGCAGTGGGCGGAATCAGGTCGTCAATGACGCCCTCGGCCAGACGGTTGGACCATTCCTGGGTGACAGAGCCGGCAATGAGGACAATGGGGAGATGCTTGCTGCTGACTTCAGCGCGGACGGCGGCGAGCAACTGGGATGTTTCCATGCCGGGCAGGTTTACGTCGAGGAGCGCCAGGCTGGGCGGGCGAGGCGCAGTCATTGAGGCGAGCGCGGCGTTGGCGGAGAGGACGATCTCAACGCGGGCGCCCGATGCGAGCAGTACCCGTTCAATGGCAGCCAGCAGAGCGGGCTCGTGTGAAGCGAGCAGGAAGGTTGGAGGGATGTTGGCGAGCATCGTGTAAGGGCTCCTTACTGGATGCATCGGCGGTGGTTAGAAATAACTTAGAGAATGGCGAGAGAATTATGGGGTTGCTTCAATGACCTTTGGCGGAAATCCGGGTACCAAAGGTCATGCAGCGGCTTTGGCCCATTCGTGCGCTATCCTTCGAGCCAAATGCGCTCGAGGGATAGCGCACCCAGATTCCAGTGATGGGAACGATCTCAGTCGACGAAGTCGACCTGCGGGGCGATGGGGATGATGCCGCGCTCGTGGCCGAGATCGAGGAGCTTGCGGATGGCTTGGCGGCCGTCGGGGCCGTAGTCGAGGGTGCGGTCGTTGACGTACATGCTGACGAAGCGATTGGCCAGGCGAGCGTCCAGGTCGCGGGCAAACTGCATGGCGTATTCGAGGGCCTGTTCGCGGTGGTCGAGGGCGTGCTGGATGCTGTCGCGGACCGCCTTGGTGACGATGCGCAGGGATTCGGCTCCGAGCGAACGGCGAATGGCGTTGCCGCCCAAAGGCAGGACCAGGCCGGTGGTTTCGCGCCACCAGACGCCGAGATCGAGGACTTTGTGAAGGCCGCTGGAGGAGTAGGTGAGCTGGCCCTCGTGGATGATGAGGCCGGCGTCGAAGTTGCCGGCCAGAATCTCCGGGATGATGCGATCGAAGGGGACGGTCACGGTCTCAATGGCCGGATTGAAGATTTTTAGGGCGAGATAAGCGGTGGTGAGGGTGCCGGGCACAGCGACCTTGATGCGGCCGAGATCCTCCGCGGCGAGGGGCCGGGCAGAAACAATCATGGGGCCGTAGCCCTCGCCGACGCTGCCGCCACATCCCATCAGCGTGTAGTTGTGCTGGAGATAGGGGTAGGCGTGGAAGCTGATGGCAGTGACGTCGTAGAAAGCCTCGTCCCGGGCGCGCAGGTTGAGGGTCTCGATGTCGCAGAGAGTGTGGGTAAAGCGATAGCCGGGCACGCGGACCTTGTTGGTTGCGAGTCCGTAGAACATGAAGGCGTCATCGGAGTCTGGACTATGGGCGATGGAGATATCGAGGGGTGCGTCGGATTTGGGTGCTTCGGCTTTCTGGTCACTCACGGCAGGTAAAGGTCCTTTCAGGGAAAAGGCGGAACGCTACTGAGAATCGGCTATGGGGTGGGCCGGCGCAGGCGTGCGAATCCGGCGGCCAGCGCGGCGGCAGCGACAATTTTAAGCGCGTCGCCGGGGAGGAATGGTAGCACGGCAAGAGTCAGGATCGACTGGGCCGGCGCGTGCGAGAAGATGGCAAGCCAGAGAGCTCCAAAGGCCAGGATCGTGAGGCTGCCGGCGGCGGCGCTGATCGCGGCTGTCGGAAATCCGCGCCTTGTATTCCAGCTCGTTCGCCGCCAGAGGAAAGAAGTCAGCGCCGCGGCCAACGGATAGGCAATCAGGTAGCCGCCGGTGGGGCCGAAGAGGTGGGCAATGCCGCCTGAGCCGAGAGGACTCGGCGCAAACACGGGCAGCCCCAGGGCACCTTCGACCAGGTAAGCGCCCAGCGTGGCAGCGGCCAGGCGCGGCGAGAGCAGCAGTCCCAGGAGCAGGACGGCAAAGGTCTGCAGACTGAGCGGCACAGGCGTGAAGTAGAGGGGCAGCGCCATGTGGGCGCATACGGCGACCAGAGCGCTGCCAGCAAGCACGATGCCTGCCTGGCGAAGCAAGGATGAAGTTGCGGCGGCCGGGGATGAAGTTGCCACAACGGAAGTCAACTGCACCGAGAGTACTTTGCTCACGAGATTTCCTTCAGCGTTACTGGTCGGTCTCATCGGCCGGGTCGAGATTCGGGTCGTTGGGTTGGCTGACGCTTGCAACCGGTTTGCGGGCACGCTTTGGGCGCCGGAGCCAGATGTGACGCGCCACGCCAGCAGCCGCAAACAGCAGCGCTCCGAGCGAGACGAGAAGACCGATCATTAACCAGCGCATTGAAAAAAGGGAGCGGCTTTCCAAAACATGGGTCCTACTGATGCTTTGCCCGGTCTGGAGCAAGTGGTTAACCGCTGTAAGCCAGAATACCAGAGGGGCTCTGGCTTTGCCCGTGGCTTCAGACCCTGCGAAGCGCCGATTGCAGCCACTCGAGGTAGGGATGGCTGCCGGCTTCCACATTCAGAACCAGGAACTCGGGGGTCTGATAGGTGTGCAACTCGTGGAGGCGGTCTTCGAGTGCGGGCAGTTGGTCGGGGCCGGTCTTGAGGAGCAGGACGGATTCGATTGTGGACTCGATCTTGCCCTGCCATTGAAAGATGGACTCGACGGCGGGGATCAGCGTGGCGCAGGCTACCAGTCGCTCCTCGATCAAGGTATGGCCGAGGCTGCGGGCCTCCTCGATCGTGGCTGCGGTGGTGAGGACGATTCGGGCAGGCGGGTTGGCGTCGGGCATTGGCGCGCTTCCAGGGAAGGTTTGACTCTCACTCCAGTTTATTCCGAAACACCTGCTCTGGGTAGCTCTTTGTGAAGAAATGAGCCCGGGTTATGTTGCGACCTGCCGAGCTAGCCCGAGTTAGGCAGTATTGACTTTGCGCCTGACGGAGCCGGCGCAGGTGGAGAAAGACGATGAGCAGAGCGATCAAGTTTGGCACGTCCGGCTGGCTGGCGGTCCTCGGGGTAGATTCGCGATGGCATTTTTTCCTCTACCCTGCTACGCTTTTCTCATGCAGATCACGGTCACCATCCCCGATGAGTTCGCGGCGCTGGTTCAGGCTCGCGGCCAGGAGCCGCAGAGCTTTGGGCAGAGTGTGATCGACGATGCGGTGCGCGCGGCTCCCGCGGCTTCTGGACCGATTCGACCAAAGAATAAGATGGATATGCAGACATTCCTCCGGAGGATGGCTGAATTTTCCGACAAGATTCCCCAGCTTCCCGATGAAGCTTTCACGCGCGAGAGTTTTTATCAGGACCATGACTGATGGCCCTTGTGCCGAAGTATTTGGTCGATACGAATGTTCTTTTGCGAATGTTTCGGCCAGACGATGCTACGTGAGTTCGCAGGCAATTCATCCCAGCCAATTACAGCCCGCTGCGAGCTGACCGGAAAGCGACGCGCGGCCTGCGTTGGACTGTGCGGACAATTCAAATTCTCATCTTTGGACACCCGCCTTTGGAATCAAGGAGAGGCGAGGGAACTTGCCGCCCGGACCAGACTAGGGCAGTATTGACTTTGCGGTCCGCTGCGGCGGACGCAGGTGGAGAAAGACGATGAGCAAAGCGATCAAGTTCGGTACGTCCGGCTGGCGGGCGATTGTGGCCGAAGAGTTTACGTTTGCCAATATCCGGCTGGCGGTGGCGGGGATTGCCGCTTATGTGAAGACGCAACCGGAGCCGCATCGGGTTCTGGTGGGGCGCGATCCGAGGTTTCTTGGCGAGAGTTTTGTGGCCGAGGCCGCCAAGGTCCTGGACGCGGCCGGCGTTACGCCGATTGTGATTCCGGATGCCGCGCCGACGCCGGCCATCGCCTATGCGGTGCGAACTTTGGAGACATCGGGAGCCATCAACTTTACCGCCTCGCACAATCCGCCGGAGTATAACGGCATCAAGTTTTCCACGCACGATGGGGCGCCGGCGCTGCCGGAGGTGACCAAGCAGATTGAGGCGGCGATTGCCGGGCTGAGCGACGCCTTCAACATACCCAAGGCGGAGGGAGTCACCTTCGATACGGCCGACGTGAAGCCGGCGTTTCTGAAGCGGCTGGCCGAACTGGTTGATCTGAAGGCAATTGCAAAGTCGGGCATCAAGGTGGTCTACGATCCGTTTTGGGGCGCGGGGCGGGGTTACAGCTGCCATGTGTTGCGCGAGGCCGGCGTGACGGTTGCGACGGTTCACGACTACCGGGACGTGCTCTTTGGCGGTCATGCGCCGGAGCCGGACGACTACCTGCTGGGCGATGCGAAGGCCAAAATGCGGGAGATTGGCGCGGCCCTGGGCATTGCGACAGACGGGGATGCGGACCGCTTCGGCATTGTGGATGCGGACGGGACGTTTATCCAGCCCAACTACATTATTGCGCTGCTGTTCGACTACCTGGTGGAGACGCGGGGCTGGAAAAACGGCGTGGCCAAGAGCGTGGCGACGACGAATCTGATCAACGCACTGGCCGATTACCATAAGGTTCCGCTGTATGAAACGCCGGTGGGCTTCAAGTATATCGGGGAGCTGATTATTGCGGACAAGATTGCGATCGGTGGCGAGGAGTCGGCGGGGCTGACCATTCGCGGGCACGTTCCGGAGAAAGACGGTGTGCTGGCCGGCCTGCTGGTGGCGGAGATGGTGGCTGTGCGCGGCAAATCTCTCGGCGTGCAATTGAAGGAGCTGTTTGGCAAGGTTGGTTCCTTCTATCCGGTTCGCGAGAACTTCCGCTTGACCCCGGAGGTGAAGGCCGCGTTCACTGAGAAGTTGAAGTCTGACCCGACGGAGCTGGGCGGACGCAAGGTCACCGGCGTGGTGCGCACCGATGGGCTCAAGCTGATTTTGGAAGATGGCTCGTGGGTTTGCTACCGTCTCTCCGGGACCGAGCCTGTGGTGCGGGCCTACACTGAAGCGCGCAGGGAGCAGGACTCGGATGCCCTGAAGGCGGCGGCAGAGAAGTTTGTGCAGGGGTAGAGCGCGGATTGAGGTTGAATGCCGGACGGAAAAAAGCAACGGGAGAAGAGCGCGGCTGGGGATAGGACTGGCAACGGGGCTGGTTCCGGGCCCGGCCCGATTCCCAAGCGGGCGCTCGACTGGACGCTGCGGGTGTGGCGTCCGGCGGGCACCGTGGTAGCCGTGGGGCTGGCGCTGCTGATCGGCTGGCACGCCATCAACGGCAAGCACGGCCTGTCGGTGTGGCAACAGAATCGCGCCGAGGACCATCAGTTGCAGCGGGAGATCAAGGACCTGGAGCAGGAGAATGCGCGGCTGCACCATCACATTGAGCGGCTCAAGTCCGATCCGGATGCGATTGAGCACGAAGCCCGCGAAAAGCTGCATTATGCCAAGCCGGGCGAGGTGATCTATACGCTGCCTGAGGCGCAGACGCAAGCGCAGGCGGCTGCGACGGGGAAGTAGGCTGGAATTCAGAAGCAGAGCCGGTCACCCGTTACTCAGCGGGCAACCTGTAACGACGAACCTCAATTTCATCGCTGGAATCCGACTGGCTGATTTCAAGCACCTGGTTCACCAGATCGCCGTCCCGGTCGAGTTCATTCAGGGCGACGCTGAACAATTCCAGCTGCAGATCGCGATCCATGCGCACCGGGCCATTGAGGCACACCAGACCGGCATGAAGCTCAACATGGGCATATTGTCCTCTGGAGCCGGGCGCGCTGCGGGAACCACGGAAATCTCTGCTATTTCTGGTGACGAATATCCAATCGCCTTCGAGGATGACGTCGATCAGTTTCCAGTCCTTCCATCCGCGCTTGCCGATCCATGCTATATGCGAAGCCTCGGCATGGCCTCGCCGCTGAGCAAGTCTGGTCAATTCCTCGCTGAGGCATTCATCGACGAGAAACTTCATAAGCTCAACGACGCGCTAAGGAGTTCGTAGCCGGTTTTTTCAGAAGACACCCGATGACGAGCGCTTTCATGACGCCTGCTTCAGGCGCTGCCGCCTAGGTACGCTGTAGGAGGCCACAATCACGGCCCCAACAGGCAGAGAGCGTGATGGACTCGGTCTGCCCCGCGGCGGAATGGCTTTGGCGTAGAGCGCAGCAAGTTCGACGTCTTCGGCGGTAAGACTGGAATAGGAATCCAGGATGCATGCCATGGACTCTCCGGCCTCAACGGAAGCCGCAACGTAATAAACGGGAACGCGCGTCCCCCGAATGACCGGAGTTCCGCTGAGGATTTCAGGGTCTTCAACGACAAGCTCGCGAGCCGTATTCAACTTCGCGAGCCGCTGGCGGAGGCCTCTCAGAAATGGAGCCAGATCAACGGTCAGGAACCCCTGCCGGATCGTCCATTCCTTTTCCAGCGCGCTCATTGTTTCCTCTTGCAATTGCTTGCTCGCAGTTGCAATAATGCGCAGCCGCTCCTCCGAGGTGAGCCGGTTGGCGGCCTCGAAGTAAAACGAAATGAAGATACACGCATCCGCGCTGAGTCGGCGCGCGCCGTCCGTGCCCATCTCGAAGAGGTTTTTGGGAAGAATCTTCTCGTCGATGGCCCGGTTCACGTTGCGCACAGACACGGACGCGACCACGGCAGCTTCCGTGGGCGTCAATAGGTTTTTTCCAGTGGCGATCATAGAAGCTCCAAAAGTATTCCGACGTGTCGGAATACTTTCAAGCGTAGCACCGAGCTGGATCGCTGACTACTGAAAACTGACCGTTGCCCTAAAAATCCACATGCGCGCGGACTGAGCCAACCCAAACCGGGCCGCGGTCGCGATTGTAGCCGGGGCTATTGATGTGCTGTATGTCAAGGGCGTAGAACAGCCCGCGCCAGGCGTGCCAGTTGTAGTAGCCTTCGACGATGTTCTCGCGGCCATAGTTGAGCTTGCCGTCGCCCAGCAGGAAGCCGAGGCCGCCCAGCTTCAGATACTCCTGATGATCGGCCTTGATTGCGTTCGAGACCACGGCCAGGCCGACCTTGTCCACTGGGCGCCGCCAGCGGGTTCCGGCGTAGTCCGCGCCAAGTTCGACTGTCTGGTCGACTTCGGTATAGGCAAACGACTCGTGCTGGCCTTCGTTCCAGCCAAAGCGGCCAAAGACGCGCAAATTCTCGGTGACTTCCTGCTCGGTGTTATAGCCAAAGCCGTATTTGAGCGCGCTGAAGTGCTCGTGGAGAGTGATGGTCGGCACCGTTACCCCATATCTGGCGGTGTCAGTGCCATTGAGGAATGCATCCACGGCTTCGCGATACGTGCCCATGTGGGCCCGGTTGGCGTAGAAGAGGAGGCGCTGTGTCCCTTTGCGCTTTGCAACGAAGCTGTGCCGCAACTCGAACTCGCCGTTCTGCCCATGAGCGCGGCTGAAGGCCCAGTCCATATCGATGCCGTTGGCAACAGTGGGCATGGCGAACAGGCCGTAGCGCACGCTCCAGATCCTGTCGTCGTACTCGGCCATGCCGCCCACGGTGTAGCCGCGGGTGTCGGCGGCGTAGTCCCAGGCGCCATTGTTGTCCACCGTCCAGTTCATGAACTGCAGATGGCTGTCGGAGCCGGGGCCGTTCAGGTCGAAGAAATCAGGCAGCCCCATTTTGCCGATGCGGAACTCGACGCGGCGCAGCGGCACGCTCGAGGTCAGAGCCCAGGGTCCTGGATCCTGGCTTGTCGTCTCTTCGGTGAAGCCGATGACCTGGTGAATCTCGTAGTGAGAAAGGTAGGGTGTGGGACCGAGGTTGGGGTTGCGCACGACATCAAGGTTGGTGAAGCCGGCCAGTCCGAAAGCCTCGCTGAGGCCACGCCCACCCGCGCTCTCGATGTCCAGAATCAGATCGTTGTTGTAGCGGATGGAGTGCGTCGGACGGAGTGCGGTGTAGATCGTGCCCAGGAGGGAGGTCTTATACTCCCCCCTGCTGATGAAGCTGTTCGTGCCCTGGTAGGGGGAGTGAAACGGCAGGTCGCCCTGGAAAATGATGTTGGCCTGGCCGGAGAGCCAGTAGCGGCTGTTCTCGGAGTGGCGTGCCATGGCGACGATGGGGGCGTCTTGAGGGGCGCTCTCGTTCTGGGGGTCCACGGGGCTCATGCCGGAGGCATTGAGTCCGTAGCCGTCCTGCGTGGGCGGGAGCATTGACTGGGCAGGTCCTGACTGGGCAAGTTGTTGCAGGGGACGGAGTTGCGGCTCGGGCGCATCGGGTAGGGAATGGGGCGCCTGGGCGGTTGCGACGATGGCGGCCAGCGCTAACGCAAGAGCGAGGCCCGCCCGCGCGCCGGCAAATGCCAGAACTGAGCGGAACGGATTGTGTCGGCGGCCGAAATGGCAGAGCATGGAAAAGCCTTTGTAATGAGATGCGCGGCGTGGGGCCGCGGGCATAGAATAAAGGCGCAGCTATACCCCCACTAGGTATATACCATACCGGGGGTGGGTACAGCAAGAGAAGGAGGCCGGCGGTGACTCATCATGATCGGGAGAAGGTCAAGTTGCTGCAAAGAGTGAAGAAAATGCGCGGACAGTTGGACGCGGTGGAGCGCTCGCTGACGGCGGATGAGGATTGCGGTGGGCAATTGATGCTGCTGGCAGCGGTGCGCGGCGGCATCAACGGGCTGATGGGCGAGGTGCTGGAGACGCACATCCGGTTCCACCTGGTGGACGGGGCCAAGGAGCAGATTGCCCCGGAACTGGCTGAGGATCTGATCGATCTGGTGCGCGCCTATCTGAAGTGAAGTCATTGAACAGGGAACAGGGAACAGGGATCAGAGATCAGAGGTCAGGGATCAGGGTCAGCCAGCCCAATGGCGGCTCCCTGTTATGTTAGTTCGCGGATGCGGCGGGGATGGTTAAGGTTTGGTTGATTCAGAGCAGACCTCGGAGCGGCGCGGAAACGCGCGGACGGGCTACGGCGAGGGAAAAGCGAAGACTGTGGTACACTGGGTTTGCGCTCAGTGATTTGGCCGTGAGCGGCGGTTTGCCTTCAGACGGCAAGTTTGCCCGGCACAGATTTCCCCCAAGCCCCTACAGCGTATACCCATGAGTCTCCTGCCCGGTGACTCTGCGATGGACCTTGCATAGGTCCGGTATCCAGTATCTTGCCCCCTTGAATGGGATTGGCGAATTGGATCGGCGCAAGTGAAAAACCGGGGAAAGATGGGAGCGGGTAGTTGGGCGGCAATGGGCCGTCCACAAGCAGCGTGTGGCAGCTCCGGGCCTTTGGCGTTCTCCCTTTGAATGCCTTGTGGCCAGTCCCGTGGACGATTCTGGTTCTCCCTTACGCATATCGATAAGCAGGTTCGCGCCTGAAGAGTATTTGTGTGCGCGCCTCAAGTCCGGTTCCGATTGCAGGCCACCAGAGAAACTGGCGGCTCGCGGAACCCTTAGGAAATTTGACTATTTTGACGACACAGTTTTCGCAGTTTTCTCTTTCGGCCCCGCTGATGGCGCGGCTTGACGCTAACAAATTTGAAACCCCCACTCCGGTGCAGGCGGCCTGCATTCCCCCGGCGCTGGAAGGCCGCGACGTGCTGGCCACCGCGCAGACCGGGACTGGGAAGACGCTCGGCTTCCTCATTCCAATTGTGGAACTCCTGCAAAAGGCTGGAGCGCGCGGCCCCGCCGCGCACGCTCTCATCCTGCTGCCCACGCGCGAGCTGGCCATGCAGGTGGAGCAGGCCTTTCTGGCCATCCGCTCCAGCTCCGAGCAGACCGTGGCCCTGGTGGTCGGCGGGCTGGCGGAGCGCTCGCAGCTCGATGCGATTCGCCGCGGCGCGCGGCTCATTGTGGCCACTCCCGGACGCCTTGAGGACTACATCAAGCGCAGGTTGGTGCGCCTCGACCAGGTAAAGATCCTGGTGCTGGACGAGGTTGACCGGATGCTCGATATGGGCTTCCAGCCGGCGATTGCGCGGATTGCAGCCACCCTGCCGGCTGCCCGGCAGACGCTTTGCTACTCGGCTACGCTGGAAGGTTCAGTCAAGGAAGTGGCACGCAAGTATCTCAACAATCCGGCGCGCATCGAGATTGGTTCTGTCTTGAAGCCGGCTGAGAACGTGGAGCTGCGCACGTTTGAAGTGGAGCCGGACAAGAAGCAGGAGCTTCTCGAACACCTGCTGGGCTCGGAGACGGGCAGCTTCCTGGTGTTTGTGCGGACCAAGCATGGGGCGGACCGCGTGGCGCGCAGGCTGGTTCGGTCCGGGCATTCGGCGACGCAGATTCATGGCGACCGCTCGCAGGCCCAGCGGAACCAGGCGCTGCGCAGCTTCTCCGAGGGCCGTCACCGGGTGCTGGTGGCCACCGACGTGGCCGCTCGCGGCATCGACGTGGCCAATGTGGCGCACGTGATCAACTTCGATATGCCCAAGGTGGCGGAGGACTTTGTCCACCGCGTTGGGCGGACGGGGCGGGCTTCGGCGCACGGCGTGGCTTCGACATTTGCCGGGCCGTCGGAGCGCGGCGACCTGCGCAAGATCGAGCGGACGCTTTCGATTACGATGAAGCGGTTCCGGGTGCGGTCGGCGGATGTGAAGGCGGCGTAACCACCTGCGGTGGGGCAGACGCCGCTCACGCGGCACACAAGGTTGGTTTCGGTTCGGTGCTTCCCAGGTCTCAAATGCGAGACCTGGGGCACCCGGCTTCCGCACAGACGCACAGATGGAACCCGTTCGGGCCAAGCCATGCTGCTTTTCGAGTTTTCGAGTTGCTCCCGAATTTGATATGGTTCCGTGCTAGGCTGTTGCGGAGCTGGAATACTCGCAATTCAGGCGGCTGGAGGTTTGCGGGGATGAACGCATTCTTGATGACAGTGCGTCGAGCACTGCAGCGCGCACGAGCGCCGATTCTCTGGATGGGGCTCACCTATCTGCTTGGTGTGGTTGCAGGCGGTGTCATGGTGCATAACCACAGCAACTTTGCCCTTTCTTTTCGGGACAACCTGGTGGGACGAGCTCAGACGAGCTCGGTTTTGGTGGCCGCCAACCGGGGTTTCCCCTTTCGGGCAGCGTGCTTTGATTTTGCCGGCAACCTCGGCCTCGGCGCTGTTCCTTCAACCATCGCAGGGCTCTCGGTGGTTTTACCTTTCCCGCAGGCAGCCTTTCGGGGATGGGTGGGTGGCATCGTCTCAGTGGATGGCCAACACAAGAGCCGCCTGGGGAACTGGCGGGAGGGAAGCTATTATCTCGGCGTTCTGCTGCTTCAACTGATCCCATATTCTCTGGCGGGCGGAGCCGGAGTGCGCCTGGGGTTGGGGTTCCTGCTGCCCAAGGGGCGATGGGGCTACCAAGCGCCGGGAAAGTGGTTCTGGCTTCCAGCGGAGGGCGTGCGGGACGTGGCGCGGATTTATGCGCTGGTGACGCCGCTTTTCCTGGTGGCCTCACTGGTGGAGTTCCTGGCGCGGTGATTTGCGTCGCCGGTTCGTTTCTGTCTCCTTCTTTTCGTTGACTCTGCGGCGGGATTCGGGTATTCTGGAGACCTTGCGCGGTGTTGCGCCTGGGGTCTGTGTGTACTCACCCGGACCGGCTGGTGGATTGCCTTCAGGGGGTCCGCTGGAGCAGGCCAGAGGCTGCTGGGCGTTGAAGTTGTCCAGCCGAGCCAGAGCCCTTCGAGGGCCAGCCCCCGCATTTCTCACCCGAACAGATTTGTTTGGACGTGGGTAGAATCCGGGCCCGTGCGCTTTGTTGCGTGGGCAAATGTGTTTTGCACGAGAGTTTTGTTTGGGCGGCTGGCGGGTTTTTTTTGAGGGCTGGCCGGGCAGGTTCATAGAGGGTAGGAGAGAGATGGGTACCTTTGTTCCGAGCGGGAAGAACATAGTCCGCAAGTGGTTTGTAGTGGATGCCAGCGGACAAACGCTGGGGCGTCTGGCGACCAAGGCTGCCAGTGTGCTGAGCGGCAAGCTGAATCCTCAGTACGTGCCGTACATCGACATGGGCGATCACGTGATCGTCATCAACGCGGAGAAGGTGCGTCTGACCGGCTTGAAGGCTGAGAAGAAGCTCTATCGCCGCTATACAGGCTTCCCTGGCGGGTTGCGCGAGGAGTCGTTTGTTCGGCTCTTGAACCGCAAGCCGGAGGCGATTCTGGAGCAGGCGATCAAGGGCATGTTGCCCAAGAGCAAGATGGGCCGTCAAATGGCAACCAAGCTGAAGGTCTATCGCGGCGACAAGCATCCCCACCAGGCGCAGGAGCCGGTGGCGCTGGAAGTGGCGTAAAGGCAGTGGACAGTGGTCAGTGGTCAGTGAATAGTTTGTTGCTGATAGCTCGACGCTGATGGTGAGATTCAAGAGGGTTTTGGCCGGGATCGGAAGAGCCGGCGGAGAGAGCGGAGAATGGCAGATCTGGTTCAGTATTACGGGACGGGACGGCGCAAGACGGCGATAGCCCGGGTGTTTCTTCGTCCCGGCACGGGCGAGTGGAAGGTCAACGGCAAGGCATTCGAAGAGTACTTCGTGACCGAGCAGCAGCGTGTGGCTGCAAAGCGCACCTTGGTGCTGGTTGAAATGACCGGCAGCTTCGACGTGGTGACCACGGTGAAGAGCGGCGGCGTGGCAGCGCAGGCCGATGCAGTGAAGCTGGGCATTGCCCGCGCACTGATCGAGTTCAATCCTGAGCTGCGCAAGACGCTGAAGGCCGAAGGCCTGCTGACCCGCGACTCGCGCATGAAGGAACGCAAGAAGTACGGGCAGAAGGGCGCTCGCGCACGGTTCCAGTTCAGCAAGAGATAGTGAACAGTGTGCAGTGCATAGTGAACAGTACCTTGGCTTTGAATACTGACCACTGATCACTGACCACTGTCCACTGAGTTTCACCAATTTCCCGCGCAGGCGGGATCAATCCGGGCCAGGGTAGGACCAGCCCGGATGCACATCAATAAGGAGGCCCATTGGCCACGATCNNGGGCATCAGACCAAGCGCTGGAACCCCAAGATGAAGGAATATATCTTTGGCGAGCGCAACGGGATTTACATCATCGACTTGCAGAAGACGCTCAAATTGTTCAAAGAGGCGTCGAAGTTTGTCACCGAACTGTGCGCAGGAGGCAAGACGATTCTTTTCGTCGGCACCAAGCGCCAGGCNNTGGGCGGCCTGCTGACCAACTGGGTGACCGTGCAGAAGAGTGTAAAGCGTCTTCAGGAACTGGATGAGATGGCCACGGATGGGCGCTACGAGCTGCTGACCAAGAAAGAAGTCATCAAGCTGGAGCGGGAGCGCAAGCACCTGCAGGCGAACCTGGCCGGCATCAAGGCGATGAAGCGGCTGCCGGATGCGCTGTTCATCGTCGACTCGAACAACGAGGCGATTGCCGTGAAGGAAGCCCGCAAGCTGGGGATTCCCGTGGTAGCGGTGGTGGATACCAACTGCGACCCGACGGTGGTGGATTACGTGATTCCGGGCAACGACGACGCGCTGCGCGCCATCCGGCTGTTCACCTCGAAGATTGCCGATTCGGCATCCGAGGGCGTGAACCTGGTGGGCGACAAGGCGTTTGCCGAGGAGCTGCCAGTTCCAGTTGCCGAGGAGGCCGTGACGGAAGCCGCGCCGGCCGAGGAAGTGGACCTGGACGCTGCGCTGGGTGGCGGCATTCGCAAGGCGCCCGCGGCGGTTGAGACGCTGGATGAGGCCGAAGTGGCCGGTGGCAGCCTTTAGTCATTCAGTCGCACAGATGTGCGGATCATGAGACAAGCGTGGCCGCTAGGGTTGAGTGCCACGCTTTTCTTTTGCCGGGAAGCTGACGGGGCGCAAGGTTAAAGAGCGGATGCAGGGGCTGGAACGGGCAACGCTCCGGGCCTGCGGAATCCAGGGAAACGGGAAACCAGGAAAAGAGAGATGACAACAGTGAGCGAAAAGATTAATGCCAAGTTGGTAAAAGAGCTTCGCGAGAAGTCCGGGGCGCCTATGGGCGACTGCCTGAAGGCGTTGCAAGAGACGCATGGAGACATCGAGGGCGCATTCGTGGTGTTGCGCAAGCGGGGCATGGCCTCGGCGCAGAAGAAGGCCTCGCGCACGACCAATGAGGGTGCGGTGGGGACGTATATTCATGCGGGCGGCAAGATCGGCGTGCTGATCGAGTTGAACTGCGAGAGCGATTTTGTGGCCCGGACCGAGGATTTTCAGGAGTTGCTGAAGGACATCGCGATGCACATCGC
>PLFY01000206.1 GCA_003138365.1 Acidobacteriaceae bacterium
TGGGTGGGAAAGAGCCAAGCCAACGCCGGGTGCCGTAGAAATCGGCCCTCAGCTTAAAGAAAGCGGCGGTCATCCTGAGCGAAGCGCTTTTCAGCGGAGCCGAAGGACCTGCATTTGTCTTTCTCTGCTTTGTCAGGGCACGACTTGAATAGCCTGCCTCTGAGCGCAGCCGAAGGGTGCCGCAAATACTGCTGGGTGCCCCACCCTCGCCACGTTCTTGTTTTTGTGGCTAGGGTGGGATGGAAGGATGCCCGCGCTCCACCGCCGGAAAATGCCTTAACTCCGCCCGTCCCCGCTCCGCTTCCTGAAAACCACGTTCAACTCCCGCCGCCAGTGCTCGGTCACTGCGATCAGCTCCCACTCCACCTGCGGCGAAAAGTAGCGCAGCACCGGCTCATTGGCCGGATGAATCCGCAATGCCGGAGCCGCCAGCAGCAGTCGCGGCGCCAGCGGCGAAACCTCAGCCCCCGGAAAGTATCCCTGCCGCTCGAAAGCCGACAGCGGTCTTCCCCCCGCATTGCCCACGCCCGGCTCGCGGTCGGCGTTCAACGCGCGCACCCGAATCCAGTAGTCCAGCGCTTGCAGCGGAAGGTGCATATCCTCATTGGCCTTGAGTTCAAGGATCGCCAGCCTTCCGTTGCGATCCAGCGTGAGCAGGTCCAGCAATCCTCGATCCCCAACAGAAAGCGCCGGCACCTGGGTGTACAACATGTCCCCGCGCAGCCCAGGCAGCAGCTCGGCGATTCCTCCCCGCAGCCGCGCCTCCAACCACCGCTCCGGTTGCAGGCGGAAGAGCGGGTCGGTGTGCGCCCCGTCAGGTTGTCTGCTGGCGAACAGCCGCGCAAACAGGTCGCGGCAAAGCCCTTCATTTTCTTCGGTCAGTGGCGTCTCGTTCGCACCCGCGCCAAACGTCACTTCGTCCTGGGGGGCAAACGAGTTGGCCGCAAATCCGTGCCGCACCCGCGCAAACTCCAGCCCGTGCAGCAGCAAACCCACCTCGGTCGCGGAGCCTGCCCGAACCTCCACTCGCTCCCTGGCCGCCTCGGGAACCAGACCCAGCAGCCGGTTTACTCCAGCCTGGCAGCGCTCGATAGCCGCGGACGCTGAAAATGCATGAACCAGCCGCGAAGCAAGGTTGCCTGTGTCGCGAAAATCCACCGCGGTAAGCTCTTCACTGCGCTCGTCCAGGGTAAAGAGCTGAAAATCCGCGACCGCATGGTTCAACCACGCCATGCGCTCCGCCGTCGTCCGCCAGGCCCCCGCCGGCACAATCACCTTCAACCCGCCAAAATGCCTGCGCCCGTCTCCATGTTGGCGGCAATGGTCGAGCCACAGAATCCCCAGCGTCAAAATCCCGTCCACAATTGCCGCCGACTCCGCCTCGCCCACGCCGATCAAAGCCTCAGCCGCGGCCCCGTGCAGCAGACGACCCCTCACATACGCCGGCCCAAAGCTGTGCTCCAGGTCCATCGCCGACCGCAATCCATCCACCTTTGCCCCAATAAAACTCCGCCCCAGCGCCCGTTCCAGCAGCCGCTGATAATTCCTCCGCCCAGCTTCGCGAGCAGTCGGTGTACGCCGATCGCTGGTAGGCGTCAGTTCCAGGGCCTGAGGCTTGGCCGCGCCCATGCGGCGAGTGGTCAGGCGCAGGCACTGTGCGCGCTCCTGCAAGTCCACCACCGTGCGCATCAGGTTGCGCTCCTCGCTCCAAAGTTGCAACAGGCAGCGGCCATGCTGCTCGCTTACCGCGTAGTGGGCAGTGCGCATATCGAACAGCACGCGGCCATCCTCAAGCACTGCGGCTGCGGGATGGTCTGCCAAATAAGCTTCAATGCTTTCGGCCAGCCGTGCGGGCTGTGGAGCCTCAACGCCGGCAGCCATGCGCGGGCCTACCAGCCCTGCCGAGCGCGCAGATTCGTGATGTGCGCGGTGTGGTGGCGCGAGTGCCAGTCATAGAGCGCCAGGACGTTGGCCAGGCGCTGGCGGCCCATCTCGGGGTGCTCGTAGCCCTTCTGAAAATCCGCCTCAGTGAGACTTTCCAGCAGCGCAACCCAGCGGGTATGCAGGGCCGCGATCAGCGCAAGCGAAACATCCACGGGCAGTGAACTGTCGCACAGCTTAGCCCAGGCGGCTTCGTCATAGGGCTTGATTGTGGGCCAGTCCTCCGTGAGGGCGAGCTTGAACCGTACATAGCTGTTGGCGTGGCTGTCGGCCACGTGGTGCACCACCTGGCGCACCGTCCAACCGCCTTCCCGATAGGGCGTATCGAGCTGGGCATCGCTCAGCCCGTTCACGGCCCCGCGAAGGCGCTCAGGCAGCATGCGGAGGGTTTCAATTTGAGCCCCACGAATGCTTGCATCGTTGCTTGCCGGCGGGTTAAAGCGGCCAATAGGAAACCGGAGGTCGTCCAACTCTGTCATGGCTCGAACTTTACCATGCTTCAGTGCAGGGATTTCGTAACTGACCTTCCGTGCTCGGCCTTTTTGTTGAAATGAATCACGGCAGAGCAGCCTGGTCCCGGCGGTGGCGCTGCTGCGGGACCAGGTCCGTTCTAGGCGTGATGGTGGTACTGATGGTGATGGTGGTGGTTGTGACGATGATGATAGTGTCCCGTGGTTGCGAACACCGGGCTGGCAAACACCATCAACAGCAAAGCAGCGGCAAGAATCTTCTTCATGGGAAGAATCTAGCATCAAGACCCCGCCAGCGAAAGGGAATCCAGCGCCCCGCACCAAAAGAGGAACGGGGCCGCAGCAGATGCGCCATCGGCCTCGGACCAGCGTAAACTGAACATACGATGACCAATCCGGCCACTTCCCCCCGCGCCAGTCACAAGCGTTATTTTTTTGACAAATTCGCCATCACCGAGCGCCTGCTTGAACGCTGCCTGGGCGAGGCCCTCAGCGCCGGCGGCGACTACGCCGACCTCTACTTCGAGTCGGTGACGGCCACCGCTCTGGGAGTCGACGAGCAGATCGTCAAATCCGCCAGCCAAGGCACCAGCGCCGGCTGCGGCATTCGCGTCCTCAGCGGCGAACGCACGGGCTACGCCTACACTGACAATCTGAACCCTGAACGCCTGCTCCACGCCGCCCGAACCGCCGCCCTCATCGCCTCCGGCCCGGCCACCCAGACCGTGCAAGGCTTTGTCGAAGCCCCCGCCGCCGACCTCTACCCCGTTCCCCTCGGCGGATTCGACCCAACATCTCAAGGCCTGGCCGCCCGCCTCGAACTGATTCTCAGAGCCGACCGCGCCGCCCGTGCCTTCGATCCCCGCATTGTCCAGGTCCGGGCCAGCTATTCTGAGGAGCTGCGCCGCATCCTCATCGCCGCCAGCGACGGAGCCTTTGCCAGCGATACCCAGCCCCTTTGCCGCCTCAACGTCTTCGTCATCGCCAAGCAAGACGCAATCACCACCAAAGGCTCGGCGGGCTGCGGCGGCCGCGCCGGCCTGGACCTGTTCATCAATTCCAAGAGCCCTGAAAACCTCGCCCGCGAAGCCGCCCGTGGAGCCATTTTGCAGCTCGGCGCCGTCGCTGCTCCCGCCGGAGAAATGCAAGTGGTCCTTGGCCCCGGCTGGCCCGGAATCCTTCTCCATGAAGCCGTAGGCCACGGCCTCGAGGCCGACTTCAACCGTAAAAAGACCTCGGCCTTCGCCGGCCTCATCGGCCAATCGGTAGCCAGCCCCAAGGTCACCGTCGTGGACAACGGAACGATGCCCGGCCGCCGCGGCTCCCTCAACGTCGACGACGAGGGTTCGGCGACCCAGGAAACCGTCCTCATCGAAGGCGGCGTGCTCAAGGGCTACCTCACCGACAAGCTCTCCGCCCGCCTCACCGGAGCCGCCAATACCGGCTCCGGCCGCCGCGAGAGCTACCAGTGCATCCCCATGCCCCGCATGACCAACACCTACATGCTCGCCGGCGACGACGCCCCTGAAGACATTCTCCGCAGCGTCAAGCGCGGCCTCTACGCCGTCAACTTCGGCGGCGGCCAGGTGGACATCACCAACGGCAAATTCGTCTTCTCTGCCTCCGAAGCCTACCTCATCGAAGACGGCAAAATCACCGCCCCCGTCCGCGACGCCACGCTAATCGGCAACGGCCCCGAAGCCCTCAAATACGTCTCCATGGTCGGCCACGACCTCAAGCTAGACGAAGGCATAGGCACCTGCGGCAAAGACGGCCAGTCCGTCCCCGTAGGCGTAGGCATGCCCACCATCAAACTAGACAAAATGACGGTGGGGGGAACGGGAAGATAGTCTTGGAGCGAACGATGGCTAGAATGGTTCAGGTGGAAGTCAGGAAATGGTCTGGTATTGGTAAAGACCGAACATTTGGTTGGCAGCCTATCTCAGTAGAAGATGGACTTCACCTGCGAGATGAGACATTCCGTTGCCCCGAATGCTTTGGAAAAGTGAAATTGATGTCGGCCTCAATTGATCCGCCGATGGCTTCTCACGGAGAGCACTTTCAGCGGAATAAAGGATGCAGCCTGGGCGACTGTTTCGACGGTGAGAAGCGCATCCATTCTTCACCCCTCAAGTGAACGCGGGATATCCCCCGTCATTTAGGCTTTGCAAGGGAAAAGCCGGAGACGTCGTCGGAATAGTGGGAATTCCGGCTTTGTAGTG
>PLFY01000070.1 GCA_003138365.1 Acidobacteriaceae bacterium
ACCTGTCGGTTAAGAGTTGCAGGAAGCCCATTTATGCTGGTTACTGCGGTTGTCTTTGGATCGCTCGGAACCCTGTGTTTACGTGGTTTCCGCAGTCTTAGCGGGTGCTCTCAATTCATGCAGTTTGCTGCTCACGGTCCCCGGTATTTTCCCCGGTATGAATCTCAGCAGATTTGCCGCTCCGACTGGAGACGATAAGGCGATGGTCTCTCCAAAGAACCGGGAAGATAGAAGCCTTCTCTAAGCCTCACGGTCGGTGACAAGCGCATCGCCAGGGACGTGCGTTCGTTGCACCTCTCCGCCTCTGAATTGCTTCCCGATTCGTTTATCTGATTGTTGCAGTCCCCCCGCACGTCACGTCCTACCGACAACAGTGCGCGGCTCCGCTGCTGCCTGCTCACCGATTCCGTTGCGCCAGTCTGCCGCCATCTTCACGGCCAGTCCATTGCGACACTGCCGGCCGTACACCGCGCGGGAAGGGGGCCTGGGGGTGCTTTGCCGCCGCCGCCATTAGGTCCGCGAAAAATATAGTGAACTCGTAATTTTCAATTTGCCTATGTTGGCAGATTTGAAAGTTTCAGAAACGGTCTAGCGGTTTCGCAGATTCTTGGACGGCGTTTAGAGCACAACGAACTGACCGGAGAAACCGCAGCGAGGCAATTCTAAGAAGCGTCAAGGCCGAGGGAAGCGGTGCGGCGTATGATTTTCCCACAGAGAGGGGAGGCTAGCGTGGAAGAACAGAACCCCAAAGGTGAGGAGATCATTCTCCCTTTGCTGACTGTGATAGAGGAACAGACGGTAGAGAACTTGGCTCTTCGACAGGTTTTGGATTTACTGTGGGAGTTTTTCCCGAAAGGAGAACTCGAAGAAGAAAATCTCGGCTTGGAACCTCTGATAGACCAGAAGAAGAAAGAGCTTGCGCCACGCGTTTCCGAGAAATTTCACGTGTTTCACGATAGGCTTTACGCAGTGTTTGGCGGAGATCATCCACAGCTTCCTCCAAACTGGCGAGAGGAAGTGCGGCGTCTGATTGAGAGTGCTGGCGAAGCTGATGGTTGGGAATAGGGTTGGACACAGAATCTCTCCTGCGGTAATATCCGCGTAGGGAGATCAGCGCCCGCGACATCTCAAAGATCGGTAGACAGACCCGCCCTAGCAGGCGGGTTTTCTATTTGCACAGAGCATACTATGTTAGAGGCAACTTGCAACCTGATTTTGCGTTAGCCGGGCTGACGCTGCATCCAGAAATGCCTTGCCGAAGGTAAAGTCTCCGTGCCCGGAATAGAGGAATTCTGTGCCTCGTCAGTACGGTCTAGTCCCGTACCATCCGCCTAATCGTTGCACTGCTTCCCATGCCTGCCACGGCTGAATGCCAGAGAAAATCTTGACCGGAGCGGCCAAACCAGGAGGTGCTAGTCTTGCGCCGTCCCCGACCTCTTCCAACGTGAGCGCACGAATGTAACAGGTCTGAGGTGCTTTCCGTGGCCCATGAACTTCGACAGGATCAAAAAAACAAGAGAAAATCGCTCATGGCTGAGGGACAAAACAAGAGACAGATTAGCAAGGACATGAAATCCCTTGGGAATAAACGAGTTAAGCCGCAAAAGGAGACGGAAAAGATGTCAGAGCAATCCACAAATGAGGGACAGAGGGCGAGCATTTTGGAGGCGGTTTTGGAGCCTCAAGAGTGGAACGAAACCCCCGGTAACCTAGACCCTGCCTTTGGGCGATCCAGGGCAATGCAAAGCGATTCGAGAGCATCGGGATCGTTGCACTACTTCGTCCATCGCAGAATGTACCGCGCCTCACGAAGCCGGCCGCATTGCCGCTGTTGCCCAAACCTCTGCCGCGCTGAATTCCAAATTTTGGAATGGATGCTGAAGCGTTCCTCTCGGCCATCTGCGAATGGGTTCTCAGCAATTCGGGGGGAGTAGGGCAGCGTCGGGGCAGCCTAAACGCCGCTCATCAACTCCGAGATGGTCAACCCAAAAGCCTCAGCCAACGCGCTGATGGTATTCAGGCAAACCTCTTTCCTGCCCACTTCCAGGTCGGAGACGTAGTTTTCATTGATCCCGGCTTGGACTGCAAGGTCCAACTGCCGCCATCCCCGTTGCTTCCGCAACTCCCGAATTCTCTGCCCAAGGGCCGCGCAGACTTCACTTGCCATCCCCACTATCGTCGGACTATGCTGAGTGTCTGATCCTGCCTATAGTAGGGAAGAGCCATTTATCTCTGAACATTTGGTTTTGTCTCGAAGGATGGAAGCTGCGCCTTAATAGAGAGACGATGGTCCTGCTCACGTTTGGCTCTCGGTTCCTTTCCTTCTGGATCGGCGGGATGGCCGGCTGACAACCGGAAGGACGGAGGCACGGAGCAATGTCAGGGGAGATTGTCCGAAAACTGACTCCAGAGGAAGAGGAGCTTCTCCGCAAACGGGAGGAGTTGGCTGGTGTCCGTGGCGCCTTGGCTGAGCGCGAGTTGGAACTGGCCGACCTCCGTGCCCAGTTGAAGAGCTTCGAGGGCCGCTATCTGCGGCAAGTTGGCATCCTGTATGCCGAACTGGACGACTGGGAAGCCAAAATCGCAGGGATTGAAGCCTCGCTCAAGCCTTCCGCGACGGCAAGCCAACGAGCCCAGGAAACGCGCAAGCAGGCGGAAGAAACCCACGAAGCCGCTCATGGGGAGGCATCCAAGGCGCGGGACTTCCAGCCATCGGCGGATCTGAAGAGCCTCTTTCGCGAAGCCGCCAAACGAGTTCATCCTGATTTTGCCAAGGATGAAGCCGACCGGCAACTCCGCACCCGCCTGATGGCTCAGGCAAACGTGGCATACAGCCAAGGCAACGCCGAGGTTCTCCAGCGCATTCTCGATGAATTTGGAAACTTGCCTGAATCTGTGCAGGGCGAAGGCGTAGGGGCTGAGTTGGTTCGCATCATCCGCCAAATTCATCAGGCCAGGAAAAACATAGCTGCAATCGAGATTGAACTGAGCAGCCTACGCGCTAGTGAAATCGCGCAATTAAAGCAGGACGCTGAGGCGGCTCAGCAAGAGGGCCGAGACCTTCTCGCCGAGCTTGCGGCAGATGTCCGAAAGAGGATTGTTGATGCAAAGAAGAAGCACGAGACCCTGGCCGTGGAGCTAAAAAAGCATGGCAGAGAAACATGACATCCTGATCCTGCCGAATCAAGGGGACTCTTCGATTGTCCTGTTGGAGACCCATTCCATCATTGCTGCGCGTGGCCGCAAGGATGCTGCCAGCCTCATGGTGCGCAAGTTGGCGCTGACGAGTCCAGAATCGGTTACAGCACTGGCAGATCACGGTGATGCGGATGAGCAGTTCAGTCTCGGCAAGAAGTACTACTCCGGTGAAGGTGTCCCGCAAGACGATGCCCAGGCGGCATTATGGTTTCGCAAAGCGGCAGAGCTAGGCCACGCAGATGCGCAGTACTTCCTCGGATTGCTATATGACAAAGGGGAGGGCGTCCCGCAGGATTATGCCGAGGCCGCAGTGTGGCATCGTAAAGCCGCCGAACAGGGTCATGTCCATTCTCAGGCAAATCTTGCCTACCAGTACTATTTCGGCCAGGGTGTCGAGCAAGACTACTCTGAAGCATTTCTTTTCTGCCGTAGGGCCGCCGAACAGGGCCTTATGTGGGCGCAGAGAGTCCTTGGTGTGATGTATGAAGATGGCGAGGGAGTACCGCAAGACCATGCACAGGCAGCAGTCTGGTATCGCGAGGCTGCGCATCAGGGTTCCGCAGAGGCAGAAGAAAACCTTGCTGTTCTGTTCCAAAAACTTTGCAATGCCGCTGAAAGAGGGGATGCCAACGCGCAATGGAGCCTCGGCGAGCTTTACTCGAAGGGGGACGGCACACCGAAGGATTCCGCACAAGCAGCGGCCTGGTATCGCAAAGCAGCCGATCAGGGCAATGCTGAGGGCCAATTACGCCTGGGTCTCCTTTACGGCCGTGGCCAAGGCGTACCGCAGAACTATGCGCAGGCTGAAATTTGGTTTCGCAAAGCTGCCGAGCAAGGGAATGCACGGGCTGAGTTCAACCTTGGGATGCTCTATTACAACGGCCAAGGTGTTCCGCAGGACGACACCCAAGCTGAGATGTGGTTTCGCAAGGCCGCCGAACAGGGCTATGAGAATGCAAAATCCAAGCTCCGAGTCCTAGAGGAGCCGGTAATCCGCTGGGCCGTCTGCGTCAAGAACCTTGAAACCGGAAAGATGGTACTCATCACGCCGGATATGACGGTGGATACAGACGACCCACGCTTCGGCGATGAGGTCCACATTGTTCCCGTAGTGAAGGACCAGAAAGACCCGGACTGGCTTTCATTTGGGGTCCATGATTTTGTCCGTGACTGCGCCTGTCACCCGAAGATCGAACCTCGGGCCCGTGGGCGGACGATCATCTCGCACCGGGCAGCGGTGAACTGATGGGTTGGGATATAAAGCGAATACCGGAAACCGCGCTGACCGTTCTGGTTGGGATTTGGCTTCTATTTGCGGCCTATGGACGGCACGCTTACGGCTACTACACCTTGCTGAGAATCGCAGTCACTGTTGGTTCTTTTTATTGGGCCGTCCTACTGTATCGAAGAGGGTCTAAGGGTTTGCCCTGGGCTTTTGTCGCAGTTGCCATCTTACTCAACCCTGTTGTGCCTATTCGGATGCACCGGGCGGACTGGCAACCAATTGATTTTTGGCTTGGACTCTCGCTGCTGGGCTGGTCCACTTACTGGTTCATTCGCAGGACCAAATAGCGACAGCGGCACTGTCACCTGTCGGATTCAAGTCACAGTTCAGGAGATCATCGCTCTATGCCATCCGCATCCAACCCGACCAAAGTCGTCTTGAAGAATAGGGATTTCTGGCTGTCCGGCGCTGCATTTGGTGTGCTGGTGTTCCTCTGGCGGCGCTATTTGCAACTATTTCTTTCGATGCTCTCAGACGGTTTGTCCGATATTCTTCACGGACACTATAGCATCGGCGGTGTTTTTGCGGGCCTCCTTCTACTGGCGTTCTTCCTTGCCGTTCCAGCCGTATCGTTGTGGTTCTTCCTGAAGTGGGCGATTCGTGCTTACGCTAGCAAACCTGATGAACTTCAACCTGCATACAAGCTGGATCATTCCGATACCTGTAAAAGGCACGCACGTTCCAACTGCATAACATGCCGCCGTTGGCAGCGGAATGGCTCTCGTTGTGGTGTGTGGGTTGTGGCCGCGGCTACTCTTTTTGTGGTATTGGGACTTGGCATTTTCTTATCACAATTTCACGAACCAGACGAAGAAGACGATATACAGTCCACAGGATACGGGTTAATCAATAGCAGCGCGATTGGGCTGTACACGGTGTGTGGGATCATACTCATCCTCATTGTTAGCTATAAAGAAAGCCCTCAGCCGGATTGTTTTTTGGATCGAGACAACCCGCCGGATATGCGCTTTGTCGATGAACCGTTGGAGTTGACTTGGCGCAGTCTCAGCGGTGGAGGCTCCCTGCCATTTCTGGATTCCGAATATGTTCTACCCCTACAGATAGTTTTCTATTCAGGGTGGTCTTTCGTCGTCGCGCGTTCTCTGTCGCCCCTCTCTTTTGGACTTCTGAGAGTGGCGATAACCTCGATGACGCTCCATTGGATCGCTATCCATTGGTCTTTCAAGTATCGGGCGTTTTCGCAAGGCTTGAGAATCATCAATCCAGGATTAGTGCGGCGGGCAGCGCGGTATCAAGAGGAGGCAGAACGCGGCGACGCCGAGGCGCAATACAAGCTCGGTCGTCTCTATGAATTGGGGCAAGGTGTTCCCATAGACTGCGCAGCAGCAGCGGCTTGGTATCTAACAGCGGCAGAACGAGAAAACGCTGATGCGCAATTCCACCTTGCCGAAATGTCCCGCAAGGGAATCGCCATTCCGCATAATTATCCGCAGACTGTCGCGTGGTATCGCCAAGCTGCGGAGAAAGGTCACGCCACGGCTCAGTATGTTCTTGGTATGGCGGACGGCTGCGGCAAAGCAACCTCAGAGGATTGTGAGCGAGCAGCCGAATGGGTGCGGTATCAGGAAGAGGCAAAGAAAGGTCATGCTGAGGCACAGTATCAACTCGGCCTTCTCTACGGATGGGGCCAGGGTGTTCCATACGACTATATACAAGCCAAAGCGTGGTTTCTCAAAGCAGCGGAACAGGGTCATGCCGAAGCACAATTCCACCTTGGCGAACTGTACCACCAAACAGACTTGATTGCTCAACTTGATGACGAAAAGGCTGCTATGTGGTATCTCAAAGCAGCGGAACAAGGTCATGGCCAAGCGCAATATGCACTTGGCCAAATGTATCGCTTCGGACAAGGTGTGCAGCGGGACAGCACGGAGGCAGCCGCGTGGCTAAAGAAAACTGCTTATCAAGGACATGCTCCGGCACAACGATTGCTCGGCACTATGTACCTCTCAGGCGAAGGCGTTGCAATAGACTACGAAGAAGCCTACTTCCTACTGAGTCTTGTTTCTGCCTGTAATATCTATGTGCAAGAGCGGAAATGGGAAGAAAAGGAACGTGATGCAGCAGCGGCGAGATTATCCCCGGAGAAGCTGGCCAACTTGCAAGCACGTTCTGTAAAGTGGCTGGCTGAACATCAGCACGAATAGAGAACGACCTCTGGGATTGTTGCAGGAGTAAGAGCGGCCGGCACTTTCTACCTGTAACCCTTCTTCCTTTCAATTAGGCACACTCCCACTTTTCCCGTTGAGAGAAGTAGTCCGGCGGCGCTCCCAACTTCCGGCATCACTATCCGGTGTCTTCGTAAGAGGTCCGGTACTTATAAAGCACAAGCCCTAATGAAGAGTGATGCTGATGCTGAAACTTAAGTGACCAAGCCAAGAGTTTTGCAGGTTCTTGCTATCTCTCAGTGACGGACCGGGGCGCAAGTGGTCAGCGTAGCCCGGAAAGCCCACCTCTCAGCGGGGGAACCCTTACTCTTAGCTTTGCCGATCCCGTTCCTGTGGTGACGCGGCGACATGGCCTTCAACGATCCCACAGTTGACTATGCTCGGCGCAAATCTCTCAAGTCTGTTTGTTGGGCACTGGACAGCTATGCTCATCCTGTATGCGGATGCCCACCCCTGGGATGAAGTCACCATGCAGGGGCGCAAGTCATGGCGCAAGCGGGGAATGCGCGAGTCGAATTCTTCGAGGCATTTTCCATGCTCAACATCCGTGGCTTCTCTTAGCCTTGCACAAAGCGTAACGTTGCTGCCACAATAAAACAGTGGGGGTGCCTATCCCTCGTTGGTTCCGTAGCTCCTTCCGTGGCTGGTTGTAGCTCGGCACTCCCGCACTCCACCCAAAGACCCACACGCAGAACAGAACAGCCCCCGGCGCGTTCGGTGATTAAAGGCCTCAACCAAGAGCCATCAACGCATCCACGGACCTCCTGAGGTCACTGGCAGAAATGATTTGCCGGACTGTTGGGTCTGCGTAATGGGATTGACGGGGCAGGGCCGGATTCCAAATTTTGGAGTGGCCGCAAGGTGCTTGCCGCTTCCTCTTCGACCGCACATCGACTGAGCACAGCCTCGGCAAGCCGCAGGAGAAAGCGATCTGCGATCTAGCTCAGAAGAGAGCGGCGGTAAGAAACCTGACAACGAGTGGTCCGGCAAAGGCTCCTCAGAAGCCTCGCCAATGCGTTTGCAGGCTTGTAGTGAGGCTTGGGCACGTCGAGAGGCTGGAAAGTGCCATCTGGAAGCGTTCTGGCGCAGGCAAGAGGCATAATCATTATCCTCTGAATCTGCCGGAGCTTTGATCTAGCAGGAGAGCATGCTAGAATTCCGGACAAACTGCGCTTTGATTCGTCGATGTAGCCGCCTCTCTGCCGAGCTTGTCCGAAATAGAGATTTTCCGTTTCCGGCTGCAAAGGACGTTATGTTTTCGCTGAATTGAATGTCTCCGTCGAAGTTGTTAAGTCGTTTCAGCACGTATCCGAGTCCGCAGAGGCCGCGCCGATACGGTTTGACTATTGCTGCTTCCGAGTAGCGGGGGGCAACCATCGCTCGCCACAGCATCGCCGCATGGGTGCAGTCCAAGCGGACAGCGGCAATCAGCGCGGCGTGAATGTGTGGCTGCGAATCTTTTTCAATCGACCTGATCCAGCCAAGCGTCACCCGGTTGTGAGCCTGAACGCCTTGAATCCACGCAGAGAATGATTCCGCGAGCCTGCGCTGCCCCACCCGGCGCGGTGTCGTTAGCGTTGCAAAGGCTTTTGCCGGCAGTTTCGATTCGAGAAAGTTCCCTTCCATCTTCGCCGTTACTGGAATCCGTCTTTGTCCTGTAGCTCTCCAAGACATACCTCTATCCTTGGCCTTTCAACCCATAGCGCACATTTTCGGTGCGTGTCCGCTCGACCGAGGCCGAGGGGATGCTCTGAGTTCACTTCATTTCACTGGTTGGCAACACAGCGGCAAGGCTCCCGCCTTCTCCACATCATGCACGTTCTTCGAGGGCTGGAATTGTGCCACGAGCGATGATCTTTTGAACGGTGTCAGCGGAAATGCGCACACAACGACCAACCTTCGTGTACGCAATAGCTCTGCGATAAATCCATGATCTTAGGCAAGCCACTGTAACGCCCAACTCCTGGGCGGCCTCCGAGAGCGGCATCAATCTGGACGGTTGCTTGGATGGGGCTGACTGCATATTCGTTCCTCCTGTTGCGGGTTGCTATTGACTACTTCTGAATAATAGCGCAAGATTAAACGTATCGCATAGAATGTCTTGCGATACAGAAAACATCTTGCGAGTTAAACATGAAAGAGCAAGGAAACAGAGTGGTTAGTCCGGTTTGGGCGCAAAGGATTGACGTAAAAGTCGAGGAGGATTCTCTTTGGGTAACGGGCTGGGGACATATCTACGGTCCGCTTAGTACGGGCGAAATCGACCGGAAGAATCTTTCCAATCTCGACTTTTTCCGGCGGTTGCGCCTGCGGCAGTCGGAGGTGAGGCGCCCTGAAGAGAGAAGTGGGGTCTATCAGTATGCCGACGCGACGGACGATGAGAAGCTGATCGATTTCGTAAAGAGGTTCGGCCCGGTTTGGGGAAGGGTATTGTCCAGAAACCCTGAGAGCAACGGCACAACGACGCTGATGGTCTTGGAGAACTTAATACAATTGCGCAGGGGCCAGGAGATTTTTGCCGGTGCCGTAAAGATTATTCGAGAACTGAACCGAAACGCTAAGGCCGATCCCGCTGAGATCGTATCTGCCTTGAAGATCATTTTGCCGCCCAATATGCGAAACCCAAGTTGTGAGGCAAACATGGAAGATACTCCGAAGGTCATTCCACCCATTCCAACAGGAGTGGATTTCGTAGGGAATGGAATTGCCGAGAGATTTTCAGCTCTGGCATTGGAACTGTGGGGTAGCAAGGGAGTTCCCGAATCTGACAAAAAACCTGCGGTCATTATCTGCGCTCGACAGGTGCTTTGTGATCTGCTCAACCGACATGCTCCGGTTCTCGTCCCTGTAGAAAACGAGGTAATAGAGCTTCCCGTGATGCCCAATGAGGGGATCATGGAAGCCCTATATTTCCAGTTGCGGCTCGATTTTCTTGCGCAGCGGCTAATTGGGACGTGCCTCAATTGTGGCGGCCATTTCCCCGTTTTTAGGCGCGGGACCAAGGGATGTAGTACAGCGTGCAGGACAGCACTTCGCAACCAGAAGTATTGGAAGACACACAAAAAGGCAGTCAACCGCAATCGACGCAAGAAGCACCCAGGGAGGAAGTAGCTATGTCAGTGTTCCGCTACAAGGGCAGCAAGGTTTGGACAATGGATTTCGTTTTCCATGGACAGCGCATCCGGGAAACTACGGGGATGACTTCCAAAACGCGAGCCAAAGATGTCGAAGACAAGCGGAAAAATGATTTGAAGGACGGCTCAGCGGGCATCAGGAAGCAGCAGCAGCCCCGCTTGCTCTCTGTTGCGGCAGAGGAATGGCTGGAGATGAAAAAGGCCACGCTTGCCCCGCGTTCCGTGATTATTGAAAAGGCCAACCTTGCCCACCTACTGCCGGAATTGGGCAAGATGCTCGTGTGCGACATTGACGACACAGACGTTGCTCGATACCAGCGGAAGCGGCTGAAAGAAGAAGCCTCCCCGAAGACGGTCAATCTGGAGATCGGCACTCTTCGGGCGATTTTGAAGCGTTCCGGCCAGTGGGCGCGGTTGCAGCCCAAGGTGAACATGCTGGCGACGCGGGACGACATAGGGCGGGCCATCAACCCGGAAGAGGAAGCGGCGCTGCTACAGGCTTGCGGTAAATCTCGCTCCCGCTCTCTGGTTCCATTCGTCACCCTGGCCATTGAAACAGGGGCGCGGTATGGCACGATTCGGACGCTGCAATGGGGCTGTGTGGACTTTGAGAATCGCTGCTTAAAATGGGGCAAGGATAAAACGTCTGCCGGAACGGGGCGCATCATTCCCCTGAGTCAAAGGGCAATTGCCGCTCTCAGCTTTTGGGCAACACACTTCCCGGAGCGCAAGCCGGAGCATTACGTTTTCCCGGCAGAGCGGTACGGCGCGGCTGGTGACAAGTTCTGTGCCAAGGCTTACGACATTGACCCTTCCAAGCCCATCGGGAGCATCAAGGAAGCGTGGGAAGCGGCGAGACTGAGGGCAGCAAAGATTCTGAAAGGGGAGACGGCAGAGACGGACACGAAAGAGAAGATAGCGCCGTTGGCTTGCCGGTTCCATGACCTGAGACACACGGCAGTTTCCCGGATGCTGAATGCGGGAATCCCGATTGCCAAAGTTGCCAAGATTGCGGGCTGGAGTGCGTCCACGATGGTACTCATGGCGCGGCGGTACGGGCACTTCTCTCTTGACGATCTGAGGGGAGCGGTTGAAAGCATCAATGGAGGCAGAATTGAAGCGGAGTCCCCGGTATTTTCCCCGGTATCGGAAAATGGTTTCGCGGGGAACCGTCTTAACTAATTGATTCTATTGGTGGACGCGGTAGGAATCGAACCTACAACCTGTCGGTTAAGAGCCGAATGCTCTGCCAGTTGAGCTACGCGTCCAGGCAATCAGGATGAACCGTGGAGTGGGTGTTTTGCACACGGCTGGAGCAGCGAGAAAATTCATGCCGGCCCTTGAAGAATATAGCACACACCGGGAGCAGATTCCAAAGGCGCCTCATAAGCAGAAACCCGTCCAGAAGCCCATCCTGACGCGCCATCCCGCGGCGTGGCGGAACTGAGCAATTGGAATGAGAGAAAGCGGAATTCCAGACTTTAGAAGGTGAAGGCCAAGCCGCCGCTGAAGCTGCGCTGATCCTGGGCAAAGACCAGGATAGAGCCGTCGGTCAAGAGGTAGGGCTGGTAGCCCTCGTCGAGCAGATTGCGCAAATCGAGGAGGGCTTCAAGGCCACCCGTCCCGTCGCGGCGCAGGTGGATGGGCTGGCGAAGGTGAAGATTCAGGTAGGGCTCGGCGGCATTCTCCGCATACGGAGCAACTCGCGTGACGGTGTCTTCCGGCTGCCAACTGTAGCTGGCCCGCCAGCGGGTTCCGGTGCCATCCAGAGTGCCGGAGAGCGCAATCGAGTAAGTCTGGGCGCGCCGCGGATGGGCTGCGGCAAGCATCGCGGCAAACCCTGCGGCAGGCGCCGCTGCCCCCACCTTTGCGGAAGGCAAAACAAGCGCGTCGCCATTGGCGTAGCTGACGCGGATATGGTTGCCACCGGGCAGCCGGCGTTCTGCGCTGGCCAGGAACCCCGCATTCGAGAAGCCTGGACCGGCCGCGCGAAGCAGCCCACTGGCGCGGTCGAAGAGGAATGCGCCCGTATCCGAGGCGGCATTGCCCGGTGAAAAATGGCCCATTGCTTCCAGGACGGGGTTGTCCACTTTGTCTGCGAAGACCAGCACCGCCATGCCGGAAGCATCGGTGCGGCGCTCCCAGCCGATCTCCTGGTGCAGCCCGTGTTCGAGCACCAAATCGCCATTGTGTAAAGAGACCTGGGGCATCCAGGCCTGTGCTTCCGTGTCATCCGCGCCCTGCAAACCGGGTACGAAAGTCGTCATCCGGTAGCGAATGGTCGAGTTCCCATCCCGCCAGCCCACGGTGGCGAACGGCAGTGCCGTTACCACGGTGTTGGTGGCCACGCTGTTCGAGTCATGCCCCGCAAAGCGCGCCAACACCTGTGTGGAACCCACCTCGCCCTCGATCTCGTCGCCTAGATTTATCGTCTCCCAGGTGCGGACCGCGGCCTCATCCAATCCATCGGCGCTCGATGCGTCCATCTCCGGATGAATCGCAACGGCAGCCACCGATTGAACTGACCCGGCAAAACCCAGATCCTGGCGGAAGCCAAGCATCGATTCCATGCCGGCATCGGTGTTCGGGGCAAAATCCACGCGGGCCAGCAGCTCGCGGCTGTTGGACGGCGTCTCTTCCACGGTAGCGGAGATGCGCTCGCCGCTCTCGCCAAAGGTTCCCTCCTGCCCAGAGGCCAGCAGCCGGGCCTTCAGCTTGGGCGTCGCGCCTGAACCGTCGGAAACGACCACCAGCGGCCCATCTTCAAGCCAGCGGAGCAAGGGGCGGTTGGCAGCGGAACGCAAAGTCCATTTCCAGTCGTCCTGTTCGGCATTGCCGGCGCGCGGTTCAGCCGGCAGCCACTGCATCACTTCATACAAGGTGCTCAAGGTCAGATTGACAACCGTGCTGGTGCGGACCCGGACGTCTTCCCGCAACGAGGGCAAAAACGACGTGCCCATCGCCTTGACCGCATAGCGGCCGGGAAGCACCGATGCAAATGCAAAGCCGCCTTTGCTGTCGGTATAGACGCTGGCGATCACGGTCAGGTCCGGACGCATCAACTGGACAATCGCACCGATCTGCGCCACGCCGGCAGAGTCGCGCACCAGACCGGAAACCGATCCTGACGCAACGCCGTGAAGGGGCGCACAAATGCCGGGAACGCTCCCCCCGGCTATCAGCGCTGCGAAAACGACGAGTTGAACCCTGCGCATCATCACCATGGATGACCTGGCGGCGTCTCTGGCAATTCGCTTGCAATTCAAACCTGCGCGGGTCTCCGAATCTTCAGTCCGATAACCCTGCTGCGCTGGATACATCCTATTCCACGACAAAAGGCGCCGATTGCGCAATCTCTTGTTTCGAGATTGTGTCATTTATTTTGATCGTCACCTTATATTTTCCTGGTTCCAGGCCCGCCATGGGCAGGCTTTTCTCCACCGTCAACTGGTCGCTGTGCGCTCCAAGGTCCTTCGATTCCAGTTCCTTTTCAAATATCACCGCGCCGGTTGCGGTTTGCGTAATCTGGTAGGTCACCGTGGCCTGGTTGCTCTTGGTGGCGTCGTCGATACCCAGATTGTAGACCTGCATCCAGAAGTTAAGCTCCTGGGCGCGTTTGAACGTGACCGGCGTGGCCGGGTTGGCGCTCACCCGCGGACAAATATGCGTATTGCCGATGACGCAACTGCCGGCCCCGATCTCGCGCGAGGAAACGATATTCATCTCGTCGGCCAATATCAGCGATGAAGTGGCCAGCTTTTCGTCATTGTACGTGGGCACGTTAAGACTGCGGCCATAGAGCCCGACATGGTCCGGGTTGTTCACGTCCTTGATGGCAATGTCCAGACGGTAGAGGCCCGGGAGCAGGGGAAGAGCCTTCCAGTAGACCGATTGATGATTCAGGCTTTTCTCCAGCAGTTCGGCGGGCTGCTCCACTGAGACCGTGTCCTCCTGGCTCTGCACCGTTTTGTGGGTGAGAGTGGTCACCTTGATCAGAATGTTCACCACCCCCTTGGACACGCCGTCCTTGGTCACAAAGGTGATGTCGCGGTTCTTCAACTGCACGGTGATGGGTACCAGAACCGTGCTATCCGTTACCTTGATGAAGTCCGTCCGGACGTCAAAGGGAAACGGAGGCCCGGTGAGCAGCTTGTGCTCAGAGATAAAGTTGTCAAGGTCGGTGAATTTGATGGGCGGCGGAGCGAACAGCTTGGCCGCCTGCTCAATGCGATCGAACTCTTTAGACTGCTGCGAGGACGACATCGGACCGGTGCCCAGATTCTCCATTCCGCCTTTGAACCGGTCAGCCTTCTTGGCCATGCCCATCTGTTCGTACTCGGTTTGCCCGGCTCCGGGCACATGCAGCAGCGCATCCTTCTCACTGCGATCGATGGTGTAGTGGTAGTCGCCGCACTGGCATGAATCGACAAACTCCAGGTCGATGTTCTCCCCGACGCCCTCCAGGTACCGGTAGTGCCAGGTCTCGAAGGGGAAGGTTGAGGTCTCGCCGCCGCCTTCATCCATAGGCCGGTTGTAGCTGCCGCCGGAGGGGTGTGAATCGATCGAGTCCGGCTTGCCGAAGGAGATGTAGATGTGGCCGCGATCCGTCTTCCAGCCCGGCTTGCCCGCGGCAAAGTGTTCATTCGCGTAAGCGATGCGGCGGTAATGCTCCTCGCGGAATTCGTTTTCCGGCGAGTCTGGATTGGGGTTGCGGCGCAGCCAGAACTGCTCAATGAACGCGTCCCGCTCCTCATCGTTGCTCAGGTTCTTGAAGGATTTGGCCTCCTCGTCGGTGATGATCCAGAGCACATCCTGATTCAGCCAGGTCTTGTAGGCGCCCTTCAACTCCTGCCGTACCGCCTTCTGGGCGGCGAACTTCTCCTTGTCGGAGCGCTCGCGCTTCAGCGGGTCCGGTTCCTGGCCCTGGCTGGAAGCCGGTTGAGCCTGTTGTTGGGCCGATGCGGAAGGATTGGCCGTCTGCTGGGCCAAAAGCCCAACAGCGGGGATGAAAACGAGGCCGCAACCCAGTGCGGCAAACAGAAAACTACGACCGTTAAGCGTCATTGCCTTCAAAACTCCTGCGAACCTTTATTCTACGGGTCCCGGTGAGGCTGAGCAACAATCCGTATGGAGTTGGCTGCCCTTTGGACGCGAAATGGCCGTGAATGTAACCCCAAAAAACGCAAAAGATCGGGTCAGATCTCCACTTGCAAGAGGCTTTGAAACCAGCCGTGCCGTTTAGCCGTCCTAAAACCAGACAAGATGTTTCATAATACTGAAGGAGCAACATTCGATGGCGCCTCCGCGGTCTTCACCCGCCGGGGTCGCCCCCGCTGGGATCTCATCGAGAACCGCCCACCCGGTGTCCGTCGGAAGCCTCCTGCCGTCCCGGCCAATGCGCAATCGATTTTGCTGCCATCTGGAACCATACCGGCGACAATTGCGTACACTGAAATTGGAGAGATCTGGAGCACGAACCGCCCATGAAGAAAATTCTCTTAATTGCTCTCGCCGTCCTGGTTACCGCCGGACTTGTGGTTTTTTTCATCTACCATCAGCAGTCCGGCTATACCAAGGTTTTGACCGCCAAGATCTCTAAGCAGGAATTGGCCACGGTGGTCAGCGGCACCGGCCAGATCAAGGCCAAGACCTACGTCAACCTCGGCGCCACCGCCATGGGCCGCGTCACCCACCTCTACGTCAAGGAGGGCGACGCTGTAAAGAAGGGCGAGACGGTCGCAACCATCGAGAATGTTCAACAGGAAGCAAATGTCGCCGGCCAGCAGGCTACCATCGCCGCAGCCAAGACCGATATTGCCTCCTACATTGCGGCGGAGAAGACCGCCGAGGCCAACGTCGATCACGCCAAGGCCGATCTGGAACAGAAGCGTCTCGATTGGGAGCGTGCGCAGGGCCTTTTCCAGGCCGGGATCATGGCCAAGCAGGACTTCGACGCCAAAAAGGCCGCCTATGACACCGATGTCGCATCCGTGGCGCAGGCCGTCGCTGGCCTCAACCAGGCCAAGGCGCAGACCGATTCCATGCGCGGTCACCTGGGAACCCAGGTAGCCAGCCTGCGTTCCTTCCAAAATGCCCTCGACCTGACCATGGCCGTCGCACCGTTTGACGGCATCGTCACCAACGAGCCGGTCCGTGAAGGCGAGACCGTCGTCGAAGGCATCCAGAACACCGAGGGTTCCACGTTCATGACCCTCGCCGATATGAGTGTGGTCACCGCCGAGGTCAAGGTGGACGAAACCGACATCGTGAACATTCAGTTGGGACAACCAGCCGATGTGACCGTGGACGCTTTGCCCGGAAAGGTATTCAAGGGACACGTCACCTTGGTCGGCGACCAGGCGCTGCTGCGCTCCACCGGCATTGCCACTTCGCAATCGACCTCCGGGACAGAAGAGGCCAAGGACTTCAAGGTTGTGGTGACCCTCGACGCCCCGACCAGCGACCTGCGCCCAGGACTCTCCACCACCGCCAAAATCACCACGGCGCACAAGATAGGCGTGCTCTCCCTGCCCATCCAGGCGCTCACCATGCACAACCCGGATGACGACAAACCCAAAACCCAGGGCGGCGTGCAGGCCGCATCCAGTTCTCCCGCGGCGGCGGCCTCTTCCGCAACGAAGACCCCGTTGATTCAGGGTGTATTTGTCGTCAATAAGGACGCAAAAGGAAAGCTCCGGGCCAAGTTCGTCCCCGTCACCACCGGCATCACCGGCGCCACCGACATCGAGGTGCTGTCTGGCCTTACCGAGGGGCAGGAGATCGTGACCGGCCCATACAAAACGCTCCGCGGCTTGAAGAACAATGCACTGGTGAAGCGGGACACCGTCAAACCGGTTGCACCGGAGGCCGGCGGGAACTCTTAACGGCAGCAAATCGTCAAATCGCTTGCAACACGCAAAGGATGAGAATCGGATGGCTCTGGACAGCATCGGCAGCGAAGAACGTGTGCAATCGGCGGCTAAGCCGCAAGGCGATGTCATCGTCGTCGAGGATCTGTGGCGCACCTACGATATGGGCTCCGAGCAGCAGGTGCAGGCCCTGCGCGGCGTCTCCATGCGCATCAAGCACAACGAGTATGTCGCCATCATGGGCCCCTCAGGCTCCGGCAAGTCCACGCTCATGAACCTCATCGGCTGCCTTGACACCCCTTCCAAGGGCAAATACTGGCTCAACGGCCAGTTGGTCAGCGAGCTGGACGACGACCAGCTCGCCCGCATCCGCAACAAGGAGATCGGCTTCGTCTTTCAGACCTTCAATCTGCTCGCCCGCGCCACTTCCCTCCACAACGTCGAGTTGCCATTGATCTATAACGGCACACCCGCGGCCGCCCGCATCGCCCGCGCCAAGGAATCGCTCACCGATGTCGGCCTCGAATCGCGCATGAACCACAAGCCCAACGAGCTCTCCGGCGGCCAGCGCCAGCGTGTGGCCATCGCCCGCGCCCTGGTCAACCGGCCCTCCATCATCCTCGCCGACGAGCCCACCGGAAACCTCGACTCCAAGACCGGCCTCGAAATCATGGCCCTGCTTGACACCTTGCACGCCAACGGCAACACCATCGTGCTCGTCACCCATGAGCCCGAAATCGCCGACTATGCCCATCGCATTGTCCATATCCGCGACGGTGAGATCTTCTCCGACGAGCCCTCCAAGCGCTTCCGCTAAACCCCCGTCAAGACCTACAAAACACAAAACGTTGCCACCCACCCGAGCCGGAGAGAACTCCAACCTCTCCGGTTCATGCTTTCCGCTCAACCGCCGATAAGACCTATGTTGGCCCGCTAGGGTACGCCGGGGCCAGGGAGGCGAGCCACGTTGAGATCCATGCAGAGCGCCTCCCAATTCCAGCCGTCCGTCTCCGGCCTCACCCTCGTGGATGTAGACTCCCCGCAGGCCGCCCACCTGGTCGGCATCAGCGCCGCCTGGCGCAAGCTCATCCTCCAGGCCGAAATGGCCGCCCCTCATGTCCAGGTCGCCGCCCTCGAAGGCGAGCCCGGCTCCGGCAAGCAAACCCTGGCTCGCTATCTCTTCAGCCGCTCCCCACTCGCCGGCTCCACATTCCAGCGCCGCGACGCCCGCGAATGGCTGGTCTCCGACGCCGATCCCGCCACCCTCGGCGGCTTCACCTATCTCGATCGCGTCGACCTCCTCGCCCCTCCAGGCCAGGGCCTTTTGCTCGGAGTCCTCAAAGGCCTCCAGGACCGTCCCCCGGGCCGCGCCGTTCTGCTCGCCTCCTCGCAGACCCCGCTTCGCCAAATGGCCGGTCAGGGAATGCTCTTGCCCGACCTCGCCTTCCGCCTCACCGCCGTCCGCTTCGCCATTCCCCCCTTGCGCCAGCGCCGTGAAGACATCGCCTCCCTCGCCCAGTCCCTGCTCGACCGCATCTGCCTCCGCTATCAGCAGCGCCCCGTCATCCTCGGCCCCGGCACGCTCGCGCGGCTCCTCCAGCACAACTGGCCCGGCAACGTCCGCGAGCTCGCCTCCGTCCTCGAAACCGCCCTCCTCGAAGCTGAAAACGGCGTTATCCGCCCCGATGACCTCGCCCTCCCCATCACCCCTGAAATGCAACTCGGCATGTTGCCCGACCTCCACTCTGCCAGCCAAACCGACAACCTCTCGCTCGACGCCATGATTCGCCACCACGTCCAATACGTCCTCGACCTCAACCGCGGCAACAAGCTCCGCGCCGCCCGCCAGCTCTGCATCTCCCGCTCCACCCTCTACCGCATCCTGGGCAACGAAACCATCCTCGCCCACTGATCAAAACTGTCTGTCATCCTGAGCAACATATAAGAGGCGGTCATCCCGAGCGAAGCGCTTTTCAGCGGAGCCGAAGGACCTGCATTCGTCTTTCGTCGCTTTGAAAGGGCGCGGTTTCAACCGTGCCACAACGCGCCCCACCCACCTTGAAAATCAATCGGCGCGACGAAGTCGCGCTCGATGAGCGCATTGGCCGGTTACCGTCAACCCAAGGTCATGCCCAGGCAGATCGGCGAACACTGGCCGACCTGCTGTTACAAATCGAATTGGGCGCAACTGCAAGAAAAAAATGACAAATGCCCTCCGTATGTTACCCTGCGAAGGTTCTGAGGTGCACATGCGCCAACCTGCTGTGTCGCTCTCTGGGGCGGGCGCGTCCCGTCTGCGCTTCGCGGTCATTACCGCGTTGCTTGCTTTCACCGCCCTTCCGCTCCTGGCGCAGGAGCAGCCGCTCCCGGCCGAGCTCAGCTTCCTTAACAAGCTAGGCAAGCCGTACCGCATCACCTACGAGCCCTGGACCGAAATGCAGATGCCGGATGGGGACCGGGGAGGCAACGGGATCGGAAAGGTGCTGCGTGGAAAGCATTGGCAGTTTCCCGTCATCGTTCCCGGCGCCATCAAGCAGGATGCGATTTGGGCCATTATCAAGCCGGCCTTCCTTGCCAACGGATGGACCGCAGTGCATGAGTGGTCCGCAGGAGGAATCGAATTGTTTCTCCACTATCAGAAAGACGGGGTGGAGGCATGGGCCACAACCGGCCCCGGCGACCCGGAACGCGCTGGAGTGGACATGATTGAGGTTGCGCCAATGCCTTTCAAGTTCACGCTGACGGCGCCATCCACAAAGCCTGAACCAGTTAATCCTATTGCGGGCGATTTTCCCTGGCTGGGCCCGCTGCCGGGGTCCCGGTTCAGAAGCAGCGCACCGGACCCTGCGCCGTTTTATGTCGCAATCAAGGGTGCAAATGAGCCGGAGCTGGTAGCTTCCGGCTCGATCATCAAGGCATATTACGCACCGCGAGATGGACTCTCCAATCCGCTCTTCCGCGTCGCATATCACGACGCGCTGACCGCGGCTGGCTGGACAATTGTCGATGAACGCATGGGAGCTGATGTGATCATCTCGGCGCATTTCACCAAGAATGGCCGTAACCTGTGGGCGTCTCTCCACAAAAATGACACCTTCGACATTCGTGTCGCCGATGCCGGCGCCGTGAACAAAGACATGGGCAGCAACCTTAAGACCAACTGCCACGTAGCTGTCTACGGCGTGCTTTTCGACTTCAACAAGTCCACGCTTCAACCTGCCAGCGATCCGGTGTTGCAGCAGATTCTGGATCTGTTGAAGAAGAATCCCACGCAGAAGATCGAGGTCCAGGGACACACGGACAACGTTGGCGGCGATGCCTACAATCAAACGCTCTCTGAAGCGCGCGCCAAGGCGATCGTCACCTGGCTCACACAGCATGGGATCGCCGGCGACCGGCTTACAGCCAAAGGCTTTGGCAAGACCAGGCCGATTGCAGATAACGCAACCGACGCGGGCCGAGCGAAGAATCGCCGCGTCGAGATTGCCGACCCGAATTGCGCGGCACATTCGAGGTAGGCCGCGTGCCCCATCCTCCGCGTTTTTCCTGGCGAAGGGTGGGAGGCCATGCACCCATCCCCGCCCTCCCGCCCTCGTGCTCTAAACTCGACTGGATGACAATTTCGTCTAAAGTCTCATCCAGAGGCCCCGCTCCGTTGAGAAGATTCAATCTCCCCGTTCCGGCCGTCTCCCTTCTCCTGCTCTTGCTCTTCGCGCCTGCGCTGCGCCCGCAAGCCCCGGTCAGCCCTCCTGCGACCCCAGCCTCCATCGAGTCAAACCGCAAAGCCCTCAACACAATCTTC
>PLFY01000099.1 GCA_003138365.1 Acidobacteriaceae bacterium
CGCTGCTTCGCTCCCCCTGATCCCAGAGAGCGATTCCCAAATTGTTCTGTGTCATTGCCCAGTCCTGGGGCAGGTCTGCCTTGGTATAAACCTCCAGCGCCGCCCGGTAGGCTTCGACTGACTGGGCCAACAATTCCGTCGCCTGCGCCCCGCTGGTCCGCGTCCCCTGATCCCAGAGAGCGATTCCCAGATTGCTCTGTGTCATTGCCCAGCCCTGGGGCAGGTCAGCCTTGGTATAAACCCCCAGCGCCGCCCGGTAGGCTTCGACTGCCTGGGCGAACAAACTCGTCGCCTCTGACCCGCTGCTCCGCTCTCCCTGATCCGAGAGAGCTAGCCCCAGATTGGTCTGAGCCCTGGCCCAGTCCTGTCTCTCCGCCTGCGCAGACCTCTCCTTTAGTAGTTCGCGGTAGTCCTTGATCGACTGGGCTAATAACGCCGCACTTTCGCTGGCCTTACCGGAGGCGCCCTCAGCCTTACGCGCGTCGGCTAAACGGAGAACGGTATCCAGCCAGATGCTGCGATAGGCGGGGTCTTCCGGAGAGATGCGGTGTTGCTCGGCAGCCTCGTCGCGTGTGTCCTCAAGAACCTGGGTTGCCTGATGATACTGTGAGGCCAACTGGTATGCATTGGCGCTCTGGTATTGTTTGTCGACGGCGGCCTGAAACTCCTTTCTGTCCTCCTCGCGATCTCTCTGCTGCTTTTCCCTCAAGGCGGCGAATCGGTCCGTGGCATCTTTATGAAACATCGGAGCGGCGACGGCATAGTGCTTGAGGGCCAGCTCGGCGAGTTCCTGCTGCTCGGCGGTGGCCTGATCCTTGCGCGTCTGGATCTCTTTTGCCCATTCCTGAATTCTCTTGTCGGCATCCGCGGCTGCAAAGCCGTTCGCCGTGGCCCACTCCGTCATGGCCTGCGCCAGGTCATCCGGCTTCTGGCCTTGCGCTGCGGCAAGTTCTCCTTTGACTACGCGGTTCTCCTGTTCGAGGTGCTTATTCTGAAGCGACAGGCGATGGAGCATGGCCTCGATCTGCGTGGGTCCGAGCAGCGCGAGCGACCCCTGTGGGAGCATTTTGATGGTGATGGTGGCGGGTAGTCCGTTCAACTGACCGTCTGCCGGTTCGAAGACGACGAGGCCGGTAACGCCAGTGATTTCAATGCGCAGGTTGCCGCGCTGGACAGCTTCAGGAGAGACGAGGAGCAAGGCCTGGCCCGAGCGGTTGGTGGCATCGCGGGAGTCGACTACTTTCTCTGCGCCGGCTACAAAGCTCAACGAGACGCGTACCCCCTCAACAGGCTTGGAGGGGTCAGCATGTGCGTTGACGACGACCACTGTCAGCTCAGTTGGGGGCGAACTTTTCGGAGGCGCCGGCCAGGCTGCGTGAACGCCCAGACACAATGCAAGAGGCAGGAGTTGGAGGTTTCGCAAACCGGGGTCCCTTCAGCAACGGATGAATTGGGCACTTCTTGAAGGAAATTCAGAGCTATGTATTTTTACCACAAGTTGCACTGTTGAAGGAGGGCCGGGTATTTCGTGAAAAGGAAATGCAGGTCCAATGCGGCTTCGATCAGGAGGCTTTCGACGAAAGACAAATGCAGGTCCTTCGGCTCCGATCAAAGACAATAAAGGGCTTTAGATAGGTGGATCTATCCCACCCAAGCCAAAGGCAGCTTGGATGGGGCACCCATGGCGCCCATGACTTTGCGTTATCGGCGAAACCGGTTTAGTAGGCTTTGAGGTCGACGATGGCTTTGAGGATGGTCTCGGGCTGGGGGAGGATGGCGTCCTCCAGGACGGGCTGGTAGGCGACGAAGGTGTCCATGGAGCCGATGCGGCGGACGGGGGCGTCGAGGGTGTCGAAGAGCTCGTCGGCGATGCGGGCGGCGATCTCTGCGCCATAGCCCCAACTGAGCATGTCTTCATGGGCCACGATGACGCGGCTGGTCTTGCGGATGCTGGTGGCGATGGCTTCCCAGTCGTAGGGATTGAGGGTGCGCAGGTCGAGGATTTCAACGTCGATTCCTTGACGCTGAGCCTTTTGCGCGGCCTGCATGGCACGGGGCACAAGGGCGCCATAGGTGACGAGCGTGATGTCGACGCCGGGGCGGACGATTTTGGCCTTGCCGAAGGGGATGGCGAACTCGGGGCCGGGATAGGGGGCGCGGCCGTGGGTTTCGCGGTAGAGGCGCTTGTGCTCGAGAAACAGGACCGGATCGTCGCAGCGGATGGCGGTGCGGAGCAGGCCGTTGGCGTCGAGCGCGTTGGAGGGGAAGACGACGCGGAGGCCGGGAGTGTGGGTAAAGATGCTCTCGCCCGACTGCGAGTGGTAGATGGAGCCGCCGGTGAGGTAGCCGCCGATGGGTACACGAATCACCGCCGGAGAGGCCCATGTGCCGTTGGAGCGCCAGCGCATCAGGGCGAGCTCGTTGCGAATCTGGTGCATGGCCGGCCAGATGTAGTCGAAGAACTGAATCTCGACGACGGGCTTCATGCCGCGGGCAGCGTAGCCGATGGCCCGGCCTACGATATTGGCTTCAGCGAGCGGTGAGTTGAAGACGCGCTCGGAACCGAACTCAGTCTGGAGGCCGGCGGTGAGCTTGAAGACGCCGCCCTTGCCTTCGACTTCTTCGAGGGCGTGGGCGCGGCTGGCGTCGGCTACGTCCTCGCCATAGACGACGATGCGTGGATCGCGGCGCATCTCGTCGTGGAGGCAGGCGTTGATGAGATCGGCCATGGTGCGCGGGCCACCCGCCTTGGAGCGGCCGGTAACGCCGCCGCCAGCGAGGCTGGAACCTTCGACTTGCGGTTGAATCTGCTCGGTGGCGAAATTCACGTTGGTTGGGTCGAGGTCCTCGGAGTAGACATGGCGGGTGATTTCCGCCACCTTGGGCAGCGGCGCTTCAAGGGCGCGCTCGGCGGCTTCGGCGGCTGCATGGTCGAGGGACTGCTCCAGCGCGTTGATTTCGCTCTCGGTCAGAATCCCCTCGCGCAAGAGGCGCATCTGCATCTTGGCCAGGGGGTCGCGCAAGGAGTCGGCCTCGCGCTCGGCGGTGGAACGATAATGCTTGTCGTCGTCGGAAAATGCGTGCGAATAGGGGCGCACCACGTGGCCGTGGACAAAGGCAGGCCCAAGCCCGGCGCGGCAGTGGGCCGCAGCAGCCTGGAAAGCGAGCAGGCAGGCCTCGGGATCGGTGCCGTCCACCTCAGCAAAGTGGAAGTTGGGGAAGTTGGCCACCAGCTTGGAGATGTTTCCGCCGGGCGTGTTCACTTCGACCGGGACGCTGATGGCGTAGCCGTTGTCTTCCACACAGAAAATGACAGGGAGCTTCTGGTTGGAAGCGGTATTGAGCGCCTCCCAGAACTCTCCCTGGGAGGTTGAACCCTCGCCCAGCGAGGTGAAGACGACTTCGTCGCCGTGAAATTCCACGTCATGGAAGGCGCGGTAGTCGGCTGCGATGGCGGCCGCCTCGGGCTTGGCGGCGGCTTCAGGATGGCGGCTGAAATAGCGGCCGGCCTCCGCGCAGCCTACGGCATGGAGCAGTTGCGTGGTGGTGGAGGAGGAAGTGCTGACGATGTGGAGCGGACGGCTGCTCCAGTGGGTGGGCATCTGGCGGCCGCCGCTGGCTGGATCGGTGGCTGCACCGACGGCCTGCAGCAACATGTCAGCGGGCGTGACGCCCAGCGCCAGGCAGAGAGCACGGTCGCGATAGTAGGGGAAAAACCAGTCGTATCCGGGACGGAGCGCCAAGGCAGCGCCCACCTGCAGCGCCTCGTGGCCCGCGGCCGAAATCTGGAAGTAGACCTTTTGCTGCCGTTTGAGCAGGATTTCGCGGTCGTCCACGCAGCGGGAGAGGTACATCAGCCGGTAGATTTCGACCATCCGTTGAGAGCCCTGGCACCCTGAGACGGCAGCCGACTCGGGCTCGCAAGCTCTGGAAGCTGCCAGTTCCATTCCCGTCACTCCCCAAAACACCGATTCCAAAAAAATGCCAACCCTGATTGTAACAACCCTTCCCGTAATCGAACAGCGGCGAATTCGACAGCGGCTTTGGCCCCGGATGGGGACCGCGGGCGCTATCGAATCATGGGAGAAAGCTCGGGCCGATAGACAGGCGTTGCCGCCAGGGATGTGCGCATCTTGTCCTTCACGCTGTGCGCCAGTTTCTCAATCTCCGCGAGCCTGCGAAGCTGATCCGCATTGAGCGAGCCGGGGTTCGCACTGGTTACCTGGGCATCCAATTCCTGAACCAGCTTGAGCAGCCTGTTGGCATCGGCGACCATCGACTTCTGCCGGTCGGCATTCATCATGCGCAGCCGCTTTGCTTCCCAAACGGGGTCGCCAGCACCGATGCCGGGTTCAGAACTGGGTTGTTGGGCGAGCGGCTGAGAAAACTGACCATGCGGGTCCGGGGGCCCGCTCTGTGCACCACCCGGCACCGCGAGCAGCAGCGCGAGGCAAAGCACCTGGCGCGCAGTTTGGGGGCCCCGGTTTACCACCCGGCTTACCACCCCAGCGACCGAGACCTGTCGCTGGGGGCCCCGGTTTGAGGTGCGGCTCGATGATAGAAATGGGCAGGTAATCATCGCCTTTCATCCTCTAAGAAACTAGCAAGAAACAAGATTCCAATCGTGCTGCGAGTTCAACTATCTACACGGAAACAGCGTGTTCAGGCAAAAGCAGCGAGTTAGCCTCAGCTGAAGCGGGGATAGCAAGTTGGCAGGTTAGCGGCAGCGCTAGACGCCGTTTCATCCCTCCGTTGGTTGGCAACGCCGATGGAGGACTCAACATGCTTGCCGCACACGAAACGAGCAATCGTTTCAGCCAGGGCCCACCGTGAGCTTCATCTTTTCCTTTACATCATGGGCCAGTTTCTCGATCTCGTCGGCCTTGCGGATTACATTCATCGAGAGCGTATCCTTGGTGGTCTTGTCCACCTCGGCCTTCAGATCGGTGGCCAGCTTGAGCAGCTTTGCGCTATCTTCGGCAATCTGCTTCTTGCGTGCGGCATTGGCCGCCTCGAAGCTTTCTTTCTGGGCGTTCTGCGCGTTAATGTCGTTCTGCTGATTGGTATCGGGAATGCGGTTGAGTTCGGGCGGAAGATGGGGATAGGTGTTCTGCAGCAGACCCTGGCCGACAACCGGTGCGAGTGCAATGGAGGTCAAGGCTGCAAAGATGCCAAACCATAGCGCCCTCTTCGGCGACAAACGCGGGTTCTGGGTTGTGTGGAATCGCTGAATTCTCATGGGGTAACCTCCTGCGTTGTCCGGCAACTGGGCTGGGGAGAGCGGCTCGGTAACCGAATTGGAGTTGGCCGGCCATCCCGGCGCTGCCTGCGGACAGTCTAGTCTAGAACCAGGAGTTTGGGATGCATCCATTTTTGTTGGCGTCAAGAACGGGCTTGTTTGCGGAGGGACGGTTTCTGGGCAAGGTGCTGGACGAGTGGGTGGTCGACACCCAGGAGTTCATCCGCACACGGCTGCCGCACCTGATCGTCATTGCGGTTATCGCCTTTCTGCTCAGCCGGATACTGCGACTGATCACCTTCCACATGACGCGCGTGGCGGAGCGGCACTCGGCCAGTCCGGACCGCATTGCGCAGGTGAAAACGGTGGCCGGAATTGTCCGCGCCACGGGGTTTGCCATCATCGGCCTGATCACCGGGTTGCAGTTTCTGTATGCCCTGGGGGTGAATGTTGCTCCTCTATTGGCCTCAGCAGGGGTTGCCGGAATTGCCATCGGACTGGCCGCTCAGAATATCGTCAAGGACGTGCTGAACGGGATCATGATCTTGATCGAGGACCAGTTCAACGTGGGCGACACGGTGCGGCTGGCCGGTTTGTCCGGCACCGTGGAGGAGATGACCCTGCGCAAGACCTCCGTTCGCGATGCGGACGGAACGCTCTACATCATTCCCAACTCGCAGATCACGACGGTGGCCAACCTGAGCGCGAACTATTCGGTAGCAACGGTCAATGTGAGCGTGGACTACTCGGCAAATCCCGACGTGGTGCTGAAACTGCTGAAGGGAATTGCCATGGATATACGCAACAGTGAGGAATTCCGCGAGGTCTTTGTCGCCGATCCTCAGATTCTGGGTGTGGATTCCGTGAAGGGGTCTGAAGTCATCTTTCCCGTGGTCTTCAAGACGCTGGCAACCCGGCAGTACGCCCCGGTTCGGGAGTTTCGCCGCCGGGTCCGCCTTGCCCTCGAAGAGAACGGCCTGCTGCCCGGCGACCCCAACCGGGTCTTCAGTACATTTTCCGGAAAGGCTGTGAGGGGGGGCAATCGGCCAGGCTCGGAGGCCGTTCCCCAGACCGACCCAACCACGCTCAAGCCGCAGGATGGGAGTCCGTTCAGCGGCGCGTAGGGGGCAGGGCGCTCAATCGGCTGAAGGGGCTTTGGCGGAGGTAGCGGCCTGGTCGCCACGAACGGGATTCAGGCCACTCGACGGGCGGAAAACAACCCGGTTGCGGCCCTCGGCTTTGGCGGAGTACAAGGCCTGGTCGGCGGTGGCGAGCAAAGACTCCGGGCTTGGCGACCCGGAGGATGGGTTAAAGACTGTCGCGCCGATGCTGCAGTTGATCGTGAACGCATCATCTTGAACGCGGACCTCCAGCTCGGAGACCGAAGCATGGAGTCTTGCCAATCTCAGTTCCGCCGCGTCCGGCGGAACAATGGTGAGAATCATCAGGAACTCCTCACCACCATAGCGCCCTGCGTTGTCATAGGAGCGAATTGCGGCACGAACGGCAGCGGCGAAGCAACACAGCGCCTCATCGCCGGCCTGGTGTCCACGCTCATCGTTGACGTTCTTGAAGTGATCCAGGTCGGCTAAGGCCACAACCAGCGCTTTGCCCTCCCTTCGGGTACGTTCCATCTCGGTCGCCAGCGCACGCAGGATAGCGACGCGATTGAGCATTCCGGTGAGCCCGTCGTGGGTCGCCTGGAGGCTCAACTGCTCGCGGCTCTCCTCGAGTTCCCGCGTTCGCTCGCCGACGAGTGTTTCCAGTTCCCGGCTTCTTTGCCGCATATTCCGCGCGCGCAGCCTGTCGGCGGCTGCCAGCAGAGCCAAGAGGGCCAAGCCGCACAGACCATAGAACCAGTCGCTCCTCCACCATGGCGGGAGGATCTGGACTTGCACTTTGACGGTGGCGGAAGAGGCATTCAGGCCCAAATTGCGAGCCATGGCCATGAATGTGTATTTCCCCGGCGGCAGAGCGGAGAAGACAGCCACGCCATCGCGGCTTTCGGTCCAGTCCGGTTGCAGTCCCTCCATGCGATACACAAACGCAAGATCGCCACGGTCGCGCATGGCAGGCGAGGAGATTTGGAACCGCAGCGGCAAAGATGCCCACGGCAGCGTAATCTGCTGCGCAGCCGGGTAGACCTGATCGCCGCGCTCCATGCCGGTAATCGAGACCGCCAGGGGCTGGGGATCGAAGATCCGCTCGGGATGCACCAGTTGGGCCAGGCCGCCACTGGTTTCCACCCATACGGTGCCGTCCAGCCCGTTGGTCAGTATTCCCTTGTTCATGTCATTCCAGATCAGGCCGCTCTCCTGCGTCAGGTGGCGCCATTCCCGGCCGTTCCACACCACCAGGCCCCAATCGGTCCCCAGCCAAACCCAGCCGCGGCGATCCGTCAGGACGGACAGAGGCGCCAGCGCTTGAAACTCCGCGGGAAGCAGCAACTGCCAGGCCGTGATTCCTGAGCCGCTTGGCGTCAAGCGCCATGTTCCGGTCAACTGCCCGGTCGCCCACAAGGCGCCATCCGCGCCACACGCCAGATCGAGCAGCGGTCCTCCCAGTTTGGGGAGGCCGTCGATCGGCGGAGCCGTCCAACGACTATCCTGTTCGCGAAACAGTTTGCCATTGGCCAGGAACCACACGGCGCCGTTGGGCGCTGCACAACTGGCATCGACCCTGGTGGATTCTCCGACCAGAGCGTCCGCAGCGGGAATCCGGTGCGGCGGAGCGTTCATAGCCCCAGCTTCGCGCATGTAGATTCCGCCGGCCGTGGAAAAGAAAATTCGCCCGGCTGGGTCCTCGACGGCGCCCACGATCAGTACCGGCAGCTTTGCGGTCTCGTCCACGCGACCGGTCTTGGGATCGATGCGGAGTATGGCGCCGGAAAAGGTTCCGGCCCAGACGGAACCGTCACGATTTGCGCCGATGCCGCTGACCTGTCCATAGGTCCACTTGTGACCGGAGAAGAGCGGCCCTGCCGATCCGCTGCGGGGGTCCACCCAAGCTGGTCCCTTCTCAGTTCCCACCAACACGCGATCCTCGCGGATGGGGAAGGCGGACAAGATGTTTGCACTTGGCAACCCACCGAGGTCGGTCCAGCCTTCCCAGTCTTCTCCGCCGATCCAGTGGTAGAGCCCGTGTCCGAATCCGCCCAGCCACAGGTCACCTGCCGCATCGAAAGCCATGCTGGTGATGTGGCCGGTGTGCAATCCGTTGTCAGAACCGATCTGCCGCCACTTTAGTCCCTCCCAGCGAGCAAACCCCTCCGCAGTGGACGCCGTCACCCGGCCCTCCCGGTCTTCGACCAGGGCAGTGTGCTGGTAAACAATGTCCGGGTCGGGGCCGGGAACACTGCGATCGACGAAGCGGGTGGCTCCGCGCGTGAGGACCACGATGGGATGCAACTGGCCCGCGGCCCAGTAGGCGCCCGCGTGATCCAAAACGACGCAACGCCAGACATTCTCGGGGACGCCCTTGTCCGTTCCCCATTGCGCGACCGCACCCTCGCGCCCGTTGACCCCGTGGGCCCAGGAACATAGCTCCTTTCCGCAGCCCATCCAGATGGTCTGGCCGCCGGGAACGCTCACACTGGAGAGTTGGCTCAGGGCCGGGATGGAGGCGAGCGTTTCGCCAGAAAATACCGGGGCATAGGAGAGCATCCTTCCCTCGGCGTCGTGCTCCAACCGGTAAAGGCGGCGCTGATCCACGACCAGCAGGTGGCGCGCATCTTCGGCGGCCAAATGCTGGGCGCCGGAGACTTGAATTGGATTCTTGCCGACAGCGACGAAGCGGTGGCCGTCCCAACGGTACAAATTCGCGTCCGTGCCCGCCCAGATTATGCCGCCCGGGTCCGCGTAGATGTCCTGGACATCGCGTTCGGCAATCCCCTGCTCCTGGCCATACTGCTCAAACCGGGCGCCAAGAAACCGGTAGACGCCGTTCTCCGTGGCCACCCACAGAAACCCGGAGCGGTCTGTGGTCAACGCATTGACCGCAAGGTTCTCGAGCCCTTCGGCCTGCCGATAGGCACGAAAATCATACTGCTGCGCTTGAATGGCTGCCGCGAACGCCAGCCAACCAGCCAATATCCGAATTGAACCGAACCGTAGCAAGTTAGACCTTGCGCGAGACCATTCCCCCGCTCCAGATTCATCGGCAGATTCGAAAGAAAGTTAGAATCTTCTCTTAGACTTGCATCTGCGAATTAGTCCACAGAATACTCTACGCCGCATGAGAAAAGTCTGCTTTGGAGTTTTTGAGAAGATGGCCCAGTGCAGGGACTCTACAATGAGACGGCGCGGTCAGACGGCACGCTCGAGGGCTTCCAGCAGGGCCTCCGCGTCGGTAATCGGCGGAAAGCAGGTATGGCCAAGGCAAACGCGGGCCCATACTTCCGCTCCGGCCGGCGGCGGGACATTGAGCAGCATTTCTGCCAGTGCCTCAGGAAGCCCCCCTGGAACGAGCCGGTCGGGAGCGATCCGCAAGACCGTCTTGTTGACGCGGAAGCGGGCGATGGCCACAGCCTCAAGGCGCGCAGCCTCAGGGCCTGAACCCACGACGACGACCTGCACGGGAGGCAGCAGAAGCCGCTCGAGCGCCAGTCCGTAGCTTCCGGCGTAGAGTCCGAAGTGCTCGACGATCCCGGCAAAGGAACCGAGCGTATCTTCGGCAACGTCGCGATATTCCTGGCGTCCGCTCAGGGTTTCAAGTCGCAACAGGGCCGCGACGGCGGTGGGGTTGCCGGCCGGGGTGGGCGTGTCCTGCAGCGGCTTGCGGCGGGCACCCAAAGCACCCAGCGGGACAGCTCCCGGCTGGGGTGCGGCTGCATCGTAGAAGGCTCCGGCCGTGCGGTCGTAAAAGCGGTCGATCATGGAGTCGGCCAGCTTGACAGCCGCCAGGTAAAGGTTCATGTTTCCTGTGGCAATCCAGGCATCGATGCAGGCGTGAACGGTGAAGGCGTAATCGTCGAGCGTTCCGGGAACCTTGCTTTCCGGCGTCCCCGCGGCCAGCGGCTCATCGCCGCCATAAGCGATCACGTGGCTCAGCGCCCCGGCTCCGTCCCAGGCCTGGTTGAGGAGCCGGTCCAGAGAGCGCAGCGCGAACTCGTGGGCGGAATCCATGCGCAGCACGCGCGCCGTTTCAAGGTAAGCCGTCACGGCCATCGCATTCCAACCGGTATAGAGCGTGCGGTCAATAAACGGCGTGGGCCGCGCACCGCGGGCCTCAAGCAGCTTGCGGCGCGCGGAATCACGCTGCGCGCGGAGAGCCTCCCAGTCAATGCCCTGGGCCAAATCGCCTGCGTTTGCGGCCTTTTCTTCCAGAGTCCAATTCACATACAAGACATTCTTCGCCGGGTTGTGATGCATGTCGCCCAACTCGCCGATGTCCCAGTAGCTTGCGGCAAAGTCCATTTCTTCCGGGGTGAGGACGGCGCGCGCCTCGTCCTGGGTCCAGGTAAAGTAGTCGCCATCGTCGTCGAGGTCGATATCGGCGTCCTGCGAGGCATAAAAGCCGCCGCGCTCGCGATCAGTCATGGTGCAGTCGAGCCAGGCCACGATCTCCCGCGCGGTCTGCAGGAAATCCTCGCGAACAAAGCTCTGGAAGCCGTGCACATAATTGCGCAGCAGCTCGGTGTTGTCGTAGAGCATCTTCTCGAAGTGCGGAACCACCCAGTGCTCGTCGACGCTGTAGCGATGAAAGCCTCCGGCCAACTGGTCGTACACGCCGCCGCGCGCCATCTTTTCAAGCGTGGTGGTGAACGCGTTGCGGGCCAGAGACGTTTCAGGCTTTTCGGGGTCGCGGTTCATGGCCACTTCCAGCAGCAAGTCCAGCACCGAGGGGTGAGGAAACTTGGGCTGCGAACCGAAGCCTCCATTGCGCGGGTCGAACTGCTTGAGGGCCGCAGCGGCAATCTTGTCGACCAGGGCCAGCGTGAGCTCGCCATCACGGCCGGAGAAGGACTCATTCTGTTCGATGGCGGCCATGACGCTTGAGGCGGACTCGAGCGCCTCGTCGCGGCGGTCGCGCCAGACCTGGGCCATGGTTTCAAGCACGCGGCCAAAGCCGGGACGGCCGTAACGATCGCCGGGGGGGAAATAGGTGCCGCCAAAATAAGGGCGGCCGTCAGGAGTGAGAAACGCGGTCAACGGCCAGCCGCCCTGCCCGCTGATGGCCGAAACCGCGGCCTGGTAGCGCGAGTCCACGTCGGGGCGTTCGTCGCGATCCACTTTTACGGCGATAAAAAGCTGGTTGATGAGCGCGGCTATCAACGGATTCTCGTAGGACTCCCGGTCCATGACGTGGCACCAGTGGCACCACACAGCCCCAATGTCCAGCAGGATGGGCTTGTCTTCGGATTGAGCCTGCGAGAAGGCCGTCTCGCCCCACGGACGCCACTGAACGGGCTGATGCATCGCGGAGCGCAGGTAGGAAGAGGCTGCGTGTTCCAGCTGGTTGGGGTTGCCGGGAGTTGAGGGAGCGTCCTCGTGCATAGGTTAAGGATAAACGACCGGGCGCCCCAGATCTCGATTTTGAGACCTGGGATTTTTGAGACCGGGGATTGCACCGATGAGGTACGCTCCCGGCTAACTCTTGGCCAGTTCCGCCTCGATGGCCGCGACCAGTTCGGGCGCGTCGGGTTGGGTATCGGGGGCAAACCGCTCGACCACTTCGCCCGAACGGCTGACGAGAAACTTCTCAAAGTTCCACAGTATCTCGGGGTCGGGGTTGGATTCGATGCCGTAGCCTTTGAGCTTTTCGCGGAAGGGAACTTCGGATACGCTGACCGCCTTGGGTTGCGCCGCGATCAAAGCCGCATAGAGCGGATGCTTCTGGTCGCCGACGACGGTGATCTTGTCGAAGAGGGGAAACTGCACGCCGTAGTTCAAAGTGCAGAAGGACTGAATCTCCTCGTTGGTTCCCGGCTCCTGGGCCTTGAAGTCGTTGGCCGGGAAACCGGCGATGACCAGGCCCTGGCCCTTGTATTGCTCGTACAGCTTTTCCAGGCCTTCATATTGCGGAGTCAGGCCGCACTTTGAGGCGACGTTTACGACCAGCAGCACGTCGCCCTTGAACTCGGCCAACGATGCGTCTTCGCCGGTGATCTTCTTCACCGGTATGTCATAGATGGATGCGCTCATGATGTTATCTCCCTTCAAGGTTATTAAAGCTGTGTAACTTACACAAGTAACTGTTTCGCCACCTTGATGTATAACTCGACCGCTTCAAGCAACTCTTTCTTGGCGAGCTTCTCAAACGGCGTGTGGGCCACGTGGATGGAGCCTGGGCCCAGCAAGAGCGGCTCGCCCCAGTTACTCAACTGCGGAATGTCGGTGGAGAATTTGGCGACCATGGTGGGCAGGCCTTCGATGGCCCTCATGCGGATAAAGGGAGTGTCGAGGGTGAATTCCACCTCGGCAAGATCGCCCGCGGCCTCGACCAGTTGGGCGCGCACCGGGGCAGAGTCGGTGACGGTGCGGACCAGCACCTGGGCCTCGGCCTTGTCGGCGACGACGTTGGGCGCGTGGCCGCCATGAATCTGGCCGATGTTCAGCGTGCTTGGACCTATATCTTCAAGCGTCGGCAAGGGGAGGGCCAGCAGCTTTGCCAACACTGCAACTAACTTGTGGACGGCGCTGTCGCCGAGTTCGGGATAGGCGGAGTGGCACATCTTTCCGGTGGACTTGAACGCCGCGCGGAGAGCGCCCTTGGAAGCCAGCGCCAGGCGATTGTCGGTGGGCTCGCCATTGATGAGAAAGCGGCTGCCCTTGGGCGACAGGTTGGCCGCCTTCGCGCCGGCGGAATCGCGCTCTTCACCGGATACAAACAACAGTCCAACGCGAAATCCCTCGGCGCGAAGCGCCTCGGCGGCAGCCACCTGGGCGGCGATGATGCCCTTGGCGTCGGAGACGCCGCGGCCGTACATGAAATCCTCATCTTCACTGAAGGGAATATAGGGCGGAACGGTATCCATGTGCGTGGAAAACACCAGATCGGGCGTCTGGCCGGCCACACCGGCGTAAACATTCCAGCGCGGGCCTCCGCCAGCATTCTCAGCCGGCTGTTCCACGGGGGTCTTCTCGACTGCCCAGCCACGCCCGGCGAGAAACTCGGCCAGAAAATCGCCTACCGCGCCCTCGTGGTAGGTGGTGGACTCGATTTCGCACAAGCGGCGGGTAAACCCGATGGGATCAAGTTTATCCGCGGGAAGGTCGAGCAAGGGATGAACGGTCATGATGTTGTCAGAATATCGCACAAGGTGTTTGCTCTTACCTATTTTCAGTCGAAAGGCCGCCTTTTCGATCTTGCAAGGATTCCACAATGTGAGAAGAAACAAGCTTCGGATGTTGCTGCAAGTTGAACAATCAAGGAGAGTATTCAGACAAATGCCGCGAGTTAGCCTCCGCTGAAGCGGAGATAGCGAGTTGGCAGGTTAGCGGCGGCAGCGCGGGACGCAGTTTCATCCAACCGTGGGTCGGCGACGCGGGTGGGGACTCTGCACAGGAGCCATGGGGTTGGGATGAAAAAACGCCTGGCAAAGCGTAGAATGCATAGTGGTATGACCACTACAACAGCACCCGCTCAAATACGCCCGAGTTTGGGTGGCCTGCTCCCAGCGGCCGCCGTGCTGCGCAGTGTGGATTTGACCGGGTCCGCCGGCCGGCTTGAGGCGCTCTTGAATGAAGGAGCGCCCGATGCGCCGTTTGCGGCGCTGGTCTGTCATCCTCATCCCAAGGGCGGCGGTACATTGCACAATAAAGTGGTCTACCACGCCATGAAAGCCCTCAACGATCCGGAGTGGGGACTTGGCTGGCCGGTATTGCGCTTCAACTTTCGCGGCGTTGGCTTGAGCCAGGGCACACACGACGGCGAGGCTGAAGTCGCCGATGTGCGGGCCGCGATCGACTGGCTTGAAAACGCATACAAGCGTCCGCTGGTGGTGGTTGGCTTCAGCTTTGGCGCCGCGATGGCGCTCAAAGCTTGCTGTAGTCAAGGAGCGTCAGGATCTACAGGCGTAAACGTCAGTGCTCTCGCTTTACTCGGGCTGCCCACACAAGCTGATGGCCGCAATTTTCAATACCCATTTCTGCACGACTGCATGACCCCCAAACTGTTTCTCAGTGGGGACCACGACCCATTCGCGCCTGCCGCACAGTTGGCGCAAGTGTTCGACTCCGCCGCCGAACCCAAACGCCTGGTGCTCCTTCCCCGCGCCGATCACTTTTTTACGGGTCAACTTGAGCCCATGCAGCACGCGCTCGCCTGTTGGCTGAAGGAGCAACGGCCATGACACCGGTGAGCGATGCCGCTCTGGAATCCCTGCACAATACGGCCATAGCAATCTTTACCGGCGCTCTGGAAGCGTGCAGCATCTCATCGGCCTTCGACCGGCGCATCCGGTTTGAGGACCACAGGCTGCACCGGCTTTTGCCCGATGGCAGCGGTCCGGCGACGATCGATCTCAACTGCTACAAGCGCATCTTCGTGATTGCGCTGGGCAAAGCCGCCAGCCCGATGCTCGATACCTTGCTGGAGCGCATGAACCGCCGCAAGGGCCTGCGCGGCATCTGCTGTTCCAATCAGTTGCCCAAGCACCGCAACTGGCGCTTTCGCTACTTTGAGGGCGGCCATCCGCTGCCCAACGAGGAATCGTTCGCCGCAGCCCGCGCCGCGCTAGCCATGCTCAAGAGGACCCGAAAAGACACCTTGATCTTCTTCCTCATCTCCGGCGGCGGGTCGGCCATGTTCGACTTGCCGCTGGACCCGCATATCACGCTGGACGACACCATCGCCTTTCATGAGCTGCTGGTGGGCTCGGGTGCGCCAATCAGCGAAGTCAATACTCTGCGCAAGCACTTTTCCGCGGTAAAGGGCGGGAGGTTGGCGATGGCCGCACCGGAAGCAGCCAAAGTTTCCCTGCTTGTGCCCGATGTCCCGCTGCGCTCTCTGGACGCACTCTCGTCCGGCCCTACTTCGCCCGATCACTCGACCGTTGCCGACGTACGCGCGCTGCTAGCCAAGTACGCGTTGGCCCCCAAGCTGCCGCCGTCCGTCCGTGCGTTCTTTGAGCGCGAAGACATGCCCGAGTCGCCCGGCAACAAAGTCTGGCACCCGCCCTTCTTTCCTCGAATGCCGTGGACCGAGGCAACTCCCCCACGCCGCGTCACCTCGGCTGTCTCCATGTCCGGCGAGGATGAAGCCTTCCGCGATTCGGTCTTCGAGATTCTGCTGTCAAGCCACGATCTGGTGGAGAACGCGCGCGCCCTGGCCGAGAAGGCCGGGTACCACGCGGTGGTGGACAACAGTTGCGACGACTGGGACTATGCCGACGCCGCCCGCTATCTGCTGGAGCGCTTCCACGCACTGCGCGCCACCCACCCGCGGCTCTGCCTGATCTCAGTGGGCGAGGTCACTGTCACCATCGACCGCACGCCCGGCGCCGGAGGCCGCAACCAGCAGTTTGTGATGGCCTGCGCGTTGGAACTGGAGGGCCATCCGGGCGACCGGCTCACCGTGCTCAGCGCCGGCTCCGATGGCATCGATGGCAACACGCAGTCGGCCGGGGCCGTCGCGGACCCCACCACGGTGACGCGAGCCCACACCTTCGGATTCCATCTGAAGTCGTCGCTGGCCGCCTTTGACGCCTGTCCCATGTTCACCGCTCTGGGCGACTCCGTGGTTACGGGTCCAACCGGCCACAACCTGCGCGATCTGCGGCTGCTGATTGCCGAAGACGCCTAGAGCCTGTTCATTGGGAAGAGTGCGTACCCGCGGTTTGACGGAATCGGCAGCATAACTTCCACAAGCACCCATCCGATGCGGTAACATTGCTCTCACATTCATCCCATCCGGGTGAGGACCTGTTCGTGGTTCGAAAAGGAACGCGCAAGACAGCCGCCAAGGCACCCGATATTCGCACCGTCGCCGCCCTTGCGAAGGTCTCCATTGCCACAGTCTCCAGAACCATCAACGGCTCTCCGGCCGTCAGCGATCGCCTGCAAAAGCGCGTCTGGCAGGCCATTGAGCATTTGAATTACTTTCCCAATACCCATGCGCGCAGCCTGGTTTCAGGCCGCAGCCGCATTCTAGGCATCATTGTTGAAAACATTACCAATCCGTTCTTCCCGGAGCTGATCCAGAGCTTTGAAGAGATCGCGGTAGCCCACGGGTACGAGATCCTGGTCAGCTCGTCGAACAGCGATGCCGCCGTTCTGACCACCTGTGTTCGCCGCATGCTGGAGCGCAAGGTGGAGGGCGTGGCCGTGCTCACCTTCGGCGAGGAAGAGCCCGTGCTGGACCGGTTGGTGCACAACGACATTCCCATGGTGCTTGCCGAGTTCAAGCTCGATGACCCCAAGGCCAGCACCATCCTGCTCGACTACACCACAGGCATCCGTGAGGCTGTGAATCATCTGGTTGAGCTGGGCCACAACAGGATCGCTTTCCTGGCCGGTCCCCACAAGCTGCACTCGGCCATCACCCGCGAAAACGACTTTCGCACGGCGATGGAGGGCGCGGGGCTGCCCATCCAGAAGAAGTGGATCATCGAGTGCGACCACACGCTCAAGGGCGGCGTGGCCGGCTATGGGCAGTTGCAGGCGCTGGCGACGCGGCCGACGGCCATTCTCTGCTCCAACGACATGACGGCCATCGGTGTGCTGCGCGCAGCCTACATGGAGGGCCTGCGCGTGCCTCAGGATCTGTCGGTCATCGGACTGGACGACATCGACTTCGCCGAGTTCACGCTGCCGCCGCTGACCACCATCCGCCTGTCCCGCACCGATCTGGCGCGCGCCGCCTTCGAGGCCCTTCGGCAGCAGGCGGAGGACCCCGGCAACCCGAAGATGCAGCGCGAGTTTCTGGTCTCGACCAGCCTCGTTGTGCGGGGATCGACGGCTGCGCCGGCGGCGGGCGGGCGGTAGCCCTTCCAATTCAGGCCAGCTTCCACGGTGCGCGGTAGGGGCGTGTCATCAGCTCGCTGGCGGCGCTATCGTTGAGGATTTTCTCCTGCGCCACATCCCAATGGAGCTTGCGTCCGACCAGCATCGAGATGAGGCCCAGATGGCCCGGAAGCGTGGAGTGATGCGCCGTTTCGACAGGGGCGATGGTGGGCTTGCGCGACTTGACGCAATCAAGGAAGTTGCGGCGATGCTCATGGGACTCGTAGAGCTTCACCTTGCGGAGATCCTCGGGCAGCGAGTCGCCCTTGAGCCAATCCGGGTTGGAGGCGTCGAATCCATCGCGATCGACCCAGACCCAGCCGTCGGTCCCAATCCATTTTGTTCCCATCGCGATTTCCGGATGGCCGCCGGCAATGGTGATGCCTACATCCACGGGATAATGGGTGACTTCCTTGCGATACTTGCATTCGATCTTGTATTTGGTTGCGGTGTTCCACACAGCATTTGCCGCTGGAAACTCGCCTTGGCCATCAATTTCAGACGGGCCGGTGAGATCGAAGCCGAGGCCCCAATGCGCGATGTCGCCGTGATGGCCGATCCAGTCCAAAAGCTGGCCGCCGCCAGTGTTGTAATTCCACCGCCAGTTCTGGTAAACGCGGGCCTCGATGTAGGGCTCCATCCTCGACGGGCCGATCCAATTCTCGTAGTCAAGCGCCGGCGGAGGCTGGGTGACGGCGATGTCCCAGGCGGCGGTTCCAGGGACAATCTGGGTGGGACTGTTGATCTTGTCCGGCAGAGATGCCAGCTTCTGCATGAGCGCGGGCACGGTGCCGGGGAAATCGTGGGGTGCGCCAGGCAGGCCGACCTCAACCCGCACCACATTCCCAATGAGACCGTTGCGCACAATCTCCGCCGCCTTGTGGAACGTGGGCAGAGAACGCTGCCATGAGCCCGTCTGCCAGATGATGCTGTTGTTTTGAACAGCCCGGACGATGGCCTGCTGCTCGGCGATGGTCTTGGCGAGCGGCTTCTCGCCATAGATATCCTTCTTCCGGCTTGCCGCGTGAGTCGCCAGCACCGCGTGCGAGTGATCCGGCACCGCGATCATCACGGCGTCAATATCGTCCCGGGCTATCAGTTCGCGATAGTCGTGATATGCCTTGCAATCCGTGTTTCCGTACTTCGCATTGACGGTGTCTACGGCGGCCTGCAGGTGGCCGGTGTGGATGTCGCAAGCGGCAACGACCTGGCAATCGTCCAGAGCCAGGAATGCCTTGGTGTTGGCCGGCCCCATCATGCCCCATCCGATGACGCCCAGGGTGATGCGGTTGGACGCGGAAGGACGGCCCATGCCCCATGCACTGGCGGGCATGATCGCAGCGGCTCCGGCTACCTTGAGAAAATCTCGCCGGTTGAATGAAGACCGAGGGGTTGAATTGGATTGCCGGTTTTTCATGGTCGTCTCCCAAAATGCTTCTTGTGCGCGCTAAACACTGCGCACACTGCTGCTGAACAGCAGCATTCAAGACAGTGGAAAATGTTGCACACGAAGATTAGCACGGCGGACGGAAGGTGCGTGCCGCATCGCTCGGCAGAACGCAGGCCGCAACTCAGGAGCTGGTCCATCGCCGGACACGGGAAAGGCTATTGAGGAGTGAGAACGCCTCCGGCGCGCATGGCCTCAATTTCCGCGTAGGTCTGGTCGGCTGCGGTGCGGCGGCTGGTGTAGACGCGCGGCTCGCCAAACGTGAGCTCCGCGGAGAAGTTGGGAGCGCCTAGATTCTTCCACATGTGAGGCAGAAACGCCGCGTGGCCATACCAGCAAAGATCCCGCTCCGGGGAGCCGTCCCCCGGCACGTAGCGAATGGCCGCGGTGGTTACCGGCAAACCCGCATCCACCGCGGGAGTGTAGAAGCGGGAGTGAAAACGCAGCAATTGACTGCCGTCGGTGCTGGTGCCCTCGGGGAAGAACAGCACGGGAACGGGACCCTTGAGGCGTTCGGCGATCTGATCGGTCACGGCCTCGGCGCTGACACGGCTCGACCGGTCGACAAAGAGGGTTCCGCCGGTGCGCGCCAGAATGCCGAAGAAGGGCCAGCGGCTGATTTCTGCCTTGGAGACCAGGTAACAAGGCAGCACGGCGCCGAAGACCAGGATATCGAGATAACTCAGGTGATTGGCAACCAGCAGCCCACTCTCCGGCGGCTTGCCGGTCACGGTGAGGCGGATGCCCATGATGCGCATCACAAAGACGGCAGACTCATGGAGCCACTGGGCGCGGCGCTCCAATGTGTCGGGCCGAAAGAGGCGCAGGAGCAGTGAGCGACCAAAGCAGTAGAAGAGGGCCAATCCCAGCGTCACAGCACGCCGGACGGCGCGCAAACTCATGGTGTAAGCGGAGCCAGGAAGCGATTGCGCGCCGAGGCCGAGAGCAATTTCAGATCGAGAAACGTAAAGAAATCGATGGTGCCGAATTCCCGGTCCCAGGCTGGCGGCCCGCCAATGCGCGCGCCGATGGCCAGGTAGGTCCTGAGCAGCTTGGGCACCTTTGGCGGCGCCGGCGTCAGGGCTGGCGACGACAGCGCAGACTGATCCGGGCAAGGGTCAGGCTGGCAGGGCGACGGCTGTGCGTGTGCGCCCTCCTGAGCGTTATCCGACTTGCTCCAATCGATGGGACAAGCGTACTTGGCGGTTGGCATGGTCTCGAACTCCGGCGAAACCCGGTAGTGCTCAAGCTGGCGGTACATTTGCCAGCCCTCAGCCGGGTCATTGGAGTTGATGGATGAGCATCCAAGAAGATAGCGTAGGCCCATGTCATTAGCATACTGCGCGATCCCCCTCCATAGCAGTGTCAAAACTTCAGAAGTACGGTGTTCGCGGTCGATTGCGGCTCGGCCCAACTCCAGAATGCCGGGCCGGAGCGGCTCATAGGGGGCAAAGCTGAACTCCTGCTCAGAGTAGTAGCCCAGATTGCGCTCGGCGGTTGCGCCGGACTGCATCCGGTAAGTGCCTACGATGCGGCGGGAGGGATTGGTTTCCTGCTTGTCCTCCACCAGCAGGTGCTCGCAGACCAGGTCGAACTGGTCGGTATCCAATCCGGTTCGGTAAGAAGTCTCCAACCCTTCGCCCAGCTCGATATTGAAGACTCTGAAGCGCAGGCGGCAGGCGGCATCGCGGTCTTCCGCGGTATCGGCAAGCCGCACCCGGTAGTGGCCGACCTCGGCATGAATTCGCGAACTGACCGGAGGCAGAGGCAGGGACGGAGCATAAGTTGGAAGGGGGAGTTCCACCAGAGGGGTGAAACCAAGCGCGTGCTTCAATGGAACCTGGTGCCCAGCGTGCGCAATCACAGGAGTAGTATCCGGGCGGAATTGTAAAGGGAAAGTCAAACGGATGCAAATTGGGTGCGAATATCTTGATCCGTTTGTAGCTTGGCGAGAATAGAAAAGGCCCTCCCAAAAGAGAGAGCCTTTGGTATCCGCTGTAACTCGGAGGAGAAAGACTTAAGCGCAGCCGCCTGCGATGGAGGGGATTACCAGCACCTCGTCCCCATCCTTGAAGCTGTATTTCTCATTGCCGAGGAAGCGGATATCTTCTTCGTTGACATAGAAGTTGATGAAGCGGCGAATCTGGCCGTCCTGGCCGCGGAGGTGCTGGCGGAGAGCCGGGAATCGGCCCTCGATATCGGTAACAAGCTCGGATAAATTGGCGGCGGTGCTGGCGATTTCGCGCACGTTGTTGGTGTGCTTCTGGAATGCGTTCGGTAACAGAACTCTAACGGACATGACTTTCTCCTTCCAGGCCTAGCAGACAGGGAAAAACGCCTGATCTGGGTTAAATACGACGAAAGGCATACCTCAGGGGCTAAAGCCCTCGTTGATTCTGTTGATCTTTTGCCAGGGATAAATCCCTGGCCTACCACCCGAACTAGTTTTTCCGCAGCCTGCTAGACCGGGCTCAGGGCCGGGCTCAGTTCTGGGCTTGTGGAGCTGTGTTCTTCAACAAAGGCTTCAAAGTCGCTCAGGCGCGGACGGATGGCCTCGTCCTGTCGATAGGCGCCCTGCAGGCAATCGGTGGTCTTCAGGCCGTTGCCGGTAATGCAGGCCACGGTGAGCTCGTCAGGGTGGATGCGGCCGTGAGCATAAAGCCGTGCCGTCACCGCCGTGGTTACGCCGCCGGCCGTCTCGGTGAAGATGCCTTCAGTCTCCGCCAGCTCCTGAATGGCCGAAACAATCTCGACGTCGGAGACGTCCTCGGCCCATCCGCCGGAGGCGCGGATGGCGCGGGAGGCGTAGGGACCGTCGGCGGGGTTGCCGATGGCCAGCGAACGCGCGATGGTGTTGGGGCGCTGGGGCTCGATCACGTCGGTATCGTTCTTGACCGCCTGGGAGATGGGCGAGCAGCCGGTTGCCTGCGCGCCAAAGAACTTGACCGGCCTGTCTTCGACAAGTCCCAGGGCGACCAGCTCACTAAATGCCTTGCGAATCTTGGTAATCAGCGAACCGCCGGCCATGGGGCAGACAATGTTGTCCGGCAGCCGCCAGCCCAACTGCTCGGCGATTTCAAAGCCCACCGTCTTCGAGCCTTCGGCGTAGTAGGGGCGCAGGTTCACGTTGACAAAGCCCCAGTTGTAACGGTCGGCGATCTGCGAGCAAAGGCGATTGCAGTGGTCGTAGTTGCCCTCGATGCGCACCAGCGTGGCGCCATACACCTGGGTATTGAGAATCTTGGCCGGCTCAAGGTCGGATGGAACCAGGATGAAGGTCTTCAACCCCAGCCGCGCAGCGCCGGCGGCCACGGCGTTGGCGAGGTTTCCCGTTGACGAGCAGCCGACCGTGTCAAACCCAAACGCCTGCGCATTGGCAAGCGCAACGGCCACAACGCGATCTTTGAAGCTGAGGGTGGGCAGGCAAACGGCGTCGTTTTTGATGTACAGATTGCGCGCCCCGATGTGCGCGCCCAGCCGAGGAGCCTTCATCAGCGGCGTGAACCCGGCGGGCGTCTGCGGCTCATAGCTGTCCGCGACCGGCAACAGGGCGCGATAGCGCCACATATTCAGCGGTCCCTGGGAGATGGCCTGGCGGGTAAAGCGGGTGCGGGCGTAGTCGAGATCGAAGACCACCTCGAGCGGGGAAAAACAGTCATCACAGATGGAAAGCGGTTGAACCCCGTAGGATTTTCCACATTCCCGACAACGCAAGTCATAAGCAGTCGTCACAAGCCCTCGCTTTGGCGCGAGTGACTGAAGGTATACGAGCGCGTGACCGGCTCAACAAAGAGCGAACGTGAATTGACTCGAAGTTCCGTGCGAGACGCTTCTCAAAAAAAAGTGTGCGGAAGCGACCCCCGAATCTCATGTTCCCCGTCTCCGGGCAAGAGTTGACACCATACTCCTGGATTGCCCAGGCAGGTTGTCGTGGCGTCACAGGGCTCGTCCCTCAACCACTCTGCATGAAACCCATGCCTGCCCTTTGGGGGGCAGACTTGAATGATTCGTTTGTAACACATGGGGATTGGCGGCGCAAGCGAGTTTGCAGCGAAAGGCGTAGACAGGGGGCCCAAAGGTGATAGGGGGATTTGAAGCGGGATTGGCCGTAAGATGATCCGGAGGCAAACCCTAGTTGGTGTACACCCGCACGTAATCCACCAGCATCTGTGAAGGGAATACCGTGGTGGCATCCGGAGAGCCCGGCCAAATCCCACCGACAGCGAGGTTCAGAATCACAAACTGCGGACCTTGATCGAACGGCCAGGTGCCGGTCTGCGTGGCCGGCGTAAACGTGGCGTAGACGCCGCTGGTGGGGCTATCGACGTAGTACTGAATCTGCCCTTGCGTCCAGATCATGCCGTATGTGTGCCAGGCGGCGGCGGAAAAGCCCGATGGATGGTATTGAATGCCTCCGGTCAGATTGGTTCCGTGGATCGAACCTTGCACCCAGTCGTAGCCCTCACTTTCCGGGTTGCTGCCGTTGACGTGTTCCATCACATCAAGCTCGCCGCAGGCCGGCCAAGTGATGGTCGTAATGTTGTTGCCCAGCAGCCAGAAAGCAGGCCACATTCCCTGCGACTCGGGCAGCATCATGCGCGCCTCGATGCGTCCGTACTGGAAGCTGAACAGGCCCTCGGTCTTCAACCGCGCTGAGGTGTAGGTCGCCACCCCGGCGGTGGGCTGCTGCGCCACGATGTGCAGGTAGCCATCGGTGCCGACATACGCATTGGGACTGGCCGGATTGCACGGGCCCGTGGTGGAAGCCCAGGCGCAATAAGTCTCAAGCTCGTTGTTCCCGCAACAGTCTGTCCCCGTGTCGTAGGTCCACACTGACGGGTTAGGCGCGGCATTGGCGTTGGTGGAGTTGGAGAATTCGTCGGACCACACCAGCGTTCCCGAAGCGATGTTGGGCGCAAAACTCTGGCTGGTGACGCTGCTGGCCGTGTCGCCCGCGGCTGTGGCGATGGCCTTGAGGGTGAGGTTTGAAGCAACGAGAAAGGGCGCAATATATTGCGGCGACGATGAGCTCGGCGTGGTGCCGTCTACGGTGTAATAAACGGTGGCTCCGGAGGTCGTCGTGGCCACGCTCACGACCACAGCGCCGTTCTGCGCAGCGGTGGTGGAGATGGTGGGCGCGGCCGCCGTCGTTTGCGTTGTGGTCGTCACGGTGCCGGTTCCACCGCCGCCACCGCAGCCGCATAAAAACGCCCAAGCTAAAACAACCGCTGCCAGCATCGTTGCACCTGGTTTCATTGCCGTTCACCTTCATTGTGCGGGACAAGCGATGCTCATCCTGCTGCAACCATGAGACCACTGCCGGATTGCCTGCGTCAAACGGCGAACTCCCGATGGGGCAACGGGAAAAAAGAACGGCCGGGAGCGACCCCTGCCGTAAAGCAGTAGCGCCCCGGCCGTTCGAGGAGGACACACATGATCTCAATTGCCGTAGTTCCAATGTTGCACAACGGGGAATAATTATATGCAAAACCGTGCGGACTTATTCTCGTTCAGGCGGCGCGGGCATGTGCTGACGCATTGCCTGCTGCAGGCGAGAGCTGCCTGTCCGCTCGACCGCTAGCTGCACGCGTGCATGTAATTCGGCGTTGGGTGCAATGCGGCCGATGGCCTCGATGGCCGCCGGCGCTTCGCGTGCGTCCCGGGCGACGATCGCGATGAGATAGTCCAACGCCTGGGGCAACCGGGTCAGGGCGATGGCGCTGAAGAGCACCGATCCGAACCATGTGTCGACGCCGGCGCGCAGGCGGTCGATCAGCGCTGCCAGAGCCTCCCGGGTGCGCATGTCGGCAAGCGCGAATGCGGCCTCCGCAGCGAGGTCGTCGCCGGCTTCAAGGTAGTTGGCGACCAAGGCGATGGCCTTCTCGCCTTCAAGGGAAAGCAGCGCGGAGTAGACCGCGCCCAGCACTTCGGGCTCGCTCTCGTCTCCCGAAGCGGGGCCGAGCAGAGCGCGGAGACGCAAAATGAGCGCGGCGCTAACTCCACCCACCTGCGCAATGGCCCGCGCTGCTTCCATGCGCACAGTTTTGTCCGAATCCGTCATCGGTTCCAGCAAGACCGTCAGCAAATCGGCGTCGGAGATGCCGGGGCAATCGACCAGCGCATGGGCGCATGTGCCGCGCAGCGCTCCGGCGGAATCCACCGGCGGGCCCCAACTTGCCTCCAGTTGATGATGGCGCATGCCGCGGAGGTAGGCATCTTTGCTCCGATGTTCCAGCTTGACCAGCGCCTTCGACAACGCGTCTTTCGCCCAGCATTTCGGATCGGAATTCGCCGCGTCGATAAAGAAGCGATCAAAGGCCGTGAGGACATCGGGGAGCAGCGCGAAAAGCTCCGCATCCGCAACCAGCTTTGCTGCCTTGGCCACGAGGAAGTTATTGCGATGGGTGAGCGCTTTGCGCAGGTGCTCGACTTGAGCGGAATTCGGACCGGCGCCGGCCTTCAAAGCTTCACTAAGCGCTTCCAGTTCCGCTAACTCCTTGTCGAAGCCGCGCGAAGAGGATGCTGATTGTACGGAACGGATGGTTGGCCTTGGACTCATGGGCCTCTCCTCGCTGAGTTAGCCGAGTTATCTCGAATAGGTATCTGGAGGGCTTCGCCGAATAAGCAACATGACGAACGCGATAACAAGCCCAACAAGCGGGTATCCAGTCACTACTTGCGGTACCAGCGGGTCCTGGGCCATTCCCCAGAAGTCAACAGCAATCGCGGACATTGAAGCTGGCATAAGGAACCATGTCACATAGACAACCACAGCAAAGTATGCAATCTCAGCCACAAATAGAAGGCATAGTTGCCATAGAGCCCTTGCGTCTTTCTTGATGAGTCTTACTCCTAGATACCCAAGATATAAAATCATAGAGATGCTTATAGCATCAAGAAACATGAACACAGCCCAGTGCAGATGAGATGGGGAACCTGGCCATTTATTCCAATGCATCTGAATCATACCGCCGGAATAAAATGCACCCAGCGCTACAAACAAGATGTTAAGAGCACCGAGAACTCGCATCGGCCAAGCCTGCATCTTTCCTCCCTTGCGTTGCGACTTTTTGATTCTACTCTTGGTTCCGAGAGCGTGTTTCAGAAATGGCCGCCGTATCTCGGTTGCAGTCCCTCAGGGATTAAGACCCCTTCTTCTTCCACCCCTTTTCGGCACCCTTCGACTGCGCTCAGGGCGGGCTATTGAAGTCGTGCCTTGACACAAAGCGGACTTTTGAAACACGCTCGAGGCATTTGCCGGGTGCCGGGTGCCCCAGGTCTCGATTTTGAGACCTGGGATCTCGTCTCATCCCTTTGCCTTCGGCCTGGTCGGCCACCTGGTCGCGGTCGATTCACTCACCCCACATGCCATTGCAGCGGGCAGAATTCGGCGANNAGCGCATCGTTGGTCAGCCGCCCCTGCCCGATGCGCTCAAACCCATACTTTGCGCCAACCTTTGCCAGAATCCGCCCGGCCTGCGTCCAGTCACTCAAGTTCGGAACCAGCACTCGTCGAGCCCGCTCAAAATCCCTCTCCAGTTTCCCGATGAGTCTGGCGCCCGCCGCATCCGCCCCCGCATAGAGCTCCTCCAGCACGACCGAGCTCACCCAAATGGGCGTCTTCCGGCGCCAGCGCTCGAAGATCAGCCCGGCGTCCCGATCCCCCCGAAACGCGCCGATGTACACCGAAGAGTCGAACAGAACTTGCATTTGCCCTACCCAAGCACGCCGTACACATCGCGCACATCCGCCTTCGAGCGAACAAACCGTTCGTGCGCCCGATTCGCGATGCGGTTCCGCTCGTGTTCCAAAATGGCCAGGTCGATTGCGCGCTCCACTGTCTCGGTCTCCGTCGGCGCATCCAGCAACTTCTGCGCGCGCTTCAGCTTCGCGCCGTCAAGGCGGAAATGCTTGTGAACCACCGCGGCCCTTGCCGTTCCCATATCGCCCTCCAATCGATCATCTTACCACGGATGTGTACAAACACTGGAATTATGTACACACCGGGTAGTGGGGCAGTTTGAAAGAAAGCCGTCTCTCAGGGGCTAAAGCCCGTCGTCCATTTTGGGCATTTGCGGCACGACTGAAGTCGTGCCCTTTCAAAACCTCACTTCCACCATGGACTGTTACGCGGGATCGTAATTCAGATTTTGCCCAAGCCAGCGCTCGGCCTCGGCTATGCTCATTGCCTTGCGCTCGCGATAGTCGGCAATCTGGTCGCGGTCGATCTTGCCGAGCGAAAAATAACGCGATTCAGGATGAGCGAAGTAGAGCCCACTCACGCTCGATCCGGGCCACATGGCAAACGACTCAGTAATCAGCATGCCGGTGTTTGCCTGCACATTGAGCAAGCGCCACAGCGTGCCCTTCTCCGTGTGATCCGGGCACGCCGGGTAACCCGCGGCCGGGCGAATGCCCCGATACTTTTCGTGGATGAGATCGTCTGTGCTCAGGCATTCCTGGCGACCGTAACCCCATTCGTCCCGCACCCGTTTGTGCAGGCACTCGGCGAAAGCTTCAGCCAGGCGATCGGCGATGGCCTCCGCCATGATGGCGTTGTAGTCATCGTTCTGGGCGCGGAACCGGTCGCATAGCTCCTTCAGGCCGATACCGCTGGTCACCGCGAAGGCGCCGATGTGATCGGGCAGCCCGGTTTCCCTGGGCGCGATAAAGTCGGCGAGCGAACGGCACGGGGCTATGGCCTCTTTTTGGCCTTCCCTGTTCAATTGCTGACGGAGGAAGTGGAACCGCTCCAGCACTTTTGCGCGTGTGCCGTCGGTGTAGAGTTCGACATCGTCGCCCACGGCGTTGGCAGGAAAGAAGCCGTAGACGCCACGCGCGGTGATGAGGTTCTTTTCGATGATCGTATCGAGCAGCGCATTGGCTTCAGCAAAGATCTGCCGCGCCTGCGCACCTTGCTCGGGGTGATCGAAGATGCGGGGGTAGACGCCTTTCAGCTCCCAGGTGTGAAAGAACGGCGTCCAGTCAATGAAGTCGCGAAGCGTGGCCAAGGGAAAGTTGTCCAGCACGCGTACGCCGGTAAAGGCAGGGGTGGGCAGGTCCTCGGCACGCCACTCGATGGGAGTGCGCCTCTCGCGAGCGGTCTCAAGGGAGATACCCTTCTGGCGCGGCGCGGAGTGGACCTTGCGGAGCGCCTCGTAGGCGGCGCGATGCTCGGCCACGAACGCCGCCTTGCCGTCGTCACTGAGGAGGCTGGTGGTCACGGGCACCGCCCGGCTGGCATCCAGCACATGGACCACTGGCTCACTATAGTGCGGCGCAATCTTGACGGCCGTGTGCGCCCGGCTGGTGGTTGCGCCGCCGATGAGCAGCGGCAACCGGAAACCCTGCCGCTCCATCTCGCGGGCCACATGAACCATCTCGTCAAGGGAGGGCGTGATGAGGCCGCTGAGGCCGATGATGTCCGCCTTCTCCGCCGTGGCGCGTTCGAGAATCCTTTCGCAGGAGACCATCACCCCCATGTCGATGACCTCGTAGTTGTTGCAGGCCAGAACGACGCCGACGATGTTCTTGCCAATGTCGTGCACGTCGCCCTTGACGGTTGCGAGCACGATCTTTCCCTGCGCCTTGACCACCTGGCCGGCCGCAGCCAACGCAGCCTTCTCGGCTTCCATGAAGGGCGTCAAGTGCGCCACGGCCTTCTTCATCACGCGGGCAGACTTGACCACCTGGGGCAGGAACATCTTGCCGGCTCCGAACAGATCGCCCACCACGCTCATGCCAGCCATCAGCGGGCCTTCGATGACCAACAGCGGGCGGCCCAGCTTGACGCGGGCTTCCTCGGCGTCGATCTCGATGTAGGCGTCAATCCCCTTGACCAGTGCGTGCGAGAGACGTTCTTCGACCGTGCCGTTGCGCCATTCTTCGGCCTTCTTTTCATTCGCAACCGCGCCGGCGCCCGACTCGGCAGCCTTCAATGCCTCGCCGAAGTTTACCAGGCGCTCGGTGGCGTCAGCGCGGCGGTTCAGGAGCACATCCTCGACCAGCACCTTCAGCTCAGGCTCAATCTCCTCGTAGACCTCGAGCATCCCGGCATTCACGATGCCCATGTCCATGCCCGCCGCGATGGCGTGAAAAAGAAACGCGGAGTGCATGGCCTCGCGGACCTTGTTGTTGCCTCGAAAGCTGAACGAGACATTGGACACGCCGCCCGAGACCTTCGCATGCGGCAGGCTGGCCTTGATCCAGCGCGTGGCGCGGATGAAGTCAACCGCGTAGTTGTTGTGCTCTTCCATGCCCGTTGCCACGGTGAGGACGTTGGGGTCGAAGATGATGTCCTCGGGCGGAAAGCCGACCTCGATCAGAATCTTATAGGCTCGCTCGCAGATGCGGATCTTTTCCTCATAAGTGGCGGCCTGGCCCTGTTCGTCGAAGGCCATCACCACGGCGGCAGCGCCATATTTCAGCACAGTAGCGGCGTTCTGGCGAAACTTTTCCTCGCCCTCTTTGAGCGAGATCGAGTTCACGATGCCCTTGCCTTGCAGGCACTTGAGCCCTGCCTCGATGACTTCCCATTTCGAGGAGTCCACCATGAAGGGAACCTTGGCCACCTCGGGCTCGCTGGCCAGCAACTGGAGGTAGCGTGTCATGGCCGCGACGCCGTCGATCATGCCCTCGTCCATGCAGATGTCGATGACGTTGGCGCCGTTCTCCACCTGTTGCCGGGCCACGCTTACCGCTTCCTCGAATTTGCCTTGCTTGACCAGCCTGGCGAACTTGGGCGAACCGGCCACATTGGTCCGCTCGCCAATCATGATGTAGACGCCGGGCTGCTGGGTGAAGGGCTGCGAACCGGACAGGCGGAGGGGCTTCGGCGTCGAGATTGCCGCCAAGCTCTCGGGCACACTCGGGTTCTGGGGCGCGCTCATGCTCCGCTCTCGATCTGGCCCAGCTTTCGCGGAGGCTGGCCCTCGAGCGCTTTGGCGATAGCCGCGATGTGCGCGGGGGTGTTGCCGCAGCAGCCACCGGCAATATTGATCAGACCTCCCCGGGCAAAGTCGCCCAGATAACGAGCCATGTCTTCCGGCCGCAGATCGAACCCGGTTTCAGAGAGAGGATTCGGCAATCCGGCATTCGGATAACACGAGATGGCAACATTCGCCTTTTCCGAGAGTTCCTCGAGGAACGGATACATCAGATCGGGACCGAGAGAGCAGTTGAGCCCCACAGAGAGCGGCTTCACATGCTCGACCGCGTTCCAGAACGCCTCAATGGTCTGCGCGGAGATCATGGTCTCGCCGCCACGGCCCACGGCCGCCGAGATCATGACTGGGAGTTCCTTGTTGTTCGCAGCAAGGCCGTCCTCGTCGAACACCTCGCGGATGGCGACGAGCGCCGCCTTGGCGTTGAGCGAGTCGAAGATTGTCTCCACCAGCAGCAGGTCTACACCGCCGGAGATGAGGGCACGCACCTGCTGAGCATAGGCGGTCTTGACCTGGTCGAAGGTGACTACGCGGAAGCCCGCATCATCGGCATCGGGCGAGTTCGAGAGAGACACGGTCAAGGGGCCGATGGCCCCCGCAACGAACCGCTGACGCCCCGTTTCGTTCGTGACGCGATCGGCCCATTCACGGCATTGCCGCGCCGAAGTCTCATTGATCTCAAAGGCCAGGTCGTTGAGAAACTTATCGTCGATGATCTTCTGGTAGAACTCAGGATCCTTCCGGCCGCCGCGCTCGCGTGGATCGTCCACAAAAAACTCGCTCTGCGTAATGCTGGTGGCGCCAAAGGTGTTGGTCTCAATGATGTCCGCGCCTGCGTCAAGAAACCGGCGATGGATGTCGCAGATCATCGCTGGCTGCGTCAGGCTGAAGAGGTCGCCGTTGTTCTTGAGATCCTTGGTCGCGTTCCGGAACCGGTCTCCGCGGATGTCCGCCTCGGTCATCCCGTAGGTGCGAATCGTCGTGCCCATCGCCCCGTCGATGATGGCGATGCGGTTCTCGAGAACCGTTTGAAGCGGATGCTGTTGAGTTCTGGTCATGTCTTCCCGAAGGCAACCTGAGAAACAAGGAAGGCTGCCAATACCTTTAGGATATATGCTTTGGAAGTAAACCGTGAAGAACAGCCACTTTATGCCTAAGACACCTGAGTCACACAAGCCGCCCACCGCCGACGAGATTGCGGAACTTGCCGATCGGGGGGAAGACATTTCCCACTTTTTCAATCGGAAGGGCAAGATGATGCCACCGATTCTGCCGGCACCCGAGGAGGATAACGATGACCAAGAGGATTAGCTCAGTGACTCACGTGATGCGCGGCGATATTCTGGACGATCTCGGTTTTTCGCGTTCCGAGGCGACCGCGCTGAAGTTCAAAGCCGACCTGCTCGACGCCATCCGCGATGAGATCGAGCGTAGAAGCTACACCCAGCGTCAACTGGTGAACATTCTCGACGAGCACCAACCGGCAGTCAGCAACTTAATCTTGGGAAAGATCAATCAAGTGAGCATTGAAAAGCTGCTTCGCTATTCAGACCTCCTGGGAATGCGCGCGCGACTGAAGGTGCTTCCGGCGCTCAGAGCAGTGACTGCGGCGTAGGCTGCAACCGATGTCATTTGCGAAAGAAAATTGCACAGAAGGTTGCGGATAGAATGTGCGTCTCCGCCGTGTTTGCGACAGCTACCTACAACAAACAAAAATCCGCGGCGACGCGATCCGCTGTTTTCGCGCTGAGCCCAGCCTCGGCGGCAAATTCCGCCCAGCTTGCCAGCGCCGTTCGCACATCGGCCAGCATATCCAGAGGACGCCGGACGCCAAACCGGTCTGCCTCCACCAGCAAGTCTGCGCGCGCAATGCCATCGAACTTGCCGTTCACGCTCATCAGGTGCTGATAGGTCCACGCGCCCCTGGGGTTGTAAGCATGGATCAGGTCGTAGGCCGGCGCCAGCTCCCACATGCCTCCCTGCTTGAGCCGGAAGCTGAAGTTCTTGGTGTGGTCGTCGCAGTTGCGCGCCATCACATTGAAGGCCATACGCCGAAAGGCCTGCCCGGTGGCCGCATCGCCCAGTTTCAGCCGCGCAATCGCCATGAAGAGCTGGCTATAGCTGTGCGTGGCCCTCTGCCTGAAGTCCAGTTGATCCATGGCGCAGAGCGTCTGCAAATGGTGCTTGACAGCTGCCCCTTCCACCACTTCGCGGTCGAACCGCCGCGTCATGAAGTGAGCGCGGCCGTTCTCCTCAAGCAGACGGCACGGCTCCATTTCGATTCCCGCGGCCAGCGCCATGCGATGATACGCATACTCAATGCGCCCATAATCCGCGCCAGTCCCCAGTTCTACGTCGCGGCCCACGCCATCGAACTTCAGCAGCCAATGCTCAAAGCCCGGCGCGGCCTCGAACTGTCCGCTGCGGATTTCGTCGGTCTTTGGGTTCCAGGTAATCACCGCCTTGGCCCTGGCGCCTCCCGCCGATGTGCCCACGCGAATGATGTTTGCCAGCGCGGCCTGCGCCTCGCGATCCCCATGAAAGCTGCCCGAAACCAGCCGCCGCGCCTCTTCCACCAGCGATTGCATCGCCAGTGGCACGGCGCTCTCGCTGTGTGCTCCGCGCGCAGGTCTGAACTCCAGCGCCCCCAGCCCCCGCTTGCCCATGTAAGCCAGCCGGTCGAGCGCCGTGATTTCGCTCTTGGCAACGCCGCGCTCCGCCATCCATGCGTCGATCAGCGCATTGCCAAAGTCGTCGGGCAGCGCGTCGGCCACCATTGCGGGCAGACGGTTGAAGGTGCCTTCCGGTAGGCCTGGAAATGCAAAGACCCTTCGCCGGTCGTCGAGCGGCATGGTCAGAGGAGCTAGTTCAACCGCCGTCCGCTTCCACGCAGGATCGTATGCAAACACATAGCAGCCCAGCCTTGGATCGGCGGCCAAAGCTCCCACCCGCTTGTCCCAAACCACGACCTCCAGAACCTGCGTGGACTTCACGGCTTTGCCTCGTTCCTCTCGCGCGGGCGGCGAACTCTGCGCGGCAGCAGCGCCAGCGGGTTTACCGTGGCCTCGGGCACCAGCATCTCGATACCGTCCAGGGCATCCAGAGCCTTCAGCGTGCGTAGCAGGGTCTCCACCGTCGAGCCGTGGCCGCCTTCCAGGTTGCGCAGCGCCTTCTCTGAGACGCCTGCCCGCTCTGCCGTGGCGCGCTGGTCAAGGCCGCGCGCCCGGCGAAGGCTGCGCAGTCTGGCTCCCAGCAAAGCCTGAAGTTCCAACGGCGTCCTTAAATAGACTTCACCAGTATCGGTCATTTTATACCTTCTGTAAGCAATTATACATCTTTATCGGCTTAATTATACCTATTATACACATATTAATAAATACGGCACATTTTGACCGATTATTGGCATAAAATCCAAATAAAGGTCACTTTATACCGATTTTCGTAAAATGTATCAAAGTCCTGCGAGCGCCTTCCATTGAGTGCCGCCAGCGGATGGTCCAGAGCCTACTTCGCCGCCGTCAGCGCCCCGACAGGCAAAAGCATATCTTCCTTGCGCATCACCAGGTTGGTGGCGTTCAGGGTGGCTAGCTCGAAGCCGTGGCCGTGGGTGATGGCATCGGTGGGGCAGGCTTCTACGCAGTAACCGCAGAAGATGCAGCGGTTGTAGTCGATGTTGTAGACCTTGGCGTAGCGCTCCGACGAGGAGATGCGCTGCTCTGCGGTATTTTCAGCGGCCACGATAAATATGCAATTGGATGGGCAGGCTGCCGCGCACAGGAAGCAGGCCACGCACTTTTCCAGGCCGTTTTCGTCGCGCTGCAAGACGTGCGCGCCGCGGAATCTCTGCTCAAGTACCGCTCCGCGCAAGGGGCCTGGCCCGTCCGGGTAGTTCTCAACCTGCGAGGGTTCCAGCATCTCCCTGAAGGTGATGCTCATGCCCTTGGCAATGCCGGCAATGTTGCCCACAATCGACATGAGGTCAGTATACGATGGATTGCAGGAGAGATTCACGATGCGGATGAGGGTTTGGGCAGTTGCTTTGCTGTTTGGGTTGGGCGTGGGGGCGGCGGTGGCGCAGGCGCCTGCGCAGAGCCAGCCGGCATCTGTGCCTGCGGGCAAGATGGACGGGATGAACATGGGCGAGGGAAAGACCATGGACATGAGCATGTGCAAATGCAAGTGCATGGACATGGGCATGGACATGGGCAAAGGTATGGAAATGGCCAAGGGCATGGACATGGGCCAGGGCATGGCGATGAAACACGGCAAGGACAAGCCTTCGGCCCCGCCCGGTCCGCTGAAGATCGGATTCGGGGACAAATCCGCCGAGTGGACGCCGGCCACCCTGGCCGCTCTTCCGCACAAGACGGTGAGCGTCTACAACGAGCACGCCAAGGCCTGCCAGACCTACTCCGGCGTGCCTCTGATGGACCTGCTGAAGCTGCTGGGCGTGCCGGACAAGCCTCATGGCAAGGACCTGCGGTTTTATCTGGTGGCCGAGGGAGCCGATGGCTATCAAGCGGTCTACTCCGTGGCCGAGGTCAATCCCGACGTACACGACGCGACCGTGATTGTGGCCGACGCGCTGGAAGGGAAAGGTCTTGCGGATAGCGGGCCGCTTCAGCTTATCGCGAGCGGGGAAAAGCTCCCCGCCCGCTGGGTGCGCAATCTGGTGGCCGTCCGGGTACTGGCAGTGCAGTAGAAATGCCCCCGGTGGAGAGGACAGAGGAATTCTTCAAGCGTGTTTCATCCATGTCCCAGCAAACCCAGGTTGCCCACCCGCAGGGGCTAAACAGGCTGCGGAAAAAGGCCCGAATTCAACCGGAATACCCGACAAGCATACCGCAGGGGCTGAAGCCCGTATTGATTCTGCGGCACTTACGGCACGACTAAAGTCGTTCCCTGACGCTTGCTGCGCCCCGGAATGAGTTTTTCCGCAGCCTGTAAAGCCCTCGTTCTATTGACCTTTTTTGGCACGCGACCCAGGGGTGTCCCTGGGTACCCCGGTCGCGCCCTGGCACAAGGCCGGTTTTGCGGCAAGCCGTAACGATTTCCCGGCTTAACGTTACTTCTTCTCAGGGGCCTCTTCTGGTCGCGGCGCTGCCTTTTGCTCCTGCGGCGCCGCCTGGTGCTGTTGTGGCGCTGCCTGGTGCTGTTGTGGCGCTGCCTGGTGCTGTTGCTGTTGCGGTGCTGCTTGGCGCTGTTGCTGTTGTTGGGGAGCTGCCTGGTGCTGTTGCGGTGCTGCTTGGTGCTGCTGCTGTTGCGGTGCCGCTTGACGCTGTTGCTGTTGTTGGGGAGCTGCTTGGCGCTGTTGCGGTGCTGCTTGGTGCTGCTGCTGTTGTTGGGGAGCTGCTTGGCGCTGTTGCTGTTGTTGCGGAGTCGCCTGACGTTGCTGCTGCTGTTGCGGAGCCGCCTGGCGCTGTTGCTGTTGTTGGGGAGCTGCTTGACGTTGCTGCTGTTGTTGGGGAGCTGCTTGGCGCTGCTGCTGTTGTTGGGGAGCTGCCTGGCGCTGCTGCTGTTGTTGGGGAGCTGCCTGGCGCTGTTGCTGTTGTTGCGGAGCTTCCTGGCGCTGTTGCTGCTGTTGGGGCGCCGCCTGGCGCTGTTGCTGTTGTTGCGGAGCTTCCTGGCGCTGCTGCTGTTGTTGGGGAGCCGCCTGGCGCTGTTGCGCTGCAGCCTGATTGCGCGCCTGCAACGCCGCTGGGGCCCGCACATTGCGATCTGCAGCGAGCGGCTGGCTGACGGTTGTGCTGGCTGGACGGCCCTTGTTAACGCTCGCGAACTGAGCCCGATTGGTGCTGGCCGCATGCTCATTCTGCACCTGCGCCGTCATGGGCGCCGTATGAGGCTCACGCATCGCCGCCAATTCCGCGGGTCTCGCTTGCACCTGGATTCCGCCCGATCCGCCGTTGAAACTTACCCGACCGCCGCCTCCGCTGTTGCCGCTGACTGAGCGGTTGTAGACGTTATGCACCACGGAGACGTTCACATTGTTGACCGAGCTGTTGTAGTAGAACTGGCCGCCACCCCAGTAGCCGCCCTGGTAGCCGTAGCCGATGTAGCCGAATCCGTAGTCGATCCCGCCATAGAAGCCAATGTACTCACCCCAGTAGCCACGATTGAACCGGTAATGGTTTTGCCAGTAGCCCCAGTAGCCGGGCGTCCACAAGGCACCCTCGTAGGGAGCCTGAACCCAGACGCCGGGCACCCAGTAATAACCTTGCTGAGAATAGGCCCAGTAGCCGGGCGTCCAGAGATAGTCGTCGCCGGGAGCCGGCGGCTGATTGTATTCGGGCAGCGGCGGCGGCGGATCGGGAGCGGTATACTCCGGCTGCTCTCCGTTGTAGGAGTAATCCGGAGCCTGGTTGGAGGCCTGGTAGTAGGCGCCTCCCCCATTGGGTGGCGGAGGGCTCTGCTGGCCGTTGTAGGGCACTGGGGCCGGAGCGCTTTGCTGACCGCCGTACTGCACAGGCGCCTGAGCGCCCGAGTCTGTCGATACGGGGGCCAGGTTGGCCGCTGCCGGGTCCGACGATGAGTCCTGGGCGACGGCCTGGTCCTGATTCTTGTGGCATCCGACTGTGCATAGCAATGTCGCCAGCGCAAGCACCGGCAATTGCCCAAATCTGCTGAATACGTTCATTTCACACCCCATTGGACTTGAATGCTATCGGGGCTGTGCGGGGCCAAACAGCCCTCTTTTGACCACTAAGTGGTCAGCTTCAATGCCGGGAGCGTGGGGGCAGGGACTTGCCGTGGTTGTTGGCGGGCGGTGTGGTAACGGGCTTGCGCTCGATGCGAGGTTTGACCAACTGTTGACAGAGGGGGGAATCCTGCCCGCGGGCCAGCCCCGGAAGAGCGCCCTGTCCGCTGCAAAGGCGCAGCTTCATGGCATCGGCGTCCTTGCCGCTGAGCGGCTGAGTGCGCTCCAGTCCGCTATAGGAGTCCATATCGTAGCGGTAAACGACGTCCTCGGGCGGCTTCTGGCTGCCATAGTCGAAGTGGCTCCAGGTGCCCAGGAGTTCCCGCCCATTCGGCTCGGCAATTGCGGCGTAGACCTGGTTCCAGGTCACGCCCGGCGGCGGGTTCGCGCTCCAGATTGGGACAGTTTGCCCGCCACGCATCCAGCGAGCGGCCCACGCATGGTGCGCCATGTCATAGTGGAAGGCCGTGAAGTAGGTATCGGCCGCGCACTCGGTGCAATTGTCGTAAAGGGCTGCCAGCTCGCGCGGCGCGCCGTCGGCAAACTTCAGCCAGTCGACGAAACGCAGATTCACGCCGGTGATCAGCGGCGTGATGGAGTGGTTGGTGAGCGACAAGCTCCACACGGTGAAAAGGTCCGCGTTGGGCAGCGACTGCGGATTGGCCCGCAGCGTAGTGACGACCAGCGCCGCGTCGTACTCGACGCCAATCTCGCTGATGGCCGTCCAATGCTCGGGTTCAAGCGAGCGCGTCACCCAGGCGACCACGTCATTGTCGGTCGACGAATGGAAGTTGACCCAGCGAAACTGGTCGGGGGCTTGCTGGGCCGACAAATGCCCCACGGGCAGACCTGGCAAAAAAAGGAAGAGCAGCAGGAAGAATCGGCGTTGCCTCATTCTCAGCCGATCCTCCTGAGAAGCTGCTCAACTTCACCCATTGTCTCTTCTCCGCCGTAAACACTCTCACGAACCGCATCGAAGAGATCGCTGTAAGCTCGAAATCTTTTCACTCGTTCCTGAACGATTTCCCCATTCGATATTCCAGGCCAATTGTTCGCAACGGACTCAAGCACGGGACGCTGGTCCTTCCAAAGCTGAAGCGTGATCGCGCGATTCTCCCCTGAAACCACCAACCAAATGTGGAATCTGTACTCCTTTTCCAAATCAACAGAAAACTCTTCCCGCCCCATGGGATTGGCCATAATTCGCCAATCGAGCTTGTTGGCGCGCGTCTTTTCCAATAGATCCCGTGCAAACTGGTCAAGTTTTTCGCTCATCATTCCTCCTGATCGCCCTTGGCTCGAACACGTCCCAAAACAGCACTGAGTTCCTGCACGATCATCAATGTGTCGCGGAACAAGTCTCTCTTCGCCGACGAGCTCAATGGAAACTCCTCCTGACCCAGCATATCCGCCAATCTTTGGCAATTGGACTCGACATCTTTCAGTTTATCGGCATCTGACGCGAGGAATCGATCAAATTCCCCCCGGTCGCGTGCCAAGCGAAGAACAATCTCTCGAACCTGCACAACCGCCTCGGCCCGTCTTTCGCACTCGACCCATGTCGCAAACTGCTCGGCAAGTCGCACAATTTCGGAAAATGAATCCGCCGCGTTCCGATGGTAAACAGCTTGCCGGGCCTCTCGGGCGGCCCTCTTTGCGCCGGTTGCCTGGACGATGGCAGCGATGGTTAAGAGCAGCCCCACGCCGCCAACCCCGGCATTCGACCAGTCGAACAGATCGTGCAGAATCATGCGCGCCTTCTACCGCCAAGCATAGCGCACAATCCTAAATCAAACTACAGCCCCAGCTTCGCCCACAGCGCATCTACTCTAGCCTTGGTCACGCGGTCCATCTCGATCATTGCGGGCCAGGGGCGGTCGAAGCCTTCGGCCTTCCATTTGCGGGTGGCGTCGATACCCATCTTCGATCCGTAGTTGGGCAAACGGGAGGCGTGATCGAGCGAGTCGATCGGGCCCAGCGTGAACTGGATATCGCGCTCGGGATCGATATTGTTGGTGACACGCAGCGTCACCTCGCCCACGTCCTGCACGTCGCAGTCCTCGTCCACGACGATGATGCACTTGGTGAACATGGCTTGGCCCAGCGACCAGATGGCGTTCATGACCTTGCGCGCCTGGCCGGGATAGCTCTTCCTGATCGACACCAGCATCAGGTTGTGAAAGACGCCTTCAACCGGCAAATTGATGTCGACGATCTCGGGGATGGTCATCTTCATGGCGGGCAGAAAGATGCGCTCCACGGCCTTGCCCATCCAGGCGTCTTCCATGGGCGGCTTGCCCACGATGGTGGCGGCGTAGATGGGGTCCTTGCGATGAGTGATGCAGGTGAGGTGGAAGACCGGGTACTGGTCGGTCAGCGTATAGAAGCCGGTATGGTCGCCGAAAGGGCCCTCGGCACGCAGTTCGCCCAGCTCGACGTAGCCTTCAAGGACGATCTCGGCGTGGGCCGGGACCTCAAGATCGACCGTCTCACACTTGACGATCTCGACCGGCTTGCCGCGGAGGAAACCGGCGATCATGAATTCCTCAACTTCGGGAGGAGCGGGCACAATGGCGGCGAAGGTTGTGGCGGGATCGGTGCCGATGGCGACAGCAACCTCAAGCCGCGAGCCCTTCAAATTTCCCATGGCTACCTGGGGCAATCCGCCGATGGGGCCGTCCGGGATGGAGACCGCGCCACCGGCCGACTCAGCCATGGCCGCCACGCGGGCCGTCCTGGGATCGGCCTCGGCTGCGGACGAGGCTGCCGCGCGCAAGGCTTCTCGATAATGCTCGGCGGCGACCTTCTGCCGCTGCCAGTGCATGCCGGTGGTCTGGCCGTCGTACACCTGCATCCTATACATGCCGATGTTGCGCTTGCCCGAGCGCGGATCGCGGGTATGCACGCAAGGCAGCGTGATGAAACGCCCTCCATCGTGCGGCCAGCACTTGAGAACCGGAAAATAGTTCAGATCGAAGTTGTCGCGACGAATGACTTCCTTGCAGCGAGCGTCTTTGGCGCTCACGATCTTGGGAAACGCGCTGGCGAGTGCGCCCAGTTGCGGCAGCATCTTGAGCTTGTCAAAGAGGCCCTCGGGGGCTTTCATGTTCATCAGGCCCTTGATGCGTTCGGCAATTTCATCCAACCGGTCCACATTCAACGCAAGCGCCATGCGCCGCTCGCTGCCGAACTGGTTGATGAAGACTTTGTGGCCGGGATGGCCTTTTACATTCTCAAACAGCAGCGCCGGACCGCCGGGAGCGTAGGTCTGGGGTGCCCCATCCTTTCCGCGTTCTGTGCGGAAAGGGTGGGAAGCTGCGCCGATCTTGCTCACGCGGTCGGTGATCTCGGTGATTTCAAGCTCCGGCGAAACCTCTTCGCGGATACGCTTCAGTTCGCCGTGTTTTTCGAGGGTCTTGATCCAGTCGCGCAGATCGTCGTATGCCAAAGGAATGCTCCCGTGCGGCAGGTGCCGCGCTCAACCCTCCAGCTTAAAGGGTTTTGGCGGGTTCAAGGGACGGTTTGGCCAATTGCACCGCTTCCAGTGGAAATCCCAGCCGCTTCCACTCGTCGTAGCCGCCACGCAAGGGGCGTACGCGCTCGATGCCCAGCTTGTGCAGGGTCATGGCTGTTTTGGCGGCGGTGGCCTCGCTGGGGCAGGTGCAGAAGAGGACAACGTCGCGGTCTCGGGGAATCTCCTGATGGCGCGCGGCCAGTGCGTCGGGCGAGAAATGCAGAGCGCCGGGCAGCGTAAACGGATCGGCCAGCAGTTCCAGCGGGTGGCGCAGGTCGACGATATAAGCCTTCTCGCCGGCATCGAGCTGGCGCTTCAGTTCCTCCGGTTCCAGACGCGCGGCTACAAGTTTCTTGATGACCATGCGGCGGCGGACGACGCGGCCCACAAAGAAACCTAGAATGCCCAGAACCAGCAGCGCACCCGAGAAGCGGCCGGCCCAGTCCAGCAGGCTGGGATTGCGCTTGAGCAGATCGCCAAAGAACCTGCCCGCGGTCAGCAGCACCCCGATCCACAACGTGGCGCCAATCCCGTCAAACAGCAGGAAACGGCCGAGGCTCATGCCGTTCTGCCCGGCGACGGGCGGAGCCAATGTCGCAAGTCCCGGCACGAACTTGGCAATCATCAGCGTGACTTCGCGGCGGCGTCCGAAGGAGTCCTGGGTCTTGCGGACGCAGACGGTCGGCTCCAGCGACAGCTTGCACAAGATGCGCAAGACATGGTGGCCGTACCTGCGACCGATCAGGAACCAGGAGGTATCGGCCACGAGCGAAGCGGCCAGGCAGGCGGCGAACGCCAGCGGAAAGCTGAGTTCGTGCTGGGCGGAAAGAGCCCCCGCGGCCAGCAGCACCGGCGTGGCCGGCAGCGGGATGCCAAACTGCTCCACCAAAACCCAGGCGAACAGCAAGAGGTAACCGTAGACGAGCAGAATGTGCGTCGGCAATTCCATGGGGAGGGGTCCTGTCTTCGCTTGCGGGGAATCAGACCGTCTTTTTCTCGTCTGCCGGCAAGCGGACGGCGAGAGATTGGGGAAGGCCTCATCCTATCGGATGATCGCCGGAGGAATTCGCTTCAAGCAACGATAGGCCGGATCAAGACGGGTCGAACATTCTCTCAATTGCCTTCATGGGAATGACGAGCCTGTCGGGCCGGTCTGGGGTCGGCGTGAAATCCTGGTAAAGATAGAACTCCCGTGCGCCGGCTTTGGCGTCTACCACGACGGCCCAGGAAGCGACCTGCCGGGAGCCGATCCAAGCCCGCTTCAGAGCGTGAAGCAGCAAGAATTCTCCCCAACCCTGGCCTTGCAGCGATTGAGCGATTGCCATGCGCCCGAGCAGCGTGACGGGAATAGGATACCGTGGCAGCTTCTTCGCCAAGTCATTTGGGAGATTGGCGGCCAGTATCGAATGCGCGGAAAGAGTATAGAAACCGGCGACGTTCTTACCGTCCGCAGTGAGAATGAAGACGGCGGCAAGGTTCCGTTTCAGGTCTTGAGACGCTTGCCGCTTAAGATAGGCATCCAACTCGGAGACCCCGCAGGAGAAGGCCGCTCGGTCATGATTCGGTCCTAGCGGTTCAACCCTGTATTCGGCAGACCCGATCTTCTGGGCCACTATTCACCCCCGCGTTCCTTATAGCGCTTGACCGCAGCCTTCATGCGAGCGCTCGGCTCCGGTGGGTTGAGCAGAATCTGCACAAAGAATTCCATGTCTTTTTCACCCAGTACCCAGGCAGTGTGCGACTCTATGGTCTTGATGGCAGCTTCATCCGCATGTTGCACGATGAAATCCGAGATCGAGAGTCCCTTGAGGCTGGCTGCCTGTTCAATGCGCTTTTTTTGTTCAGGAAGCAGACGAGCCTCAGTCCGCTCCGTGCGTAGGGCCAACGCCATAAAGTTCGCCTCCTTATCGTACGGGACACTACCGTACATTTCTAGACTATACATCCGGAATTGAATCTGGGCAATCCCAAGCAGGTTTTCCGCGCTCAAATGCGAAAAGCCGCCCGGGCGGAGGCGGCTTGTCAGGGGATCGCTGGAACTGGCTTGTTTGCTCTATTGCGCAGCCTGCGGGATGGAAGTCTGCGGTGTGGGAGCCGGAGTCAGAGCCGCGGATTGTTGCTGGCTTTTGTCGGCAAAGTAGTTGCGGTTCCAGAGGTTCTTGTAGAACATGCCGGTCAGCTCCGCGGCGCGGGGTCCGAATGTCGGCCGGCCGCCCTCGAGGAAGAAAACCGTCACCAGGCTGCCCTGCGGCGAGTCGGAAAAGGAAGCAAACCAGCCGAAGCGGGTTCCGTTGTCCGAGCAGGTCCCGGTCTTGCCGAAGACCGGCAATTCCTGGAAGTTGGCACGCAAGCGCCGCGCGGTTCCGTACTCTACCGCACCGGCCATGCCGTCCTCAATGTCGGGAACGTACTTGGCGATATCCAGGGTGCGCTTCACCTTGGGTTCTAGAGCCAATGCTTCCTCGAAAGTGCTGGGGTGCTGCAGGTAATAGAGGGTTCCGCCATTGGCGAGCGCAGCCACGTAGGCTCCCAGTTGCAGCGGGGTCAGCGAAACGCCCTGGCCGAAGCTGCACATGCGGCCTACTCCCCCCTCGGCGGCGGGCAGTTCCTTGTCGGGATAGACGCCCAACTGTTCGCCCTCGATGTTGTAGCCAGCCAGTTCGCCCAGCCCAAACTGGTTGGCGTAGTGGCGCACCCGCTCAAAGCCCAGCTCACGGCCCAGTTCCTCAAAGTAGAGGTTGTTGCTCTTGGCCAGCGCCTCGGTCATGTTCATGCGGAAGCCGGGCAACTGCACCATCGTATCGCGGGTTACGAGACCCTCGGCGAGCGCAGCCATGGCCACAGTGATCTTGATGGTCGAGCAGGGTTCAGCGCCCGGCGAGAGCGCCAGCTTCTGGTTGACCATGGCCAGGATGCGGCCATTGGAGGGGTCGATGACAACGGCGGTGCCGTTCATGCCGGCCAGCGCATCGATCGCGGCCTGGCGGACCACCGGGTCTTCGCCGGCTGTCACGTCGCCGGCAAAGATATCTCCGCTGGCAAAGGAGCTGGCCGTAAAGCGCTCGTAAGAGTGATGGCGGCGGGAGGTGAGGGCCACCAGGCGCGCGCCGGCTCTGGCTCGTCCTCTTGGGGTCAACCTGACTGCCTGCCGGGCCGAGGGCGCCTTTGTCGCACTATGTGCCGTCACTGCACGTGTGGCCGAAGCAAGAGATGTGGTCTGCCGGGCTGCCGGATTGCCAACATGGGCTGCCGCGCGATGGCCGGCGGCGCGATGGGGCTCAGTCAAGTGAGGCTCTGCCGCCCGGGCGTGACGCAGCGGGTGCGGTGCGTTCAACGCCGCGGCTCCGACGCAGCCGCTCACTGAACCGATCAGGAACAATCCGACTGCCCGAGCGCAAGACAATTTCATCCAGTAAACTCCCCTTCAACCATGGATTTCATTCTGTGCGTCTGCCCGTGGGAAGCGCACATCTTGCTTATCGGACACTCCGCGGCTATTTTCAGTCTTGGCCATGGATGTGGGTTGCTTGGAGGTCACTGTAATCGCAACTCTCCGGACCCGGATGTGATCCCAATCACTCTAAAAGCTGGCCTTGATTACTTACACAATAGCCAGAAAGACAGCAATTCCGCTTTCATGTTACGTCGGGTCGCTGTTTTTTAGAGCTATATTGCACTATACAGCCCTGGCGACCGATTCCAAAATGAAACCGCCTTCCTAAAACTGCAATCGCCTCATGAACGTCGGCGTATCCAGCTCCCGCAGCGACTCTTCGTCGGGCTCAGAGAAGAGCGCCGCTGCCTGCTCGGCGCGGTGCTCGTCCAGCGCAGACGGAGCTTGCGGACCGCTGTCGAACTCCAAAGCGAAGTCCCTGAGCAGAGGAGCGAAAGCCGGTTCTTCGCCCATCTCGCTGAAACGTGGCCTGGCCGCCCCTGTCGCCGGCTTCCGGTCCGGCTCAAGCTCCATGCCAGAGTCCACATCCGTCTTTGCGGGCGAGGCCGCGACGCTGACGGTGGTGGCCACAGTGGGGGTCGATGCCGAGAAAAAGAACGCGGCGTCCTCCTCTGCCGTCTCATCTCCCTCGTCTTCGTCCTGGCTCAGGAAGCGCGCCGGCCCAGACTCGGGCGACGGCAAAGTAGCGGGCGCGGGAGCCTGTTCCTTCATCCAGTTCTCTGACGCCATCACCGGCACTGAAACCACCGGCGCCTCTTCCACGCTCAACATGCGCGCGCGCCGTTCCGGCATCTGGTCGCGGAAACCCGTGGCGATCACCGTAATCTTGACCTCGTCGCCCATCTTCTCGTCGAGCACCGCGCCAAAGATGATGTTCGCATCTTCATGCGCGGCAGACTGGATCAGCGACGAAGCCTCGTTGACCTCAGAGAGCTTGAGCGTACTGGAACCGGTGATGTTGATGAGGATGCCGCGTGCGCCGTCGATGGCGCCGGCTTCAAGCAGCGGCGAAGCCATGGCCGCCTGGGCAGCTTCAATGGCGCGGTTGGCGCCGGAGCGAACGGCCGTGCCCATGACCGCGTGGCCCATCCCGGCCATGGTGGTCTTCACGTCGGCAAAGTCGCGGTTGATGATGCCGGGAATCGTAATGATGTCGGAGATGCCCTGCACGCCCTGGCGGAGCACGTCGTCGGCAATGCGGAAGCTCTCAAAGAAGCCGGCGTCCTTGGCCACCGCCAGCAGCTTCTCGTTGGGGATCACGATCATCGTGTCCACGCTTTCCAGCAATTCCGTGAGGCCGCGCTCGGCCTGCTGCAAGCGTCGCTTGCCTTCAAAGCCAAAGGGACGCGTAACCACAGCCACGGTCAAGATGCCCATCTCGCTGGCCAGCGAGGCAATCACCGGCGCAGCCCCGGTGCCCGTGCCGCCGCCGAGGCCAGCGGTGACAAACACCATGTCCGCTCCTTCAAGAGCCTCGATGATCTTCTCCGAGTCTTCAAGCGCGGCGCGGCGGCCCACGTCGGGGTTGGCGCCCGCGCCGAGGCCGGAGGTAAGCCGGACGCCGAGTTGCAACTTGACCGGCGCTTGGGAAAGCTTGAGCGCCTGCACGTCGGTGTTGGCGGCGATAAACTCCACGCCCTCCATGTGGGCCTGGATCATGCGGTTGACGGCGTTGCCGCCGCCGCCTCCCACGCCGATGACCTTGATGCGGGCGCCGCGCACAGGCTCCTCGTGATACTGAATGCGCATCTCTCCGGCTTCATTCTTCTGCTGACCCATTTGATCCATAGCGGCTCCGGCCTCCTGATTCTTGAGTGAATAACATGCCTTGCTAGAAACTGGCTGCAAAAATCGCGCGCAACTTGCCGCGCAACGAATTGTTTTCCGCCGCCCGCGTCACCCGCGTGCGGTGGGCGTACAAAAGCATTCCAATGGCCGTGGCAAAGCCGGGATGAACAAGCTCGCCGGGCATTTGCGATAGGCGCACCGGCATTCCCGTGCGCGCCGGAACCCGCAACTGGCTCTCCGTCACATCCAGCATACCGGGCAGCATGGCTCCGCCGCCGGTGAGGACGCAACCGGCGCCGAGTGCATCCACAACGCCACCCTGGCGCAGGCTTTCTTTCACAAAGTAGAGCAGCTCGCGGGCCCGCGGCTCCAGAATCTCCGCAATCGAGCGCAACGGCAGCATGCGCGGCTGGGGATTGGCAATCTCGATCGCCGCCTGCTGCGGCACGGCCGTCACCACGGCGTTGCCGAACTGGCGTTTGAGTTCCTCAGCCTGGGCCATGGGCATCTGCAGGCCCACCGCCAGGTCGCTGGTAAAGTGTTGGCCGCCGATGGGAACCGAAGCGGTGTGGGCCACGGCGCCTTCGAAAAAGACCGCCAGATCGCTGGAGTGGGCGCCGATATCCAGCAGACACACGCCCAGTTCCCGCTCGTCGGCTGAAAGCGTGGCTTCGGCGGCGGCAATCGATTCCAGCACCGCCTCGGAGACTTCAAGCCCGGCGCGATTGGCGCATGTGACCGTGCTTTGCAATGCGCTTCCGGAGCAGGTGGCGATGTGCAGGTCCACCTGGAGCCGCGCGCCCACCATGCCCACGGGATCGAAGATGCCCGGCTGATCGTCGAGAATGAACTGGCGAGGCAGCAGGTGGAGAATCTCGCGGTCCGGAGGCCGCTCGATGGCCCTGGCCCGCTCCACGGCATAGTGAACGTCCTCGCGGGTGATCTCCCTCATGCGCGTGCCCAGGGTGATTCCGTCGCTGGTGTTGAGCCCGCGAATATGCGGCCCGCCCACGCCCACCACGCACTCGTCGATGTTGGCGCGCGCCACCCGTTCGGCCTGTTCGTTGGCAGCTTTCACCACCTTGGCCGCCGGGCCAAGCTCGGCGATGAGCCCCTTGCGCATCCCGGCCGACTCCACCATCCCGTGCCCGCGATAGCGCATTGCGCCCTCGTTCAGGTCGGCCGCCAGCACACGCGTCCACGCGCTGCCAATGTCCAGCACTACGATCAGGTTGTCCTGTTTCTGGCTCATTCTTCTGGACTCACTGACCCTGCCTTGCAACCGTGGCTGGGCGGGTTGTGGGGGCGGCCTTGCCCCTGGTCACCTTCAGCGCGGCGCCTTGAGCAGCCTCACGCTTCCTCTTGTCCCTGGCGGCCTTGTCTTTCGCCGTCAGGTCTCTGATGATCTTGTCTTTTGCAATCTTGTCCCTTGCAATCTTGTCCTTTGCAGCCTTGTCCTTTGCAGTCTTGTCCGTTGCTGGGGTGGTCTTCTGTTCGGTCGAGGCGCTTGCAGCCGGCTTTGCCGCTGACTTCGGGGTTGCCTTCTCATTGGTTGCCGTTGGCGCGGGATTGGCTGTGTCCGCCGGCGCCCCGGCTGAGGGCTTGGCGTTGCTTGGGCCCGGCGCGGGTTCAGCGGCCGGCATGGCTTCAATGGCGTTTGTGCCATGGGCCATCTCCAGCACCACCTGCTGGTCGTAGCGCAAATCCACCGTCGCCAGCTTGGGATATTGCAGCCTCCACTCGGCAATGTGCGCCTTGTAGCGCTGGTAGCGTTCGAGGAATCGGTCTTCGCCAAAATGAGCCAGGATGTCGGCGCCCTGCTCGGGCATCAGCACCCGGGCATCCTCGGGATCGGTGAGGTCAATCTCCGAGATTTGATCGGAGAGGTGCTGATTGTCGGCGTCCAACTCCGCCAACAGGCGTTCGTACACGGCCATCCGCGCCGTTCGCGAGGGCAATGGGTCCACGGGGTCAATCCCTGTCAGGACCGGGAACGAGTAGTGGTGCTGGGCCATGGTCGAGGGCGGCATGGAGAGAAGAACCCCGCTGGCGTCAACCAATCCGATCTGCTGGCCCTGCCGTGTGAAGGCCACCGGCTTCCGTTCCACCACGGAGACGCGAATCTGGTCCGGGAGCAGCCGCATTACCGTAGCCCGCTCCACCCAGGGAATCTCTTCCAGTTGCTTGCGCCGGTCGTCGAGGTGGATAAAAAAGATGTTTTTCCCGATATCTTCGCCGAAGACCGGCAGCATCTCCGCGCGGCTCACCTCGGTCAGCCCGGTGGCCTGGATGTTGCTGACCCCGGCAATGCGGAAGCGGGCATCGCGCCCCAGGTAGGTCTTGAGAAGAAGGCTTACGGCGATGAAACCGCACAGAACCACGAGAGCGCCCAGCCCCAGAAACACACGGCCCACCGTGCTGGACGGCCGCAGCCAGGAGTTCTGGGGGTTCTGTGGCCCGCGAAAGCGCACCCCACCCGTGGGATAGGCGTCATCCTCCGGGTCCGCCATTTGCAGGGGCATGCCGGGCAGGTTGCGCCCGGATAGAGGCACATCCTCCCGCACGCGCCGAAAGCGAGGCTCCGTAGACGCTTCATCCTCCCAATCGAAGGGACGGTTCGTGTTGTTGTTCTGTCGCTTCACGCCCGAGCAAGGTCGTGAGAATCGCCAGCTTTCAATATAGCCCGCGGGCTGCCGGCTTTTTCCGCAACGGGATGCGGGGGAACCTGTGCCGTTACGGGCTGATGCCCGAGGGAACAGGGATCAGGNNATGACGATCACCAGACCAGCTTCCGGATGGAACGTTCAGAGAGTCAGCACGCATCCAGGCGAAATGTTGCGAGAAGAGTTCCTTGTCCCATTCGGCATTTCTCAGAACGCACTGGCGCTGAAGATCCGGGTGCCTGCAACGCGGATCGGCGAAATCGTCCATGGCAAGCGAGCCATCACGCCTGACACCGCGCTGCGCCTGGCCCGCTTCTTTGGTAGCAGCCCCGAGTTCTGGCTGAACCTTCAGCAGATGCACGACCTGTCCAAAGCCCGGCTCGAATTGAACAAGACGATTGAGCGCGATGTTGAGGCTTATGTTGGGGCCTGATCAGAATGCGACAAACGCCGCGAATGCATTTAGCCCTCAAGCTCTTTCAAGACCACTGTAAAGTGTGCACCGAATCCGCCGGCAGATCAGCCTCGAGGGTGTTCGATCCCAGCAGCAACTGAACGCGCGTTTCAGGGCCGCGGTTGGCTAACACCACAACGAAGCTGCCGTCGGGATTGCGGAAGCCTGTGTGAGACACCGGGTTCGCCGTTCCCTGCCCCCCGCCGACGCCGTCGGTTTGAAACACCCTGGCTCCGCGGCGCACGTGTTTGCAGTAATGCGCAAATGCCCAATACTGTCCGCTGCGCGTCACTTTGCGGGTTGCGTTGTCCACGGTGATCACGCCGCCGCAGGAGAACGGTCCGATATTCGGTTTTCCCTTTTCGTCGAGAGCCAGGTTCCACGAGGTAATGGAGCGCGCCCAGTTGCGGACGACGGCGTTGAAGGTCTCTGCCCACTTGGTGTAATCGGTCTGGTAGTCGGGCAGCGCAATATCCGGGCCGCCCTCGGTCCAGTAGGCGCTCTTTTGCGGGAAGGCATCGTGAACCCGCGTCATGGCCGAGGGCTCGCCGACATAACCGTGCCAGGCGATGCCGTCGATGTATTCGCTGGCCTCAGGCACGCTGAGCTCGTCGATGGCCCGGCCCCACAGGCTGTAGTTATGGTCCAGGATCCAGATTTTGGTTGGGGACCCGGCCTTGCGCAATGCGGGACCGAGGTGATTCTGCACAAAGTCGATTTCCTGTTCCTGGGCCCAGAGGCAAGCAGGCATGTGCCCATCCTGCTCGGCGTCCGTTTCATTCTGCACGGTGACGGCGTCAATGGAGACGCCCTCGGCCTTGTAGCCCTCAAGGAACTTGAGAAAGTAGCGAGCATACGGCTCGAAGTTCAGCTTGCGCATGGCGCCGCCGAGCATGGAACCATTCGGCTTCATCCATCCCGGCGGACTCCACGGCGAGGAGAAGAGAAACAGCTCCGGATTCAGCTTGCGCGCATCCCTGAGCACGGGCAGGATGTAGGCCTTGTCGTGATCGATGGAGAACTTTTTCAGGTCGGGATCGGGCTCCGGACTCTCGTCGAAGCTGTACAGGGTGCGTGAATAGTCGCTGGCGCCGATGCAGGTGCGGCAGACATTCATGGCCATCTCGCCCGGCGCAAACAGGTCGTGCATCACGGCCTCCCGCTGTGCTTCAGAGAGTTGGCTCAGTACATAGCAGGTGGCATCGGTGAGCGCGCCACCGAAGCCAAGAATCTCCTGGCGGGTCGCATCCGGATTGAGGGCGATTGCGTCGGCGGCAATGTGGGTTGCGGGCTTCCAGGCAAGTGGGTCAGCCTGCGCATAACGCTTGTCGCGGAATGTGGCCCAGACTTTCACCGGCCCGGCTAAAGCGCCATCGCCGGCCCATGCCGGAATGCGTTTGGACATCGCCAATGCGGCCGCCGTGGCCGATGCCGCCTTCAAAAACCCTCTGCGTGAACCGTGCGCCATTGCGACTCCTCAGAACAACTTGCTTGTCTCCGCTGAGAATCATAGCAACCGAGGCGGCCTTCTTGCAGGCTGTTCAGCTTCTTCGCTTTCTCAACACCCAGGTGGTCATGCAGCGATAATCCTGAACGATGGTGGTCTTCAGCGGATCGACCAGCACGGCGTTCATCTCCTCCGTCAAACCGAGCAGCATCGGCTGATCGACGAGGAACCATTTCGATCCATCGGGGATCAGGAATATATTGCCGCGGAGGCGTTTGAAGGCCATGCCAATCCTCGAGCCCAACCGGCAGAACAGCATCCCGCCCGGCTTCAACACCCGCCACAGCTCTGTCAGCATCGCGCGGAAGTGCCGATCGTCGCGTGCAAAGTGAAGCACCGAATTCGAGAGCACCACATCCGCAAAGCCATCGGGAAACGGCATGTGCTCGATCGGCCCGATCTGAAAATTTTCCGCGGGCAATCCGGTCCGAAGCGATGCGGAGAGTTGGCGGACGTGCTCGACGGCTTCGGCATCCTGGTCGAGCGCAAATACCTCGCACCGTTCGCGCAGCAAGTGGACGAGGTTGCGGCCGTAGCCGCATCCAGCGTCAAGCACGCGCATTCCAGGCGCAATGTTACCGCGCAGGATTTGATCGAAGACGTAGATATCGATCTGTCCGAACTGCTCTTGAACGCTTAGCGTCACTCGCGAACCATCCTTGCTTTCATCCCATCCTACCCACAAGAACAAAGACGTGGTGCCCAGAGGGCGCCCAGGTGGGGCGCCCACATTTCTGTAAGCGCGAAGACGATTTACGCTTCCAGAGCCGCCAATATTTGCGGAGCCAACTGGCTCACATTGCCTGCGCCGAGAGTCAAGATCAGGTCGCCTTCGCGGACTTGAGTGACAACCAACAGGACGGCATCGGCAAACTCCGGGGCAAAGTGAACGGCCGGCCCCTGAATACGTCCGGCCAAACGCTCCGCCGTTACGCCGGGGATGGGTTCCTCGCTGGCGGCGTAGATGGGCAGCACGATCACAGTGTCCGCGTCGCGAAATGCGCCGCTGAATTCTTCCAACAGATCGAGGGTTCGCGTGTACCGGTGGGGCTGAAAGACGACGAAGACGCGCTTGTGGCCGCACTCACGGGCGGCGGCAAGCGTGGCGCGGATCTCCGTGGGATGGTGGCCGTAGTCGTCCACCACGGTGACGCCGCGGACCTGGCCGCGCTGCTGAAAGCGCCGGTCAACGCCGCGAAAGTTGTTGAGCCCCTCGGCAATCTTCTCCTCGGGAACCTCGAGTTGGCGGGCAACGGCAACTGCGGCGGTGGCGTTGAGAACGTTGTGGCGTCCGGGGACGTGCAATTCAAAGGGCCCCAGCGGTCCTTCCCTGGTGACCACCTGAAAGCGAGCGAAGCGTCCTTCGCCGGCTACGAGAAACTCGAGGCGGAAGTCGGCCTCTGGCGCAGTTCCATAGGTGAAGACGCGGCGGCGTGCGCGGGGCAGAATCGCCGCCAGTTGCGGATTGTCAAGGCAGGCAGTGACCGCTCCGTAGAACGGCACCTTGTCCATGAAGTCCAGAAAGGCGTGCTCCACGTCGGCCATGTCCCGATAGCAATCCATGTGCTCGCGGTCGAGATTGGTGACCACGGCGAGAATGGGCGAGAGCTTGAGGAAGGAGCGGTCGCTCTCGTCGGCTTCGGCCACCAAATATTGAGTCGTCCCCAGGCGCGCGTTCGAGCCCAGCGCATCCACGCGGCCGCCCACCACCACGGTGGGGTCAAGGCCGCCGGCAGAGAGCACACTGGCCACCATGGATGTGGTGGTGGTCTTTCCGTGCATGCCGGCGATGGCGATGCCGTATTTAAGGCGCATCAGCTCGGCCAGCATCTCTGCCCGCTGGATGACGGGAATCTTGCGGGCGTGCGCCTCAAGCACCTCAGGGTTTGCCGCGCCGACCGCCGAGCTGGTGACCACCACGGTTGCACCGGAGACATTGCCGGCCTGGTGGCCTTCATAGATGGTGGCGCCGAGGCTGGCGAGGCGGTCCGTCACGGGTCCACGGCGCAGATCTGAGCCGGAGACCTTCATGTCCAGGCTGAGCAGAATCTCGGCAATGCCGCTCATGCCGATGCCGCCGATGCCGATGAAGTGCGCGTGCTGGGAGGTGGTGAACATGGGAAGGTGACACTCAACTTTAACATTCGGGGGTGTTTCGGCTTTGGCGTGGGACGTTGCCGGGCAGCACATTGAGCGGGAGAAACGGGCAAAAAGCCTTGCCCTGAGCCCGGCGATGAACGATTCTTTGAAAAGGACCGCAACTTAACCGGGGGAACATGGTTCTAATAGTCAGAAGCCGGACGGGAAGAGAAGCCCGAGAGCCGGCAGGTGCTGAGGACGACGAAAATCCCCGGTCTCTGGATTGAGCGGGGCAGCACAAGGAGGATTTTATGCGGAGTATGCGCCTGGTTTTGATAGCAATGCTTCTGGCTCTGCCGTTCGCGGTGACGGCAAACGCTCAAATGGATGAGGGTGTTGGCGTTGGCCCCGCAGTCGCTTACGCCCCAGAAGCCTACGGTCCCCCGGTTTGCGATTGGGGCTATTACTCTTATTACCCCTATGCCTGCGCCCCCTACGGCTATTACGGGCCGCAGTGGTTCTACGGCGGCGTCTTCATCGGCGTCGGCCCGTGGTACGGTCGGGGCTGGGGCCGTGGCTACGGTTACGGTGGTTACGGTCGCGGCGGCTATGGATATGGCGGTCGCGGTGGATATGCGGCTCGCGGAGCTTATGCCGGCGGAGTGCGCGGCGGCTATGCAGGCGGTGCGGCTCGCGGCTATGCTGGCGGAGCGGCTCGCGGCTATAGCGGCGGAGCAGCACGCGGTTATGCAGGCGGAGCGGCTCGCGGATACAGCGGCGGTGGTGCTGCTCGTGGCGGATTCAGTGGCGGCGGCGGCGGTCGCGGTGGCGGCGGCCATGGCGGCGGTGGACACCGCTAATATCTGAGGTTTGCGCAGAACCCCAGATCCTGCGTACTTCCCCAGAAGGGCCCGTCTGCCTCGGCAGACGGGCCTCGTGTTTTGTGGTCAGTCGGCAACGCCTGCGGACGACTGACATAAAACTGGAGCTTTTCAGAAGGCTGCCTAGCCCGTGCGCTTCAACGAATGCACAGGCGTTGGCCCTGATTGGGACGCCCCGGCAATTCTCCCCAGCCTTACCTGGTTTGCATCCGGGATATTCATTTCTCCGCCAGCGCGGCCAGGCGGTCGGCGATCCGCTCGGCGGCGGCGGGGTGAGCCTGGGTTCGGGCCGCGGCGGACATGCCGGCCAGGCCCTCCGGGCTTTTCAACAGATTGATCAGGGCGGCGAGCAGCTTGCCGGGAACGTTTAGGTCCCATTCCTCCAGCATCACGGCAGCCCCGGCATCCACCATGGCTTCGGCATTGCGCTTCTGGTGCTCATCGGCAGCGGCGGCAAAGGGCACCAGCAGGCTCGGCTTGNNTGGTTTGCTCGAAATGGCGCACTCCGCTCTGGTGCAAAACTGTGAGGCCGGGGACCGCGTCGAGCAGCGCGCGAATCACCAGGGGCAGATGGGTATTGAAGATGCGCGCGCCCTGCGAACCGCCAAAAACCAGCAGATGGGGCGTGGGCGCAGACGGCGGCTGGAGGTGGAAGAACTCCGGGCGCACCGGAATGCCGGTGACTTCGCAGTTGTGGAACCATTTGACCGCTGAGGGAAAGTTGACCGCCGCGGCCTGCACTTTTTTGCCCACCAGGCGGTTGGCCAGTCCGGGCATGGCATTGGGCTCGAAGGCCATTGCGGGCACCTTAAGCCGCAGCGCCGCCGCCATGGCCGGACCGGATGCGTATCCGCCCACGCCAAGGACGACACTGGGCTGGAACTCGCGAATCAGCGCCTTGCAGTCGGAGATGCTGCGAGGGAGGCGCATCAGTGTGCGCAGCCGGGTGGTGAGCGAGACGTTTTTGAGCGGGCCCACATCGATGAGGCGCAGACAGAATCCGGCCTCGGGCACAAGACGGATTTCCATGCCGCGCTGGGTGCCGACGAAGAGCACCTCGGCCGAGTGCCGGGCAACCAGTTCGCGAGCCACAGCCAGCGCTGGAATGATGTGGCCTCCGGTGCCGCCGCCGGCAATGAGTACACGCAGTTCCGCCAAAATTGCGCCTTTCACAGAACAACGCACTGGAGAATCGAAGGTGAATCTGCCGGCTTGATGAGGCGCTGCCAGTCTAAAGCAATATTACCAAGGCGGACCTGGGCGATTGGAATCTGTTCACAATGGCATGACGCCGGCAAACTCACGGCTGTTCCCTGTTCCCTGTTCCCTGCCTTTAGTCCGCCTTCTTGGAAATGTTCAGCAGGATGCCGATGCTGGCCAGGGTGAAAAACAGCGAGGTCCCGCCGGAGGAGATCAAGGGCAGCGGGATTCCTTTGGTGGGCACCAGCGAAAGCACGACGCTGATATTGAAAAAGGCCTGCAACAGGATGGAGACCGTGATGCCGAAGGCAGCCAGCCGGGCAAACGGATCCTTGGAGTGAAATGCCGTGCGAAATCCGCGCACGGCCAACATGACAAAGAGCAGCACAATTGAAATGGCGCCGATGAATCCAAGCTCCTCGGCAATATTGGCGAAAATGAAGTCGGTAGAGGCTTCGGGCAGGAAGAAGAGCTTCTGAATACCCTCCATATAGCCGACGCCGGTCAATCCCCCAGTCCCCACGGCGATGAGCGACTGGTTGATGTGGAAGCCGGCGCCCTGCGGATCGGCCTCGGGATTGAGGAAGACCAACATGCGCTGGCGACGCCAGGCAACCATGAGCAGCATGGCGGCCAAACCAGGGAGCGTGGCGCACACCCCGGCGAACAGATACTTCCACTCCATTCCGGCCAGCACCAGCATCATGGCGGTCACCCCGAGCAGAACCAGAGCCGTGCCCAGGTCGGGCTGCTTGGCGATGAGCAGAACAAAGGCTACGGGGATGATGGCCGCGGGCACCAGGGTGTGCTTCCAGTCCGCCATGTCGTCAAGGCGGGTGTGCAGAAACCAGGCCAGGAACAGGACCAGCACCGGCTTGGCCAACTCAGAAGGCTGAAAGGTAAAGTGGCTGCCAAAACGTACCCAGCGATGGACGTTGTGCGAGCCGGGAATAAAGAAGACGAGCACCAGCAGCAGCGTGGTCACGCACAAGGCGGTATAGATGAAGCGCGGGGACTTATAGACGCTGTAGTCCACGTTCATCAAGGCCAACATGGCCATCACGCCGCCCAGCGCCCAGCCGGCCTGCCTGCCGACATCGGCAAACTCTGAGTGAAAGCGCTCCTGCGCCACCACGGCCGAGGCGGAAAAGACCATCGCCAGCCCGACTACGACGAGGAGCAGCGTGGTGAAAAACATCCACTTGTCGATGCCTACGCGTTTTGCCATGTCTTCAGGTCTTCCATGCTCGCCGTTCTGCGACGAGTTGCTTGAAGACGCGGCCGCGATGCTCGTAGTCTTCGAACTGGTCGTAGCTTGAGCAGGCCGGCGCCAGCAGCACCACCTCGCCGGGACGCGCGGCAGAGGCCGCTGCACTGACCGCATTGTCCAGCGTCTGGCAGGAGAGGATGGTGACCACGCCGCGCAATTGAGACTCGATCTTGGCTGCCGCGGAACCGATGGTGTAGACGGCGCGCACCCGCGCCCGAAGCAGCGCCGCGAGCTGGAGATAGTCGGAGCCTTTGTCCTTGCCGCCGAGGATGAGGTGAATGCCCGAATCGAAGGAGGCTACGGCTTTGGCCGTCGCGTCCACATTGGTGGCCTTGGAGTCGTTGTAAAACTCGACGCCGTTGACCCGGGCCACAAACTCGAGCCGGTGCTCGACCGCCTGGAAGCTCTCGATCGCCTTGCGAATGGCCTCCGCGGGCGCCCCGGCCAGCCGGGCCGCGCACAGCGCAGCCAGCACATTCTCCACATTGTGCGTGCCCTTCAGCGGGATTCCGCTGAGCAGCATCACGTCTTCCGCCGGCACATCCGGGGCAGGCCGATAGACCAGGTGCCCGGCTTCCAACCAGGCTCCCTGCGGCACTGAATGCTCTACGGAAAACCAATAGACCTTGGCATCCGAGCGGGTTGCGGCTTCAGCGGCGCGCATATTGTCGGCATTCAGCACCACGAAATCGTCCGCGTCCTGCGCGGCAAAGATGCGCTCCTTGGCACGTGCATAGTTCTCGAAGCTGCCGTGCCTGTCCAGGTGGTCGGGCGTGATGTTGAGGATGACGGCAATGCTGGGGTGGAACTGAATAGTGCTTTCAAGCTGGAAGCTGGAGACCTCGAGCACCGACCAGGTTTCGTCGGTGCTTTGGTCGATCAGCCCCACCACCGGCACGCCGATGTTGCCTCCAACCAGCGTGGGAATGCCGGCCTCTTTCAGGATTTCGCCCAACAGAGCGGTGGTGGTGGTCTTGCCGTTGGAGCCGGTGATGGCCAGGGTCCGGCCCTTGATAAAGCGCGCGGCCAGTTCCAGCTCGCCGATCACCGGCAGGCCAAAGCTCCTCACTTGCGCCAGTTCGGGCGTGTTCAGGGGCACGCCGGGGCTGACCACGATCAGGTCCTGGCGGCGGAAGGTGAGCAGGCCGTGGCCGCCGGCCTCGACCATGATGCCCTCGTCGAGCAGTGCGGGAATGTCCTTGGCCAGCGCCTCGGCGCTGCGCACGTCGGAGACCGTCACCAGGGCGCCGCGCCGGCGCAGAAACAATGCCGCCGCCAGACCGGATTTCCCCAGTCCCACAACCAGAACCTTCTTGCCTTTGAGTTCCATCATCAGGATCTGTCCTTAGTCTTCCGCGACTCTCTTCATTGTGCACCGCATGGTGTATGGCGCGGACCTTGTCTAACGGAGTTTCAGGGTCGTGAGTGCAAACAATGCAAACACCAGTGCGCCAATCCAGAATCGCACGATGATTTTGGATTCACTCCAGCCCAATTGTTCGAAGTGGTGATGCAGGGGCGCCATCTTGAAGATACGCTTCTTGTTGCGCAGCTTGTAGCTGCCCACCTGGAGGATCACCGAGATCGCTTCAAGAATGAAGATGCCGCCGATGAAGGGCAGCAGAAGTTCCTGGCGGATGATGATGGCGACGGTGCCGATGGCTCCGCCCAGGGCCAGCGAACCCACATCGCCCATGAAAATCTCCGCCGGGTGGGCGTTGTACCAGAGAAACCCGATGGAAGCGCCCACCATGGACCCGCAGAAGACGGTGAGCTCGCCCACCATGGGCATGTGCTGGAGTTCCAGGTAGTCGGCAAAGACCACGTGGCCGCTGACATAGGTGAGCACGGCCAGGGCGCCGGCGGCGATGATGGTGCAGCCGATGGCCAGCCCGTCCAGCCCATCGGTCAGGTTCACGGCGTTGGATGAACCCATCAGCACAAAGATGACAAATGCGACAAACGGCAGAAAGACCAGAAATCCCAGATGAGGGATGGTGCTTGGCCACCAATGCCATAGCAGAGCGGGATGCCAGCTTTTGACGAACGGAACCGTCAACTGCGTGGAAAAGAGCTTGAACTGTTCCAGCATCACAAGCATAACCGCAACCGCAGCCCCAGCCAGCCCCTGCCAGAACAGCTTGGCCCTTGCCGTCAGGCCCAGGTTGCGCCGTTTCACCACCTTGATATAGTCGTCTGCAAAGCCGATGGCCCCGAAGGCCAGAGTCGCAAACACCGCGATCCAGACAAATGGGTTCGAGAGATCGGACCACAACACCGTCGGCATCAGAATCGCAATTACGATCAGCACTCCGCCCATGGTGGGTGTGCCCGACTTCTTCAGATGCGACTGCGGCCCGTCTTCGCGGATAAACTGGCCGATCTGGAACTCGCGCAACTTCTCGATCACCCAGGGACCGATGAACATCGCGATCAGCAGCGCCGTTCCCGAGGCAAAGGCGGTGCGAAACGTGAGATAACGGAAGATCCGGAACGGGTGAAAGAACGGAAACAGCTTTTCGTAGAGCAGCCAGTAAAGCAAGTGGCCTCCAGAGCCGGGATGAGGCGGGTTTCAGCTTGATTCTACAGGGAGGGGAGCTGGCGGAGGCGTGGAAATCGAACACGGCGGAAGGTTCCCACGGCCTTATTCCGATCGCTGTATCGCCTCAGCGAAACATGCGGGGATCGAAACGAAAGGGTATCGCTTCGGCAACAGCTACCTTGCCGAAATCGGCGTGCGCTGGGTTCACGAGGAGATTCGAGTCCCCATCGACGACTGCCGAGGGAACCTGAAGCGCCAGCGACTGGCGGCTTCTAGCCCAGTCAGAACCAAGATCGCGGCAAACGAGGCTGTTCAGTTCGCGCCAATCTGGAGGCAGTACCGATTCATTCAGCGTTTCGACGAATTCATCGGGGACTGTGGCTTGCACCATCAGCAACTCATCGGGCGCCTCGCCGGGGTCCAGGTTGACGAAGTATTCCAGAACCGCCAGCGCGCGGGAACTCGCGGCATAGACCATCGCAGTTCCCTTGTGATTCCAGCGGCTGGCGACATAAAGCCCGCCGATGCCAGTGAAGGCTGTCTCCCGGAAACGCTGAGGGAAAACCCTCCAAATGTGCATCAGCTGTACATCCCGTAGGCGATGCGTAGCAGGACTTCCTCAACCGAGCGCGCACCCAGTTCCGTATCCAACTGGTCGAACGGGCGTTTGCCGCCGAGCGCGCGGTTTGGGCTCACCATCCAGCGGGAGACTTTGTCTTCCGCACCCAGAACTTCATTGGCCAAGGCGACGATGTGCGCCATCCGCAGGGTTCTGTCGGACTCGTCCCGCGTCAGACGCGACTTCGTCGCCAGCCTGCGGCTTAGCGTCCGAGAAGGAATGTTGAGGCACTTTGCCACCTGCGCTCTGTGCAACGACAGCGAATCGGCCAGCATGGTGACTGTTGAGGCCGGAAGCCCGGCCCGCACCTGCTCAACCAGGTCGTCCGCCTTTCGGATGGGCTGCCTGAAGGTCCTCTTGCCTCCCAGCACTTCCACAATCTGCGCAATGCTCATTTCGGCCACCTGGCATTAGTATCGCGCCATTTGGCAGAGAGCGCAAGAGCTTGGTTAATCTTCTGGAAGGATGCGTGTACCAATCTGGATATAGACATCGTAGGCATTCGACCTACTGCCCTGGGTATTGTCTGGAGTGTAGGTGTCTTCTCTGCATGGGTAACCGGCATCGCTCAATGCTGATCTAGTGTAGTGTCCAACAAATAACTGGACAACAGGAGAAGGTTGTTCTATCTTTTGTGCATGCCTGTTGCTGTCTCTCCGTTGCAGCTTGACGACGCCGACGCACTTAAGGTTCGGCAATGGTTATCGGCGTTCGGCACCCCTCAGCAGGTAGCCCTTCGCTGTCGCATCGTGCTGGCGGCAGCGGAAGGAGAATCCGACAACGCCATTGCCCAGCGATTGCAGATCAATCGCAAGACCGTGGCCCTGTGGCGCGCCCGCTGCACGCAGGAAGGAGTGAAAAGCCTGTGGGAGATTGCTCCTGGCCGGGGGCGCAAACCGACCTACGGGCCAGAGAAGATCCAGGAGATTGTCGAGACCACGTTGCGCGCCAAACCCAAGGGCCGTACCCAGTGGAGTTGCAGATCCCTGGCGGCAGGAAAGGGAATCGGCAAATCGACGGTCAGCAATATCTGGCGGAGCCACAATCTTAAGCCGCATCGCGTCAAAACCTTCAAGCTCTCGCGCGACGCGCACTTTTTGGAGAAGTTGATCGATGTTGTGGGTCTATATCTGAATCCGCCCGAGCAGGCCATCGTGCTCTGCGTCGATGAAAAGAGCCAGATTCAGGCCCTGGATCGCACCCAACCGGGCCTGCCCATGAAGAAAGGCCGCTGCGGTACCATGACGCACGATTACAAACGCCACGGCACGACGACGCTGTTCGCTGCCCTCGAATTGCTGCAAGGCAAGGTGATTGGCCAGTGTTACAAACGGCACCGGCATCAGGAATTCCTCAAGTTCCTGCGCCGGTTGGACCAGCAGTTCCCCGCCGGCCTCTCCTTACACTTGGTGATGGACAACTACGGGACCCACAAGACCGATGAGGTCCGCGCTTGGCTGAAACGCCATCCTCGTTTCGTTCTTCATTTTGTACCTACCAGTTCCAGTTGGTTGAATCTGGTGGAACGCTGGTTTCGGGAGTTGACGACCGAGTGCGTCCGTCGCGGTGCATTCTTCAGCGTCGCCGATCTGGAAAGGGCCATCATCCAATTCCTGACGGCATGGAATGAAGAGCCCAAGCCATTTGTCTGGGCCGCTACTGTGGACTCCATTATGGAAAAGCTGTCTCGCTGCCGCCAAACACTGGAACAGATTCAACCTGGATGCACCCTGCCACGCACACGAAAAAGGAAGCAGTCTGCCTGTCCAGTTATATAGTGGACACTACACTAGATAATATCCCACCGAGCGTCCGGCTCACAACCACCACCGACCACCTTCCAGGGCCGACGCATATAAATGTCCATAG
>PLFY01000210.1:0-401 GCA_003138365.1 Acidobacteriaceae bacterium
TTTTTCCGCAGCCTGTTAAGCCCCGGAAGGACGCTCAGTGGAATCCCAGGTCTCAAAATCGAGACCCCCCTTCGACTTAGCTCAGGGCAGGCTTTCGGCAGCGCTCAGGGCAGGCTCTGGGGAACCCGGAATTCCCGCTCGGGAAAAGCGATTCGCGGTTGCGGGTGGATTGGTGATATTGTCACAATGACTCGGATTCAGCGAACGACGGGATTTTCTCTTCAACCCATCAGCCTGCCACCAACCGTTTTATGCTTCGTCCATTGGACGGCTTGCACCTTTGCATTCTTGTCGAGGCGCGGCACAAGCGTCGACGCGTTTTCCTGAGCAAACCTCGAAAGGCGAATCCCGATGACCCATTCCGACCCGGCAACCGACGCCAGTCTTGTTTTGACTCTGGA
>PLFY01000210.1:407-6849 GCA_003138365.1 Acidobacteriaceae bacterium
CTGCACCCGCGATCGATCGGCAAATTGCGCATGCCGCTCAGCGAGGGGCTTGCCGGGTTGGTGGCGGAACAAGTGTTGCCGGTGGCCGTGGACGACGTGAAGAATCATCCGCGATTCAAGTACTTCAAAGAATCGGGGGAAGAAGAATACCGATCGTTCCTGGGCGTACCTCTGATCGACGGCGGGATCTTGCAGGGAGTTCTGGTTGTGCAGACCAAGGACGCGCGGATCTTCCGGGAGAATGAAATTCGCATGTTGGTGGAGGCGGCCAACCAGGTGGCGCCGGTGGTGAGCGAGGCTCGCACGCTGGACAGATTCATTGCTCCGGCGCAGGAACGGCTCTGGTCGCTGGCCCGCAACGTTTGGTGGAGCTGGGACCACGATTGCATCAGCTTGTTTCGCGATCTGAATCCCACGCGCTGGCGGCAACTGAACCAGAATCCAATCTCGCTGCTCAGCGAGATTCCATTGGGAGAGATCGAGCGGCGCGCTACGGAACTGGTTTTGCATAGCCGCATCAACTATGTTTACCGGCGGCAGCAGGAGTATCTAAACGCAGACCGAACCTGGGGCGCGGCGAATGCAGGCGTACTGCGGCCTCGTCCGGTGGCTTATTTTTCAGCTGAATTCGGGCTTCACGAATCGCTGCCCATTTATTCCGGCGGCCTGGGCGTGCTGGCTGGAGACCACATCAAGAGCGCATCGGACCTGGATATTCCACTGATCGGGATCGGTTTGTTTTATGGGCAAGGATACTTTCTGCAGCGGCTGGACCAGAATGGCTGGCAGCGTGAGGAGTATCTGCAAACCGACGTGAATCAACTGCCTATGCAACCGGCGATCGGGGAAAACGGCGAGCCGGTCGTGGTGGAGATTGCGACCCGCGGCGCTGCGATCCGCGCGAAGGTGTGGCGTGTGAAGGTGGGGCGCATCGACCTGCTGCTGCTCGACTCGAATGTGGCGGGGAATGCACCCGAAGATCTGGAAACGACCTCACGGCTGTATGGCGGCGACGCACGGACCAGGATTCGTCAGGAGCTGCTGCTGGGCGTGGGAGGATTCAGGGCGCTGAAGGCGATGGGCATTTCTCCTGGAGTTTTACATCTGAACGAGGGACACAGCGGCTTTGCGGTGTTCGAGGCGATTCGCAATCGGATGGTGGAAGAAGGCATCGACTTCAACACGGCGGCGAGCCAGATTCCGCGCGAAGTGCTGTTTACCACGCACACTCCCGTGCCCGCCGGTCACGACCGGTTCCACGCCGATCTGATCGAGGAGCACCTTGGGCCGCTGCGCGAACAACTGGGGATTTCACACGAGAATCTCATGGGCTTTGGCCGCGAGTATCCCACGGACAGCGGGGAGAAATTCTGCATGACGGTGCTGGGGCTCAAGCTTTCGCGGCGGGTGAATGCGGTTTCATCTCTGCATGGCGAGGTGTCCCGCGCAATGTGGAAGGGCCTGTATCCGGGCAGGCCGGAGGATGCGGTGCCGATCGGTCATATCACCAATGGGGTGCACGTGCCATCGTGGCTGGCGCCGCAGATGTGCCGGCTTTACGATCGGCACCTTGGGGTTGGCTGGCAGAGCAACAGCGGCTCGGCGAAGACGTGGGAAGAGATTGAGAATGTGGACGACGGCGAATTGTGGGAGACACATCTTAGCCTGAAGGCGCAGCTTCTGGAATTTGTGCGGCACAGGGCATGGGAACAGGCCAAACGCAGGGACGAGTCGAAGGAGACTCTGAATAAACTCTTAAAGGTGCTTTCGCCGGATGCATTGACGATCGGGTTTGCGCGGCGGTTTGCCACATACAAGCGCGCAAACCTGCTGCTGGCCGATATGCGGAGACTGGCGTCGATGGTGAACGATCCCAAGCGGCCGGTGCAATTTCTGTTTGCCGGCAAGGCTCACCCGCACGACGAGCCGGGAAAGAAAGTGCTACAGCAGATTGCCCAGATGATGCGCAATGCGGAATTCGCAAACAAGTTTGTCTTCGTCGAGGACTACGACATCAATGTGGGCAGGTACCTGGTGCAGGGCGTGGATGTGTGGCTGAACAATCCGCGGCGTCCGCTTGAAGCGTCGGGCACCAGCGGCCAAAAGGTGGTGCTCAACGGAGGCTTGAACCTTTCGGTGCTGGATGGCTGGTGGGCTGAGGCGTACGACGGGCTGAACGGCTTCGCCATTGGCGGAGGCAGAACCCACTCGAACTTCGATGTGCACGACAGCCGCGACGGCGAAGACCTGTATCGCGTGCTGCGCGACGAACTGATTCCGCTCTATTATCAGCGCGACCGGGACGGCTTGCCGCGAGGCTGGATCAAGCGCATGAAGCGGACGATTCGCACGCTGGGCTGGCGGTTCAATGCGGATCGCATGGTGATGGATTACGTTCTGAAGGGTTACATTCCGGCGGCGGGGGGCACTTCAAGCGAGATCAGGCCGCCTTCGTAGTTGGGGGTGGGGCGGCCATTCGGGGGCTGGGTTAGCAGGATCGCGCGACTTTTAGAGAATCGCCTCAAGCCCCTTGCGGCGAATGACGTTGAGCAACGTGAGCGCCGGGCCTTTGGGTTGTTTTGTTCCGCGCTCCAACTGCGAGACATAGCCCGCGGTGAGATTGAGATAGCGGGCAAACGCGGCTTGGCTCAAGTTTGCCCGCTCTCGCAATGTGCGGATTTCCGCCCCGCTGATCGGCTCGGCCGTGCTGAGGGCCAGCGGGCCAAGGTGGCGGATGGTGATCTTTTCGTACGTGGCCTCGTCCATGATGCCGCTGCGGCGCATATCGGCAGCCGTCTCAAGGATGCACTCGACCACACTGCTGGTTTTCCCGGTCATGCTAGATCTCCTGTAAAGTGCCAGCCTCTAGATTCTCTCGAATCTTCGCGGCGTCGGCAGCAAGCAAGCCCTCTGCGATCTCCCGAAAAGACAGCAATTCGTCCGGGTCAATGTTCTCGCGTTCGTTCTTGGCAAAGCCGTAGAGAAAGACGGCCCGGCTATTTGCCCGATAGGCAACGATCATGCATAGCCGCCCGATCGCCCCTGTCCTTGCCGGGCGACGCGCTGCTTGATGAGGCCGCCGCCAAGATCAGCGTCGATCATGCCACATTCGGCCCGCTCGACAGCATCGCTCAGGCTCTTGTCCGCTATCCCCTCGCGCCGTGCAAACCGCGCAAGCCATTTCATTTTGAAAACCTGCACGTAGCCGCCCTAACACTATGAACTATAGCACATCGAATTATATTTGTGGGCCGTTTTTATGCTGACTGGATGGCGGCCCTGTGTGGGCGCTTCCCTGATAAGCCGGATGCGAGGTTGCGGGCGCCGGCTGAAAACAACTTCGCGCCTGAAAATCGATCCTGGTGCGGAGAGGGCGGCGAATGTGGTATACGTTTTCAAATGAATCGCCGCATGGTTTTCATTGCCGCTGTTTTTTTCGTCCTTGCCTTCACTGCCGCGCAAACAAACGCTCAGAACGTTGCACCTTCGCCGCCGATGGGGTGGAACAGTTGGGATGCGTACGGGCTGACCATCGATGAGGCCGATTACAAGGCCAACACCAAGGTGCTGGCCGGTGTGGTCGGATTGGGATGGAAGTACTCGGTGATTGACGAGGGGTGGTACATGGAGAATCCCTTCGGCGCGCACGTGTTGGACAGGAAGTATCTGTGGGATGCGAATGGGATCCTGATTCCGGTGGCGAGCCGGTTCCCTTCGTCGGCGGGCGGGGCGGGATTCAAGCCTCTGGCGGACTGGGTTCATGCGCAGGGACTGAAGTTCGGCATCCATATTGTGCGCGGGATTCCGAAACAGGTGGTGAAGGAAAATCTGCCGATTGCGGGGTCAACTTTTCATGCGGTGGACGCGGCCGATACGGCGGACACCTGCCCGTGGGACGAAGGCAACTATGGGGTGAGCGATACGCCGGCGGGGCAGGCTTACTACGATTCCATGCTGAAGAAGTATGCAGGATGGGGCCTGGACTATATCAAGGTGGATTGCATCAGCGCCCATCCTTACCGGATCAGTGAGATCATGCAGATTGCCGAGGCGATCAAGAAGACGGGGCGGCCGATCGTGCTGAGCCTTTCGCCGGGGCCGACGGCTTTGGAACATGGAGCAGAGGTGGCCGAATATGCGCAGATGTGGCGCATCTCCGACGATCACTGGGACGGCTGGACGTTCCCTCACAAGGCCGGGGACGGAGATTTTCCATCCGGAATTCTTCAGGCCTTCGACCTGCTGGCCAAGTGGGCTCCGTATGTCAGGCCGGGAAACTATCCCGACGCGGACATGCTTCCCTCGGGATCGCTGACGCCGCATCCGGGATGGGGCGAGCCACGGCAGTCGCGGGAGACGCAGGACGAACAGCGCACCGAATTCACGTTGTGGTCGGTGGCGCGGTCGCCGCTGATTCTGGGAGCCAATCTGACCAAGCTGGATGACTTTACGCGGTCGCTGATGACGAACCAGTCGATCATCTTCATGGATCAGAATGTGACGTACAGCCATCCGCTCGACGCTGCAAGTCTGCCTGCCGGCTTTGAGCACGCAAAGGTGTGGCGGGCAACGATCGACGCTCCAGGGGCAAGAAACTACACGGAGTTCTTTGCTTTTTTCAACCTGGACGAGACCCCGGTTACGCTGCGCACTACCTGGAAGCAGCTTGGCCTGGATGGGGCGAAGCATCAGGCCCACGATCTTTGGACCGACAGCAGCGGAAAGGAAGCGAAGGAGATGGTGGTGACGTTGCCGGCGCATGGGAGCGCTGTGTACCAGGTGCAATAGGGCGGATTTCACGCGAGGGTTCCAACCGTGGAGCGGCGAAGCGTTCTTGGCGGTCTGACGGCGGTTTGGATTGCGGCGGGGCAGTTTGGGCGGGCGTCCGCGACCAATGGGCAACGGCTGGCGGATGCGGCTCGGGCGCAGGTGGGCGTGACCACGGGCTACGACCCAACCTGGACGCACCTGACGTATCCGGGCGGGGACGTGCCGCGATCGACAGGCGTGTGCGCGGATGTTGTGATTCGGGCGGCTCGCGACGGGCTGGGACTGGACCTGCAAAAGCTGGTGCACGAAGACATCGTGAAGGACTTCAACGCTTACCCGGCGCGCAAGGCGTGGGGTTCGCGCGGGCCCGACGCAAGCATCGACCACCGTCGAGTGCTGAATCTGGAGACATACTTTCAGCGTGTAGGGGCGCGGCTGTGGGCCGCTTCGGGTCCGGTCGCGGGAGACGCTTTTCCGCCACCGATTGACGTAGGCGACATTGTGACCTGGCTGCTGGACGCGCGGCTGCCGCATGTGGGGATAGTGGTCGCTGCCGGCGAGCACAAACGGGTGGTGCATAACATTGGCCGCGGAGCCGAAGAAAGCCCGCTCGAGGACTTTTCCCCGCACCGCGCGGCGGGCCATTATCGCTGGCCGGTGCGGGAATGATGAACGGATTCCCTTGAGCTCTATGGTTCCCTGGGCCTTAAAAGTGTGACCTGAAAAGCCACCCTTCGTCTGTTGTGCGAAACTAAAGTGTTCGGCGTATGAGTCCCACGCACGACTCCGGCCGGCAGGATCGCTTCTATGCCTCTATTGCGCTCCGCCTTTATCGCACTCTCCCGAAATCGAGTTTTGCGGAACTTCAGCGAACGCTCCATCGTGGGCCGGCGGATGAGTTCGCGGTTTGTGGCGGGGATGGAGATCGACGACGCTCTGCGCGTGGCCGAGGCTGTGAACCAACAGGGCATGGCGGTGACCCTGGACTCGCTGGGCGAGAGCGTGACCTCAGAGACGGAGGCGCACAAGGCAGCCGATGTCTACCACCAACTGCTGGACTTGATTGCCGCGCGGAAGCTGAACGCCAACATCAGCGTGAAGCTGACACAGATGGGTCTGGAACTCTCACCAAAGCTGGCCGATACGATTGCCCGGAGCCTGGCAGAACATGCCAGCCGGTCGGGCAGCTTTGTGCGGATCGACATGGAAGACTCGTCGCTGACGCGGGTGACGCTGGACATTGTGCGACGGCTTCATGCGCGGCCGGACTTGCGCGGGGCCATTGGAATCGTGATCCAGGCGTACCTCTACCGGTCAGAGGCGGACATCGAACAACTGGCTGCGGACGGCATCCGGGTGCGGCTGTGCAAGGGGGCGTACAAGGAGCCGGCGGAGGTGGCGTTCGCTCGCAAGGCGGATGTGGACGCGAGTTTTATCCGGCTCAGCAAGATCCTGTTGGAGAGCCCGGCGTATCACGCCCTGGCTACGCACGATGAGGCCATGATTGCCGCGGCAAAGTCGTTTGCCAAGCAGCGCGGGATCGACCCGAGCCGCTTCGAATTCCAGATGCTGTATGGCGTGCGCCGCGACCTGCAGCGCAATCTGGTGCGTGAGGGATATAACGTGCGGGTTTACGTTCCCTTTGGCAGGGAGTGGTACCCCTACTTCATGC
>PLFY01000210.1:6857-8641 GCA_003138365.1 Acidobacteriaceae bacterium
GGACGCACAATGGATGGGGCACAGCCGACGTGTTAACACTTGAGTTGAATATGCTCTAGAGTCGTGCGTCTGAAATAGGGATGTGCGGGTGAAAACCAGCGCAAGCCAGTGAAGCGGCGCAAGAATTCCTTGGAACTTTTCGCTGAGGATCCCGGACGCGCCGCGCCCTTGCAACGCTTCAGCCTGTTTTGGCCGCGGATATGCCAGAGGGGACACGGCTAGAGGGTTTTGCGAAGCTGGGGTCTTGCGGGTGCGAATCTGCTCGTTTGGACTTGCTTTTCCGCAGGTGGCGAACCTTGTACAGAATGGGTTCTCTGCATAGGGGACATTCCCAGGGATAGTAACCGAACCTGGGGTAGACTTTTCGTTGCAAGAAGCTTTCCCGCATCACCCGACGCATTTCGCACCCGCAGGTTACGCAGTACATGTCAGTCTTCCTTATCAGCTGGCGTTGAAATCCTGGAGAGCACAACCCAAACTCCGAGACTCTCCCAAGGCAAATACACCTGACAAACCCATTGGGTTCTCTCGACCCTCACCCACAGGCTTCCTCCTGGCCCCATCGACTTGCATACCAGGTTCTTAATGGTTGTACGAATCTCTATCTTACCGAATGGAGACGAATTGGGAAAGAGAATATTCGCCGAAAGTCCCGACAAAAAGGTAACTGCCCGGCTTGCAATCGAGTTTGATCCATTGCAGCGAAAGGCCTTTTCCGCATTCAGCAGGGGGGTGAATCCCGCAACCGCCTCAGTCCCTGCCGCGCCAGGTCCGCGACCGCTTTGGCAAGGGTGGCAGAGGCGTTCAGGGACTCTGGCCGCTCGAGCCGAATGCCGAGCTTGGCAGCAGACCCGCGGAAGAGAATATCCACGTCGTAAAGAATCTCGACGTGGTCGCAGAGAAAGCCGATGGGCTGGAGGAGGAGCGTGCGCACTCCCTCGGCGGCGAGGGCGTCGAGCGAGGCCTCGACGGTGGGACCGATCCATGGGCCACCGCTTGCGCCCTGGCTCTGGAAAGCGAAACTCCATTGGGAAATCTCAGGGACACGCTCGGCGACGAGGGCGGCGGTGCGCTTGGCCTCCGCGGCGTAGGGGTCTGGAGAGGTGTTGGGGCCTTCGCCCGGCCAGAGGCGCGGCTGGGCTTCGCTTTGATTCGCCGCTGGGGTTTGGATGGTGCGGCAGGGGACGCTGTGGGCGGTAAACAGCACTCGCACCGGCGCGCCCACCTCTGCACTGAGCTTTGTGAAGGCGGGACGGAGACGTTCGGCAAAGGCCTCGGCGAGGAGCGGATGCTGCGCCCAGGCGGCGGTAAAGTCGATGCGCAAAACGCCGGCTTCGGCCTGGACGGCACGGCGATAGAGGCCCACGCTGGTGCGGGAGTTTTGTGGCGCCATGCAGACGACCGCTGCTTCTTCGACGCCATCGGCGCGCATCTGGCGGACGACGTCGGCAATGTAGGGACTCCAGTTTCTCATGCCGACGTAGACCGGAGTGGGCTGGCCGACGCCGGCAGGTTCCGTTTCGGCTAGTTCCATGGCTACAAGGCGAGCCTGTTCGAGGGTGATTTCAGTGAGCGGGCTGCGGCCGATGAGGGAGTAGCGGTGCTGGATCTCTTCGATGACCTGCTGCGGGAGCGGGCGGCCGCTGACCACGTTGCGCAGGTACTCGGGAATCTGCTCGACGGTCTCAGGGGTTCCGTGGGCGAGCAGGAGGACGGCTTGTTTAGGCATGCAAGGGTTCACCATGCTGAGAAGTTTGTGGGTTCCCACCCATCGCAGAGTGCGC
>PLFY01000210.1:8663-10950 GCA_003138365.1 Acidobacteriaceae bacterium
CAGATCATTGGTTTGTTTAGGCACCGGACTCCTCCAGACGGAACTCCTTGACCATGCGCACGACGGCCTGGACGTTTTCGACGGGCGTGGTGGGAACGATGCCATGGCCAAGGTTGAAGATGTGGCCGGGGCGGCCNNNNTCAAGACCGATGACATCCGCGCCGGTTTTGGCCATTTCGCCAAGCAGGCCAGCAGTTTCAACGCCAAAGTAGATGACCGGCACGCCCATCTTCTGGACAGAGTTAACGAGGCGCAGGGAAGCGTCGAAGGCGTACTCGCGATAGTCGGCGAGGCCGAGCGAGCCGACCCAACTGTCGAAGATCTGAATGACGTCGGCGCCGGCCTGCACCTGGAGGCGGCAGTACTCCTCAAGGACCTTGACGATCTTGTCGAGCAGCAAGCGCCAGGACAAGGTGTCGCGGTACATCATCTGCTTGGTGTGGATGTAGTTTTTGGAGCCACCGCCCTCGATCATGTAGCTGGCCAGGGTGTAGGGTGCGCCGCAAAAGCCGATGATGCCCAGGCGGTCGCGGAAATGGTTTGCGACTTTCTCGATAGCGCGGGCTACATAGGCGAGGTCGGCGGCGCGGTCGGTGCGCAGGACGCGAACGTCCTCAGCGGTGCGGACGGGATGGTGGACGACGGGACCCTCGCCAGCCTGGAACTCGAAGGGCAGTCCCATGGGTTCGAGAGGCAGCAGCAGGTCGGCAAAGATGATGGCCGCGTCCACACCGAGCTTTTCAGCGGCAGTGATGGTGACTTCGGCAGCCAGCTCGGGCTGCTTGCAGATTTCGACCAGGGTGTGGTGCTTGCGAATGTCGCGGTACTCCTGCATGTAGCGGCCAGCCTGGCGGAGAAACCAGACGGGTGTGCGATCGACGGGACGGCGGAGACATGCGCGGACGAAACGGCTGCCGTCGAGGATGGAGTAGGGAGTGGATTCCACGACGGCTGGGTTCGGGGTGGTTGGTTCCATATAGAGTCGATTTTACCGGGCTGGGGCTGTGCAGCCTACAAGGCGGCGCGCATATCGAACTTCTGCGCGACGGGCTCAACGATCTGGACCACTCCGTGGCCGGGATTGACCCGCTCACGAAGACGGATCATTCCAAAGCTCTTGAGCTTGTTCACGTCGCGGGTGACTGAGCCTCGATTGCGACCCAGTTCCTCTGCGAGCGCTGAGATGCTGAGCCGCTTCTTCCTCGCGACCTGACAGAGCCGGATGCGTTGGGGGGTCAGGCATTCGAGCATATCGAGCGGGTCGGCGAAGGTGATGATTCTCTCCGGTTCGAGGCGCTCGCCGTTCTCCCGTCTCTGGGCGCGTTCCAGGGAACGCTCCACATGGCCTTCAAATCCGTCGGCGAACACTTTGGTCTTCATGGTTTCTCCTGATAGCTTTTTCGCAAGGCCACAACTTCTCGATAAAAGCTCCTCGCAGTGGCCGAATAGCTCTTGAACTCGACTGGGCTGACCTCGCCCATGAAATGGCGCTCATGAATTCCATGTGCATTATCAAAGCCGAGGATGCGGCCATTGTCGACTGCAGACAGATGAGGCATGAGAAAGGCAAGATTGTATTGGACGACTTTGCCCTCTCCATCGACCCAAACCTCTTCGCGCAGAATGCCGGTGCCGCCTGCACAGGGAAAACGAGCTTCATCATCCGTATCCTTGCATAGGTCAGCTCGTCTGCCCATGGAAGGATTCTCGCACAGGTGATGCGTCTGATGCAACACCTCGTTTGCCTTCAACGCACCGTCGTGTCCAGGATTCCACGGAAGTGAGAGGCGCATAGGGACGGCACGCTCTGGTTACGAACTGCCGGTCGCTGCTTGTGCCCACGTCGTGTTGCGCCCGCGGCGAAACGGTCTTGACGAAAGGGCGTCACCCTAAACTCGCCCTCACTTAGATTCGGCTTCAACGGGATTGACGTTTTTGCCTGTTGCTACAATATTTTGGCTATGGCAAATGCTGTTTTCGAAGAGTACGAGCTGTTCCGCCCGGTCTGCAATGTGACTTTCAAGCAACTGGTCGTACTGCATTAGGTACCCAAGGGCTTCAAGATCGAGCCTTACCTGGCCGGCATGGTGGAGCGTCACGACCACGCGGCCTACCAGCGGCGAAGGCGCAGAGAGAAAAGGCCGGCGACGGCGAGCAGAAGCGGAAGAGTGCGGAACAGCCCAGAGCTTGCTAGGAATTCCAGGCCCAAGACGATTTTGCCTGATAAGAAACAAGGTCGTAAGTTTAACAAAACAAGACGTCGGCATGGAGTTCTACGGACTCCCAC
>PLFY01000215.1 GCA_003138365.1 Acidobacteriaceae bacterium
CGCTACACTTTTTACTGGTACATAACCAGACGGTCAGAGACCTAGTTCGATGGTCAGTCGACGATATCAGGCCAATGCACGTTTCCAGGTGGTCAAACTTGGAAACGCGCATTGGCGATTTAGCGCGAATCGACAATTCCGGGGGGGGGCGACATCGGTATTTACCCGTTCTGTATAAGCTTCCATTTGGCGGCCGAGGTTACGTCAAACACGCGCCTACCCTTCATTCCTCAGATGGAGAATCATCCCTCCATTGGCGTGCACGGATTCGGACCGAAGGAGCGCCGACAGGGATGCCGATTACGGCTTTGTTGCTGCGATAACAATGTATCCAAGAACACCGCTGCTTGTTGCCTGGAGGGCTGCCTGGGCAAACTGCCTTCCGGTGGCGAAGTCAACGCCGGGAAGATCGATCTTTTTGAGCCCTGCCATGATCTCTGCTCCGAGCAGCTTCGCCTGGATCTGCCGCACCATTTCAACCAACGCATGGCTATGATCTTCGGTTCGCGAGATGTGAAAACCTGCTCGCTGCAGAGTCGCAACATACCGCTCTTCTGGCAGCGCATCCCCGATACAGGCAATCCACGACAACAAACCTTCGAGGCCTGGAATTTCAGCTTCACTTCGCGTCAGATCGCTCAGCCCTAGTTGTCCACCAGGCTTCAGCACGCGATAGAACTCACTCGCCGCAACCGACTTGCTGGGGAAGGTACAGAAGGCGCACTCGCAAAGGATTGCATCAAATGAGTCGTTCTCAAACGGGAGACGCTCAGCATCTCCAAGCTGAAACGCGACTTGCCCGATCACTCCCCGCTGGGACGCATCCGCAGAGGCAAGGCTTACATTCTCTTCGCTCAGGTCAATGCCAGTCACTCGGCATCCGAAGGTTTCTGCAATGTGGAGTGCGCTGGTTCCGCGCCCCGAGGCGACATCGAGCACATGCGATTCAGGACTGAGGGCAAGCAGTTCACCAAGCCGTCCGGTGAGCCTGGTCCCGCCGGGATGAAAGCTGTCACCCAACAGCATGCGCGCGAAGTCACTGCCGTAGAACGTGGCGCAACACTGCTTGACGCTTTGCTCTTCCATGGACACCTCTAGAGTGACTTGACATCATCGATCTGCAGAAGCGACCCCACTTCCATGCGGTCCGTGCCTGCGTGAAGGTCAAAGACAATCGGCTCTGGGCGATAGGGCACACCTTCGCGGCGTGCCTGTTTACGCCTCGGCTCCATCGCATCCAATTGAGCACGCGCCTGTTCGCGATAGCCGACCGAGTTGTAGGAGCAAAAGGGGATCTGCTTGCCGCCGGGGAGCAGAAACTCCTTGCAGCATTTCATCAGGTTCTTCTGGTTGAAGGTCCAGGGATCCATGAAGTCCTGCAACATGATCATGAGCATGTTCTTTGCAATATCGCCGATCGTCAGGCTTTCAGGCAGTCCGCAGGCCTGACATGAGATGGCAAACTGCTCCGCCGATTTCTGCGACCCAGAGACTGACGAAGAGGACCACAGACCTTCAAGCGCCTTCTTGATCTCCAGGCTAAAATCCGGCATCACGCGATTTGTGATGTAGTCGAGGTAATCGTAGACGTTGACAATGCGCGAGAGCGGCGTGACTTTGTCGCCGTCGATGAATGCGTAGGTGACGGAGTTGCACGACGGAAAGCAGCATGGAACGGGAATGAAGTCGCTCGCAACAAACTTGCCTGCCGTCTGCTGCTCGATGAGTCGGACGATATCCGGAATTGTCATGCGTTGCATCGGGTCGTGATGCATGTGGCGGCCGGCATGGAATGCCGGCTGAAAGTTGATGCCGCGAATGGCCGGATGCTTGATAGCCAATTCAATGATCTTGCCAACCTCGTGGTCATTCACGCCACGTTCGATGGCGGGGACGATCGTCACATTCAGGCCAATGGACGCCAACCGATCCAGTGCAAGCAGTTTTTCCTCAAGAATGTCCGGCTCGCCGCGAATGATGCGATAGGTCTCGCGGTCGAAGCCGTCGAATTGGAAGTAAATCGAAGGGCGAACCTCAGCAAGCTGTTCAAGGAAGCGGTCATCGTGTGCGATGCGCTTGCCGTTTGTGTTAACCATGACAAACGGGATGCCACGGACACGGGCTGCCTTCACAAAGTCGATGATTTGCGGATGAATGGTGGGTTCGCCGCCGGAGAACTGTACAACTTCCGGGTTCCCCTCGGTGCGGACAAAGTCATCCAGCATCGCTTCCACTTCTTCCAAAGTCAAGCTGAAGCCCGGCCGCGCGTCGGCAAAGCAGAGCGGACAATTCATGTTGCAGGCGCTGTTGACTTCAATAATGCCCAGGCAAGCGTGCTGCTGATGGTCCGGACACAAACCGCAGTCATGGGGGCAGCCGTCTTTGATCTCAGTACCGTAGGCAAGCGGAATCGTGCCCGGCTTGTTGAACTTGCTGAAGTTCGTATAGGCTTGCGCGTCCCCGTAAACAAGCGCTTCAAAGGGACCACAGTCGGGGCAGCGCTTGGCCATGTAGACTTTGTTGTCGCGCAGTAGAATCTTTGCGTCGATTACTTTCCGGCACTGCGGACAGATACTGCGGGTGAGTTCATAGAAGACGTAGTCTGCGTCCTTCTTTACGGATCGCGGGGACGCTGATGCGCCATTCACGTCGATTGCGGATTTCAAAGGCATCCTTGTCCCTTCAGACTCATTGCGCGACTGGACTCGCTTGATTCAATCCCAGCAACCCGCGTCCAATCATTCTTCTCAGGCAACCAGTATCGGGCAGTCGCGCATTGAGCGTCCAATTGAACTGTGCGGTTTGCCGAATGGAGGCCACGAGGCGATGGCTAAACCCTTGCCAGCTTGGGCATCTCCGGGATTGCCTCTCCCGCAGCGATCATGCCCAATAGCCCTTTGTAGACTAGGTCTCCGACCGGATGAAATGGTGCTATGAGCGGTGCNNAACCAGACGGTCAGAGACCTAGGTGCGCCATCAAGGCGGCAACCGCACCAATCATTCCAGGGCCATTGATTCCGAATACGGCCGCCCTAAGCATCGGCATGAAGACAACTTCCATCATCATGGTCATCGCGGCTGTACCTGCTACGCCGCCTAAAATCAATTTCCCTGACATTCCGTTCATTCGATTCCTCCTGCTCTTGAACGATTTCCGAGGCGGAGAAACGTTACAAGGCTCCCAACGGAGGAGAATCTGGCGAGGTTTCGTGTGCGTTGTAACGTTTTGGACTCCCGCGAATCGTTATCATTGGTTGATTCCCGAAATGTTTGGGTGCCGGCGCTGCAATGCGGTCTACGACAGTACCCGAAAAATGCTTGTCATCACCGGAGATGAGCAGGTCTTCGAGGTTCCCGATGGATTTGGGGACCGGCTGCACAGCTTCGTTGATTCGATGCTTGCAAACTCTGAGTCTGACTAACTGGCCAAAGCGCTCACTTCGCGCCATGCCGCAGGGACAAAGCCCCGATGAATTCGAACCGACCTTACGGCTTGGCAATCACAATTCTGGCTCACGCGCTTCTTCGCATCGCCAGTAGCGCCAGCGGCGTGCTCATCGGCATTTACCTGGCCAACCTAAGCGGACAGGGCTTTCCCGTGGACGCCGGACTGCTTGGATTACTGGGCGCGGTTTCCTTCGGCGCCGAGTTAATCGTCTCCATTCCAATGGGAATGGCCTCCGATGCAGTCTCACCTCGCTGGTTGATGGTGAGCGGAGCGCTGGCCGGCGCACTTGCCGTTCAGCTCTTTGCCCTCAGCTCCCATGTCGAAGTGTTCTTTCTGAGCAGGGCTTTGGAAGGGATTGGCGTGGCGGCCGTGACTCCTCCTCTGTTGGCGTATCTTGCCGAGGCGACCACCCATGATTCCGCATTGCGGGCACGGGTGATGAGCTTCTTTGAACTCTCGCTGCTGGCAGGACTTGCCCTGGGCGGGCTGATGGGGAGCCAGTTCTGGAAACTGTTCCATGCGCACGCATTCAGCCTTGTGGCTCTTGCATACCTAGTCTGCGCGGCGCTGCTGTTCTTCGGCGCAAAGGGCAGCAGATCGCACGGCTCCCACGCCGCATGGCAGGGCCTGCTTCGCGCTTTGAAAGACCCTTCGGTCCGATCTCTGGCTCCGGTGTGGCTTTGCGTAAATGCCGTAGTAGGGCTTTGGCTCGGTCCTACGCTCCCGTTTCTGCTGACCAAGAAGCCAGGCGGCGTGCAATATCTGGATGGAATCTTCGCGGACAGCCCAGTCCAAGTGGGCTGGCTTCTGCTCGGTTATGCAGTTGTCTTTGGAACAGGCGTCTTCGGCTGGAGTTTTGTGCTTCCACGGATGCGCATCCGCTCCGCGATGCGGCTTTCCTTGACGGTCATGCCATTCGTCTGTCTGGGGCTATTCGCGATCAATCATTCAGCCCACGTTGCGGCCCCGGTTCGCTGGTCCATCACTGCGGCAACGGCATTGCTGATCATGGTGGAGAGCGGCTTTACCCCGGCTGCCCTGGCATGGCTCGCGCAGTCTCTTGGCTCCGGCACGGGAAAGGGCGCAGCCATGGGCATCTACTCTGTCTTGCTCAGCGTGGGCGCCATAGGCGGTTCGTTGTTGGCCGGCCTGCTCGGAAAGATGCTCTCCGTCGATGGCCTGCTGCTGGGCACAGTTGCGCTGGCCATTTGCGCGTTGCTCCTGCTCCACAATGCAACGGACCTTACAATTCAACCGAATGAGGAAAATTATGAGCACGCCTGACTACGACATTGCGATACTTGGGGCTGGAGCCTCGGGACTGATTGCCGCGGACTTTGCCGTTCAGCTTGGGGCGCGAACGGCGCTAATCGACAAAGGGCCCATCGGCGGAGATTGCACCTGGAGCGGCTGTGTGCCGAGCAAGTCACTCATCAAAGTGGCGAGCGTGGCTCACCATGCGCGAACCGCTGCCCGCTATGGAATCGGCGTCAGCGCACCGACAACGGACATGACCGAGGTGCGAGCCTATCTTCGCGCCACCATCCAGCAAATCTATGAACCCACCATGCCGGAGGCCCTGCGGAGGAAGGGCATGGATGTCCTGATGGGCGCTGCACGGTTTCTCGATCCACATACGCTTCAAGTTGGAACCGAGCGGATTCGCGCGAAGAAGATACTGATCAATAGCGGAGCCGAGCCACGCATTCCTGCAATCACCGGGCTTTCGGATGTTACCTATTCCACGTATCAACAGATCTTTGAAAATGACCGCCTGCCGCGACACCTGCTCGTTGTTGGAGGCGGTCCCATCGGGTGTGAAATCGCGCAGGCCTACCGAAGGCTTGGTTCTGAAGTGACCGTGATTGCTGAGCACCTGCTGCCGGCTGAGGAGCCAGAGGTTCAGGATTTGTTGAGCCATATCTTTGCGCAAGCAGGAATCGAGCGCATCGCAGCGAAAGCAAAGATCGTGTGTCATGAAGGCAAAGCCATCACTGTCGAAACGCTGGTGGGCAAGGCGACCGGCGACCTTCTATTCATTGCAACTGGGCGTGCGCCCTTGGTTCGAAACCTTGGCTTGGAAGCGGCAAATGTGCACTACTCGGAGCGCGGCATCGAAGTGAACAAGTTTCTCCAGACCACTGCCGGACATATTTACGCCGCGGGAGATGTGATCGGCGGCCAGCAGTTCTCGCACCTTGCAGGGTGGCAAGGATTTCAGGCGGTTCGCAATGCGCTGCTTCCGGGAAACAATGCGGGCACAACGGCGGCAATGCCCCACATCACATTCACTTCTCCCGAAATTGCTCAGATCGGCCTGACTGAAGGCAAGGCACGCACGATGTTCAAGAGTCATGATCTGCTCATAAAGTCATTCGACATCAGCAAGGTAGACCGTGCCGTGAACGAGGATGACCGGCTTGGACTCATCAAGATCGTTGCACGCAGCAATGGCCTCATTCTTGGCGCGAGCATCGTGGGCGAAAGAGCGGGAGAAACCATCACCGAGATCGCAATCGCCATGCGCAATAAGCTAAAGCTGGCCGACCTGGCCGCGACCATCCATCCCTACCCAACCTACTCCACCGGCGTGCAACTGTTGGCTACAAAGATGGCCGTGGAACACGCTTTCTCCGGCACGTCCGGCAGGATTCTTCGCGGTCTGTCCGCACTCTGGCGCTAGGTCCGTGACCGGATGA
>PLFY01000071.1:0-45849 GCA_003138365.1 Acidobacteriaceae bacterium
TTATATAGTGGACACTACACTAGCGGCATCGAATGCTTTGCTTCCCGAAACCCCTCCACACTCGACTCCCTCCCCATGAGAGATGTGGCCTTGGCCGTCACTTGCGCTTAGCTGCCCAGTTCGGCTACCGGGCACAAGTATCCATTTCCCTTCCACAAAAAGTCCCGCCAGATTATTCGAGAAAGCATTGATCTCATCAGACCCCCCAACGATCCGGAATTGAACCTTTGATCCCGCTGCTTTCTGCAGGTCTTCTATGGCAATTCTCGCTCGGGCCAATAGAATCGTCCTATTGGGAGGTATAATTTTTCCGAAGTTATTCACCTGCGGGTTTATTAGCGTCCCTCCAATTGAGCCGATGCCGTTGGGGGCGTTCACGGTTTGCTGTGGGGCCGGAGTTGAAGAAGCGGTAGGCGGAGCCTGCTGCGCCACAGGCGGAACAGACTGTGTGGGCTGGGATGACCGAGGCGCCGGCAAAATCGCCTTTGGTATCCTTGCGCTTTTGGTGGCGGGCTTATCTGATAACGAGGATTCGGGGAGTGCTCTCTCCTGGAATTGAGGATATTGCTGTGGTAGACCAACTGGCTTTCGAGCCGTCTCTGAGCTTGCCTCGCTAGGCCTCGGTTGGGGGTGATCCCTTTTGTATTGCGAAAAGACTTGGAATCCGGTCAAGGAAAAATAGATTAGCCCTAACACCCATAATGTGTTAACTCGCGAAGCAGTTTCCCAATTCGCCGTTTTCTCCCATTTCCAGAAGCCGAAGGCTAGGAGGGCGAACGCGATCGAAAGGGCCAACGCGCCCAAATAGAGATTTACTGTTATCCCTATCATTGGCAGTCCCATGGCGACCAAGGCTAGGACGAAACCAAGGATGAGAGATGGGGCGACAGACTTCGTTCTAGCGCGTTCCTCTTCCTCTTCCATGTCTGTAATTCTCCTACCGGGCTCTACATGGAGTCCAGAACCTCTCGCAACAAAGACCTCCGGGCTCAGTCGTTCCCTCCGATGTCAAAGGGCAGATTAGGACACTCACAGCGGTTTCATCATGGTTCCGGCAGTCGGGTCATCGCCTCGATCGCCCGCTCCAGATGCACGCCGCGCGAGCCCTTTATCAGCACTACATCGCCCGGCTGCATGGTCTGTTTGAGCCAGCGTCCGGCTGCTTCGGCATCGGGCAGGAACAACGATGCGACCCCGCCGGCGCAGGCCGCCGCGGCCAGATGCTCGGCGTTGCCGCCCACTCCAACTACCAGATCCAGCCCGGCCTCGGCAGCGGCGCGTCCGCAGGCGGCGTGAAGTGCGGGTCCGTGCTCGCCCAGTTCGAGCATCTCCCCGGCCACCAGAATGCGGCGGCCTGCCGGGCGCGCAGCCAGGGTGCGAATCATCGAGCGCAGCGCCTCGGGGTTCGAATTGTAACTATCATTGAGAATTGTGACGCCATCGATCTCGATCACCTGGCCGCGCTTGTCACCGGCGGTGAGCGATTCGAGCGCCGCCACGGCCTCATCCAGTCCGACACCAGCTTCTAAAGCGACGGCCAGGCCGGCCAGCGCGTTCGATGCATTGTGCGCGCCCAGCAGGTGAAGCGTCAGTTTGCCTTTGCGCTTGCCGGCGCGAAACTTGAGGTGCAGTCCGTCAAGGTCTTCGGTTCCGTCGATATATTGCGGATCGGCGCACGGTCCCGCGCCAAAGTAGACGACTCGGCCCTGAAAGTCGCGGCCAAACTGCGAGACATACGGATCGTCGCAGTTGAGGAAGGCCACGCCGTTGAGCGGCAGCGCCCCTACCAGCTCGAACTTGGCGCGCGCAATCCCGGCCTGCCCGTCGGCAAAGTTCTCAATGTGCGCCGTTCCCACGTTGGTCACGACGCCCCAGTCCGGCGCGGCGATGCGTGCCAGAATGGCGATCTCGCCCGCGTGGTTCATGCCCATCTCGACCACGGCATACTCATGCTCCGCCTCGAGCCGCAACAGTTGCAGCGGCAGGCCGAAGGCGTTGTTCAGATTGCCTTGAGACTTGAGCACGGTGAACTTCGCGGCCAAAGCCGCGGCGACTGCGTCCTTGGTGGTGGTTTTGCCTGCCGAGCCGGTAACGGCCACCACGCGCCGGCCCCACTGGCGGCGCACATGCGCGGCCAATGCCTGCAAGGCAACCAGCGGATCTTCGGTGATCAACAGCGGCACGGCCAGCACCGCATCGGGCAGCGTGGCCACCAGCGCACGCGACACCACCGCCGCAACCGCCCCGCGCTCCAGCGCCGCGGTTACAAAGTCGTGCCCGTCCAACCGCTCACCGCGCACGGCAAAGAACAGCTCGCCGGCGGCTACCGTGCGCGAGTCGATCGAGTAGCCGCACACCACCAGCGCGCCGGGGTTCACAATGCTGGCCGGAGCCTCAAGCACCGCGCCCGCGCCGATTGCCGCCTCTGCCAATGTGAGCTTCATTGCTAACTACCATAATCCATTTTGGAGCCCAATTCTGCCAGTGCCGAGAGGGCGGCTTCCGCATCGTCGAAGGGAATCGTACGGCCGGCCAGAATCTGCTCTTTCTCGTGCCCCTTGCCGGCAATCAGAACCACGTCTCCGGTTTTGGCTGCCTTGAGTGCCACCGAGATGGCCGCCGCGCGATCCGGCTCGATGGTATAGCGAACGCCGCTGGCCTTCAACCCCGGCTCGATCTCGGCCAGAATCGCCGAGGGGTCTTCGCTGCGGGGATTGTCGCTGGTGGCCACCGCAAAGTCGCTGTCTTTGCCCGCGGCCAGACCCATCTTGGGGCGCTTGGTGCGGTCGCGGTCCCCGCCGCAGCCGAAGACCGTAATCACCCGCGTGCCTTGCTGCGCCGTCATCTGCCGGGCCAGGGCAATCAAATTGCGCAATGCGTCGTCGGTGTGCGCGTAGTCCACGATCACCGTAAAGGGCTGGCCTGCATCGACGGACTGAAAGCGGCCGGGAACAGGCTTGAGATGCGGGATGGATTCAACGAGATCGGCAAAGGATACGCCGCGCGCATGAGCAGCCGTCAATGCGGCCAACAGGTTGAGAATATTCACCTCGCCGGCCAGCCGTGAAATCACTTTCGCCGAGCCCACAGGCGTTTCCAGCTCCAGCTCAGCCCCGCTGGGCCGGAGCGAATAACTTGCCACGCGCCAGTCGCACTTATCAATCTGTCCGATGCCGTACAGGCGGACTTCCGCGCCTGCCTTGCGTGCGGCGGCGGCCAACTCCCGCGCGCGAGGGTCATGCGCATTGAGGACGGCCACGCGCGGAGCCGGATAGACCGTGCCGTCAAACAGCAGCCGCTTGGCCGCGAAATACTTCTCCATGCTTCCGTGATAATCGAGGTGGTCTTGGGTCAGGTTGGTGAATACGGCCACGTCGAAGTCCACGCCAGCCGCGCGTCCCTGGTCAAGCGCGTGGCTTGAAACCTCGGTCACCAGCTCGGTAGCTCCGCGGCTCACGCCCTCGGCCATCAACTCAAACAAGTCGCGCGACTCGGGCGTCGTATGCACACTCGGCCTCACCTCGCCGGCCACATGATATTCAATCGTCCCCACCAGCACGGTTTTGCGGGCAGCGGCATTGAGCAGCGCCTCGATCAGGAACGCCGTGGTGGTCTTGCCGTTGGTGCCCGTGATGCCCGTGGCGGCTAGCTTGCGCTCGGGGTGGCCGAAGAACGCCGCAGAAGCCTGGGCCAGCGCGCGGCGGCCGTGTTCCACCTCGAGAATTGGCAGGCCGTCTTCAAAAACCAACAGGTGATCGAACTTCTGCGCGGAGTCGGTGACGATGCCCAGCGCACCCGCGGCGATGGCCTTCTCTGCGTAGCGATTGCCGTCGGTTGAGCCGCCCTTCATGGCGACGAAAACCGAACCCGGACGCACTTTGCGCGAGTCGTATTCGACGCCCGTTATAGGCTGGGCGAAATCGCCGCCAGGGTCGCCGCCCGCTCCCACCGCTGTCACTTCTTCAACTAATTCTTTCCAATTCATCTTGTGCTTGATTGTAGATTGCTGGGGCGGTGCGGAACGCCGCAAAACCAGCGCTGCATCAGTGCGTCGTCACGGGTAGGTTTCGACGAAAGCGGCGACTCCGTCGAGGAACGATCGCGATCCTTCGGGACCGCCTTCATATTCGGTGAGCAGAAGTTCGGCCAATGCAATTCTCATCTGGTCGTACTGGGCGCAAGCCTCGCTTTCGAGGCTGAAGAATCGAGTGTGCATCATGCAGCCGTAGATGCCGCATGTAATCGCGAAGGGAGCGATGGAGCCGTCGCGTTCAAGCGTGATGCGTGCCTCGTTCGGGCGTTCTTCATCGCGCAGAATCGTCCCACCCTCGGACCCCTTCTGGGCAAGAGTCGAACCGTTGTCGAACGGGTACCACAAAGCTTCCGCCATGGTCTGAGCTTAGCGCGACAGGGTGCAGTCTCAACATGCCGACCTGTTCGATGCAAACAAAATCTCTCTTGACATGCAACTAAACAGTTGCATAATATGGCTGCAATGAGCGCGGACGTCGACAAGGTGTTCAAGGCGCTTGCTGCTCCCGAACGCCGGCTGTTGCTCGACCGGCTGCGGGCCGACAACGGGCAAACCCTGGGACAGCTTTGCCAGTACATGGAGATGACCCGCCAGGCTGTGACCAGGCACCTCAAGCTGCTGGAAGAGGCGACGCTTGTGGCCACCATCTGGCGGGGCCGCGAGAAGCTGCANNAACAATGGCTGAATCGCAATTTGTCTATGTAACGTTTATCCGCACCACGCCGGAGAAGCTGTGGCGGGCGCTGATCGAACCAGAGTTTACGCGGCAGTTCTGGATGGGGACAACGCAGGAGTCGGAATGGACGCCGGGCTCTTCATGGCGCATCGCGAAGCCAAACGGAGACACAGCCGACAGCGGCGAGGTGATTGAGATCGAGCCGCATCGCAGACTGGTTTTGAAGTGGCAGAACCACATGTTTCCGGAGATGACCGCGGAGGGCTTTTCGCGCCTGACCTACGAACTTGAAGAGAAAGGCGAGACTGTCAAGCTCACCGTTACGCATGAGATGGACAGGAGCGGCTCGAAACTCATCAAGGCTGTTTCTGGCGGCTGGCCGATGATCCTTGCGAGTCTCAAGAGCCTGCTTGAGACCGGTGAATCGCTGGCAGCAACGCGCAAATGGCCGGAGGGGATGTAATCAGGCTTTCCCGGTATCCTCGCACCCGATGATCCGGTCGAAGATCAGAGTGGCGCAGGCGGAGCAAGCCGCCTGAACGGCAGTCCAGTCGTGCCACTTCGGGTCCAACTGCTTATAGCCAGCAAGATCGACACCATGAAGGTCGTAAGGCATCGGCAGCGCCAGTTGAATCTGAAGTTGTTGCAGGGCCGATTCCCCGTTGGGTTGCGGGTACAGGCTATCGAACGAATCCAGAGCCAGGATGGCTTCATCATCCCCCATGCGGTCAAACAGAGCAGCGAAATCAAGGTAATCGCGAGTTGCATTGCGCTTGAGAATCAAAACAGCTTTGATGCGAAGCATTTCAGCCAGGGTTGGAACGGTCAGTTTCTGGCCGAAGCGTTCAATTTGAGCGGTATCCAGAGGTTGGTCACGAATGAGCTGGCGTACACCTGTCTCGATGCCATCCAGGCTGCCCAGGATCTGCACAGGCGGCCGAATCCGGGCAGTTTTCCAGCCTGCCACCGATTCCAATTCGGCCAAAACCTGATCGAAGCGCTGCCGTAGATCCGTGAGAACATGGTCGGCATCGGTAGAGAGTCGATGCCCCGCGTAGATGGCCGCCGCGGTGCCCCCTACAAGAACCGCGTCCGGCAAGAGGCGTTGCAGGTGGGCAGCCGAGGAGAGAACCTGCTCCCATTCAGGCAGCTTTGAGGTGCTGTTCGGCATACTGTCTCCAGAAGTGATACCGCTGCGCGCACGGTTCCTGTGCGTGAGCAAGAGTGACGCGGAGGATATCTTCCATGAGGCCACGGTCTTGGAGGGCAGCCGAGCGCAACTGAGCCCAATCCTCTCGCTTTCCGCGCTCGATCACATCGTCGATTGCGGGCAGGATGTATCCCACCCCGTCCTTCAGATGCCTGTGCAACATTGTTTGCCCCCTGAATACGCCGTCGCTCACGATGAGGTTACTCCATGGTAAACCTGTTTCACCGTCCGCAGCGGACCACAATTTGCGTTCCAGGCGCGACCATCGTGCCCGGCGCGGGAGCCTGTTCGCGCACTGTGCCGTTGCCGGTGATTTGCACTTCAAGCCCCGCGGCCGCGGTAAGCTCAATGACCTTGCGCACCGGCAGCCCGATGAGCGATGGAACCTGAAGTTTCTTCGGGTCGGCGACCACCACCGCCGTAGTCGCAGGCTGCCCGGAGGCCGTCTGCTCCTGTTTTGCGGATCGAGGCGCGGCAGGTTGAGACGCGGACTGTGCAGCCTGTGCGCCCCCGGCACTGGCTTTGGCCTCCGCGGCTGAATTTGCGGACTGCGTGGCGGGCTGGCTTGAAGCCGATGCCTGATCCGGCGCCGCGCGCAATGGATCGTCGGCCGGCAGGTCGTTGGCCGCTGCGTAGAGTGCCTCAATGTCGCCCGAGTGCTGCTGCGCGTCTTCCACCACGGGAGCATCCTTTTTGGCGGCAGCGCTGGGAGGGCGCACGTCAATGTCGTGCGAAACTCCCAGATACTCAAGCACCTGCTGCGCCACCTCGGCAAACACCGGCGCGGAGACAGCCGTTCCGTAATACGACCCACCCTTGGTGGGTGTATCGATGATCACGGCCACCGCGATCACCGGATTGTTTACCGGCGCAATCCCCGCAAACGAAGCGATATGCATGGTCTTCGAATAGAGATGCGTGGCCGGGTCCACTTTTTGCGCCGTGCCGGTCTTGCCGCCGGAGGAGTAGCCGTTGAGTTGCGCCTGCTTGCCGGTGCCGTAGAGCACCACGCCCTCCATCATCTTGCGCATCTGGGCCGCGGTGAGCGTGGAGAGCACGCGATGCGCGCCGGTGGGCAGCGGATTGGGCAGTTCGGCGCCCGGCTTGAAAGGCGACGCCTGCAACGGGGCTTGCGGTGCGGCCGTTGGTTGTCCTTTGCCGGTTCCGTCCACCTGGCCCGGCATCAGCACATGCGGCGGAAGATAGACTCCTCCGTTGGCGATGGTGGAAACCATCGAGACCAGTTGCAGCGGCGTCACTGCCACTTCCTGTCCGATCGCGATGGAACCAATCGACGATGGGCCCCACCTCTTCACGGGTTGCAGCAGGCCGCGTGTCTCGCCAGGCAGCTCGGTGCCCGTGCGGGAGCCAAAGCCAAAGCTGCGGATGTACTGGCTGAACCGATCGGGGCCTACCTTGAGCGCCAGCTTGACGGCAGCTACGTCGCTCGATTCCTCCAGAGCCTTATGAACCGGAATGACTCCGAAGTGCTCGCCCTGGTTATCGTGAATCACGCGGCCGGCCAGCGTGATCTGACCTCCCTGGCAGTCGATCATGTCGTCCGGCGTGGCCACACCCTGATCCAGCGCCGCCGAGTACGTGACCAGCTTGAACACCGATCCCGGCTCGTATACATCGCTGATCGCATGGTCTTTTAACAGCTCAGGCGTCGTACTGCGAAATTGGTTGGGATTGAAAGTGGGGCGGATGGCCAGCGCCAGAATCTGGCCCGTATGCACGTCCTGCACCACCACCGTGCCATTGTTTGCCTGCGTCCGTTCCATCGCGTGATCCAGCGCCCGCTCGGCCATGAACTGGATATTCTCGTCGATGGTCAGCACCAGGTTCTGGCCCGGCTCGGGTTCGTGTTCGGTTGAACCCAATCTCCGGGCGTGCGCATCCACCGCCGTGTACATCCGGCCCGGAACGCCGTGCAGTTGGCCTTCAAACTTTTGCTCCAGGCCGCCCAGGCCGTTGTCGTCCACGCCCACATAGCCCAACACCTGGGCGGCGATCTGGTTGTCCGGATAGAACCGCTGAAACTCTTTCTGAAAATAGATTCCCTTGATGCCCTGCGACGCAATGAGCTCCTTGACGTGCTCTGCAACATCCGGCGTCACGCGCCGCGCGACCCAGGCAAAGCTGTGGCCGTTTGCCAGCCGCGCGGCAATCTGGTCCTCGGTGGTCTGCGCGTCCGCTGGGTCGGAATGCACCAGCGCGGCCAGAGCGTGCGCGGCAGCCTGCTTGTTGTCGATTTCGGTGGGCACGGCGTAGATTGAGTCCGCCTGCACGGTGATGGCCAGCTCGCGGAGGTTGCGGTCGTAGAGCACGCCGCGGCGTGGAGCTACCTCAAACGTGCGCTGCTGCTGCTTTTGGGCGCGCTCGACAAACTCCTGGTGGCGAACAATCTGGAGCCAGAAGAGGCGGCCGCAAATCGCCAGTGTCCATAGCAGAAAGAAGAGGCAGATGAGCCAGAAACGCATCCGCTTGAGAGGAATGGCGCGCGCCGCATTGGTGCGGTTCCGGTTGGCTCCAGGGGCTGCTTGCATGGGAAATAGCTCCGCTTCGAGCAGCTTCTAGCTCCTAGCTTCTTGCTCTCTATCGCTTCCAGCTTGCAAATCGCCTTCGGACTCAGTCTTATCGAACTGTCCATGCAAGCCGAACATTTCGTTACTCGAACTCAGGGGCTAATAGCTAGAAGCTAGGAGCTAGTAGCTGTCCTTCTGAGCTGGAGGAGTTACCTGGGCCATCGTGGGAGTCACGGCATCGAGGCGAGCATTGGGATGGACGACCTGGCCCGGCTGCGGATCCGCTAATCCCAATTGGCGAGCCATCATGTCGATGCGGCCGGGCTGCGAAAGCTGTGCCTCAGCCAGCCGCAACTGGCGGTTTTCCTCGCGCAACTGGTCGCGCATCTGCTTCTCCGACTCCACCTGATACCCGCCCTCAATGGCGTAGAAGTGCTGCAATCCATAGACCATGACCAGCGAGAAGAGCAGCGCCACCGCCACGGAAAACACGCGCATCTGCCGCACCCGCACCGGGTCCGCCGCCTTGACCAGGCGCGAATTGTCAAGATGCTTGGGAAAGTAGAACTCCGGCGTACGCGCGCCCCGGCGGCGCAATGCCTGCTGCGCCAGCAGCTCGGCGTTCCGCTCGGCAACCCGCGCGCCCCAGCCGCGGCCTACTTCAAAATAAGTTGTCGTGCATGCCGCCATGGTGTCTCCTTGCAGAACAGTTGTCAGTGGTCAGTGAACAGTGGTCAGTTTCGGGTACTTTATCGACTGATCACTGATCACTGACAACTGATCACTTTCTTTCCCCCGCCCTGAGCTTCGCGCTTCGCGAGCGAGGGTTGCGTTCTATCTCTTCTTCGCTCGCCGTGACCGGCTTCCTGGTTAGAATCTCCCAGATTCCTTTCTGCGCGCCTTCCCGCAGACTGTCTTTCGCGATCCGATCTTCCAGCGAGTGAAAGCTGATGACAACAAGCCTTGCAGAGGGCTTAAGCAACTTTGGTGCGGCCTCAAACAACGCCTTGATCTCATCCAGTTCACGATTAACGAAGATACGAAGAGCTTGAAAGGTTCGGGTCGCCGGATGAATGCGCTCTTGTTTCATTGGCGGAGCGGCTGAGGCTACAAGCCGGGCTAACTGTCCCGTGGTTGTAACCGGCCGCCCCCGCACAATGGCTCTGGCGATTCTCCGCGATCTCCTTTCCTCTCCGTACTCGTAAATGAGGTTTGCAAGCTCTCGCTCGTCCTCCTCATTTACCACTTGTGCGGCGGTTGGCCCCCGGCGCGTGTCCATGCGCATATCCAACGGCCCGTCCGCCTGAAAACTGAATCCTCTGTACGCCTCGTCAAACTGCAGGCTGCTCACTCCAAAGTCGGCCAGAAGACCATCTACCGAACCCGGCTTCACATGCTCGGCAATGGAGCTGAAGGCCTCGCCCACCAGGGTCACTTGCGGAGCCTGGCTGCCCAACTCATTCATGACCCGGGCCAGCCGCATCTTGGCTAGGTCGAGCGCCTCGTGGTCCCGGTCGAAACCAATCAGCCGGCCCTCAGGTCCCAGCAGCCTCGCTATCCCCTCGGCATGACCTGCCAACCCCAGCGTGCAGTCAACATATGTGCCCCCTGCGCGTACCCTGAGAAAATCGATCGCTTCCTGAAAAAGAACACTCGCATGCCGTTCAGCCGTTTTCGTCATGCGTCCCCCTGGGGGGTTTAGTAGTCACTTCGCCGGCTCAGAATCGCCGCCATCGCTTTGCGATCCTCCGCCGTCATTGCATTTGCCGGCAGACCCTGTTCGAAGACCTCCCGGTTGTGAACTTCCAGGTAGGTCATCTTGCCGAATACCGCTACTTCCGCATCCAACCGGGCCGTGCCGCGCAAAATCTGCGGCAACAACACCCGCGCCTGGTTGTCCATCTCCACCTGGTGGCCGTAGTAGCTGGTCAGGTTCAGATACTTTTGCACCGCGTCGTCCAGCGTGCTGGACTCGGCCAATTGCTGTTCCCGCTTCTCCCACTCCGGAAGGGGCCAAATCTCCGCGCTCTTGCCATCCACACTGGTGATGTAGAACTGGGTGATGTTGGCAGCGTCGACCAACTGCTTGAACGCAGCCGGGAGCTTGAGCCTTCCCTTCTCATCGACCTTTGCCGGATGGTTTCCCCGAAACATTGCTTTGCCTCTTCGCCTTCCGCGGTTTCCCATCTCGCCCCGCGGCTGGTTCCTGCCCTGAACTTCCCTTTTCCGTTACCTGAGCTGGTTCCCCAGGTGCATTGGCGCCCAGATTCAGCGCGAGGGAGAGGAAATTCGAGTAAACTTGCCTTGAAAGTCAGTCGAATGGCTCCAAATGACTCCACTCAACTCTACTTTCGACCACTGTGAGGCGATAATAACCCCGATTGGTGCTTTCGTCACTTAGAAAATCGATCAAAAGTGGGGGTTGGGGTAGGCGAATGTGGAAATTTCTTCTAATAGGTTAGAGAACTTCTATTACCACAATATGTAGTGTTTACCGCTTTGGTTCCCGCACTAGACAGGGCCGTCAGGGCATGATAGGGGAATAAAAAGCGAAAATGTTGCCCTTTCGCCCCGTGCCCTCCGCCAAAAGGAACGACTGCGCCCTTATTGTCTACGTCTGCTCGGAGCCCCGCCGGTGCCTCCCGCGCTCAACCACGATCTTTAACAGATAAAAGAAGACCAGGGTGTTGACCAGCAGCAGGCCCGACCTGATCCATGTCACCCTGCGGAATACTTCGAAGATCTCCCAGGGCAAGAACGAAGCGGTGATGGTAAGCGTCAGGTACTCGGCCCAGATTTTCTCCAGATACAAGCCGGTTCCCTCAATCAGATCGAGGCTGGCATAGATGAAGCCCACTTCGCCGATCCGCAGCAGCACACGGTCGGTAACAAGCGAGGATTTGTCGAGAACGAAGTTGACGAATCGCGATTCCGGGTTGAAGCGCAGGTGCTCCACAAGGTGGGTCAGCATGTCGCCGACGTCCTTGTGCAGAAGCCGGAACGCACCCACGCCTACGGCAATAAACAATAGCGCCTGGCTGAGCTTGAAGGCCGCAATCAGGGTGAGCCAGCGATTGCGATGGCGCGGCTTCGATATGGACTCGGACGGGAAATCTGTCATGATCCTGGGGGAACCTGAGGAACGTGTGCTTCTTCTTAGGTTAAACGATGGGGGACGGTTCTGCTAACTGTTGCCGGTTGTGCTGACCGCTCTGGAATGGCCCGGCGTCAACGATTACCATCGAATCCATGCCGCAGCGATTCGAAACTAGCCAGTGGGTTCCGTTTCCGGTGGAGCTGGTGTTCGCGTTCATGGCCAATCCCTCGAACCTGCCCCACCTGATGCCGGCCAGGCTGGAGACCCGGATCGAAGACGCACGGCTTCAACCGCCGCCTCCGAGGCCGGTGCATCCTGATCCGGCGAGACGTTTTCGCAGCGTGGCCGCCGGCGAGGGGTCGGAGATTCTCATCAGCTTTTATCCCATTCGATGGGTTCGGAAGCGCGCGAGCTGGATGGCCCGCATCACCGAGTTTGTGTGGAACAGCCACTTCTGCGATAAGCAGGTTCGCGGGCCCTTCACCGAATTCCACCATCGTCACGGCATCCAGGCAGAGTTCCGTGACTGGGTGGAGGGAACGCTGGTGACCGATCAAATTGAGTACACCCTTCCCTACGGCCTGATCGGCCGTCTTGGCGGCCTGCTGGTTCAGCGGAAGTTGAAACAATCCTTTGCTCACCGGCAACGGCGGCTGCCGGAAATCCTGGCGGTTACGGCGCGGCAGGCAGTAAAGCGGGGCTGATGCCGGGGCTAATCGGAGATTCACTTCTTCAGATTCAACAGCGCGTCGCGATCCATGACATTGCCGTCGACGATGAGCCCGGTAATGCGGCGCGCGTTCCAGATGTTTTCCGTGGGATCGGCATCCACAACCAGAATGTCGGCGCGGCGGCCGGGAGCGATCTGGCCCAGCTCATTCCAGCCAAACTGAATTGCGTAGTTGTTGGTAGCCGCGGCCAGGGCTTCGCGGGGGGAGAGCCCGAGCCGGACCAGCAGTTCAAGCTCGGTGTGCAGGGAGATGCCGGCCATGGTCCCTCGGGATGATGCGCCCGAGCCTGCCAGGTAGTGCGGATAAGCGGAGAAAATGGTTTCATTGGTGCGCCACATCCGCATTGCGGACTGATCGGCCTTCTTCCGCTGGCTGTCTTCCATCCAGCGCTGCCCGGTCAAGGGAAGGTGCTTTGTCCAGGGCGGGAGCGAATAGGTCACTTCACCCGTGGCGCGATCCGACGGCTCAAACATATGGGCGGGGTCAAGCAGCCGGGCGGCAGGCTCCTTCCACAGGTCGCGATGCCCCGGCAATTCGAGGTAATAGAGGCTGAAGGTTGGCATAAGGGCCGCATGGTGCGTGGCCAGAAGATGAGCGTAGGCGCGCAAGTGCGCGTCAGTGGGCGGCAATCGCTCAGCATAATCGTAAGCCGTGTTTGCGGCCGGTCCCTCGGAGAATTCAACCAGCGGCTGCTGTAGCTCATCGGGGATGACCCCCAATTCGTAGCGGTTCATGTGCAGCAAGGAGTCCACGCCTGCTTCGACGCCTACGCTGTAGGGCGTGGAGATGAACGCCCCATAGGTGACCAGCCCCATCTGGTGGGCGTGGGCAATGATCCACTGCGTATTGGCCGCGGTGAGATTCCAGCCGAGCCAGAGCACGCGGGTCCCCAGCCGTGCCGTGTCGTTCATCTGATGCAGCGTATCCTCGGGGCTCAGTTCCGCGGAGTTCGCGCCCTCTCTCAGCTTGGCGGCCCATTCCGGACGCCGCGCCAGGAAGCTCCAGTTGTCGGTCGTCCCGATTGAATCGATCAGGTAGAGGTGGGGGCTGGGATGGGCGGCAAGATCGATCCATCCGCGGCGGTCGTCGCTGGAGGCCACTACCGTGGTCACTCCCATATAGAGATTGGCATTGGCTTCGCCCTGGCTGCTCATGCCGGCAAAGCCGTCTACCAGCCCAGGGATAATGAATTTCCCGGTGCAGTCAATGACCCGCGCGCCCTTGGGGATGGAGATCGCCCCGGCGGCGCCCACATCCGTAATGCGTCCGTCGCGCACAATGACGATCGCATTCCGCAGATCTCTTGCCGAGTGTCCCCAGTCGGTGACGTCCACAACGGTGCCGCCTGCCAGAACCAGGGGAACCGAGCCCAATGCTTTAGGAATAATCTGCGGCTGTGGCTGCGACCACGCCAGGACGCCGGCCAGAGCCACTCCACCCATACCCGTGATCGCGATACAAAGAAGACGCATAGGAAAGCTGGTCTTCTCTGGATTGTCGCACAGCGGTTTGAACGGAATCATCGGACGAGTGCCTCTGTGACTTTGAAGGGCAGGCTTGACATACTGCGGAAAATTTCTTGGGTCCAAGGTCAATCTGTTTTGAAAGGGCGCGGCCGTAGCCGGGCTCTTGCAGAGCAGCGACGTGCCCAGAGAGTCTTCTAGCTTGCCACCAGCGTGGGCCTCTGCCTGCGCGTCAGCAAGGGCAACACCTGGGCCTGCGCCTCATCGACTGAGACGCCGTGGCGAGCGCGCAGTTCGTCGATCTTGCCGTGCTCGATGAACCGGTCGGGCCAACCGATGCGCACCACGGGAACCAGGCTGCCCAGCTCTTCAAGCGCTTCGATCACCGCGGAGCCAAAGCCCCCCATCTTCACATGATCCTCAAAGGTAACGAAGGCAGCCACGCGCCCCGCATAATGCTCGAGCATCTCGCGGTCCAGCGGCTTGACGAAGCGGGGATTGATCACCGCAACAGAATAGCCGTCGCGCTCCAGCCGGCTGGCCAGCTCCCGCGCCATCTTCACCATTGGGCCCAGGCCCAAAATGGCCACGTCGGAGCCATCTTGCAGCACCTCGGCCTTGCCCACTGGAATTACCTGCGGGACCGGCTTGCGGCCCACACCAGCCACGGCTCCCCTTGGATAGCGGATGGCGCTCGGTCCCGGAAGCTCGACGGCGGTCTTCATCATGTCGGCCAACTCGTCTTCGTCCTTGGGAGCCATCAGCACGATCTCTGGAATGCCGCGCAGATACGCGATGTCGAACAGCCCATGATGGGTTGGACCGTCATCGCCGGAGAGTCCGGCGCGATCCATGCAGAAGATCACAGGCAGCTTCTGCAGGCAGACGTCATGCACAATGGGATCGAATGCCCGCTGCAGAAAAGTTGAGTAGATGGCGCAGACCGGCCGGTAGCCCTGCGTGGCCATGCCCGCGGCAAACACTACCGCATGTTCCTCGGCAATGCCCACATCGAAGTAGCGCTTGGGAAAGTGGGGCCGGAACAGATCGAGCCCTGTTCCATTGGGCATGGCCGCGGTGATGGCCACGATGCGGTCGTTTTCGCGGGCCAGATCGACCAGCGTATTGGCGAAGGACTCAGCGTAGGTTGGCACGCCGGCGGGCTTGGTTTCGCCGGTCTCGGGATCGTAGGGCCCGAGGCCGTGAAACTTCTTTTGTCCGTCGAGCGCCGGTTGGTAGCCGCGTCCCTTTTGCGTAAGAACGTGCAGCAGCACCGGGTGGTCCGCGGCCTTGAGAAACTTGAAGGTCTCCACCAGCAGGGGCAGGTTGTGGCCGTCGATGGGGCCGAAGTACTCAAGCCCGAACTCCTCGAACAGAATTGACGGCCAGAGAATACTCTTGGCGGCCTCTTCGGCGCGGCGCGCCAGGGTCACTGCCGTTTTGCCGCCCAGCTTCTGCACGATGCGCTTGGCGGAGTCGTGCAGGTTCTTGTAGTGCTCGTTGGTCACGATCTTGTGGAAGTAGCGGGCAATGGCGCCCACGTTGCGGTCGATCGACCACTCGTTGTCGTTGAGCACAATGATCAGCCGCTTGGTCTGCTCGGCGATGTTGTTCAGCGCTTCAAACGAAATGCCGTTGGTAAAGGCCGCGTCGCCGGCCACGGCGATGACGTGCTCCTTGCCGCCGGACAAATCGCGGGCCACGGCCATTCCTAAAGCAGCGGAGAGAGCGGTACCCGCGTGCCCCGCACCGTAACAGTCGTGCTCGCTCTCGGTGCGAAGCATGAAGCCGTTCAGCCCGCCAGGTTGGCGCATGGTCTCAAAGCGGTCCCGGCGTCCGGTAAGGATTTTGTGGATATAGGCCTGGTGGCTGACGTCGAAAAGCAGCTTGTCCTCGGGGGTGTTGAAGACGGTGTGCAGAGCCAGCGTCAGTTCCACCACGCCCAGGTTCGGGCCCAGGTGACCGCCGGTCTTGGAAAGGGTCTGGATCAGGAATTCGCGAATCTCCTCCGCCAGTTCGGCCATCTGCGCGTCATTCAGGCGCTTGAGATCGGCAGGCGAATGGATGGACTCCAGCAGTGTTCCCATGTAGTTCCTTCCCCCGGAGAAGGGCCGGGCCGTAAAGAAAAAAGCGCCCATCCGCGGCGGGCTGCTGATGGCCGCAAACTGCCGAAACGGAGCCCACCTGAGTATACCAATCCCGCCTGTCGCCGTGCCCTGAATATTTGGACGGCGAAGAACGGCGTGGGGCTGACGTGGCGAATGAAGTTCCGTGTCACCGACGTTCGGCAAGCGGGAGTTGTAGCATTGCGGAGAGAGATTTTCGCGGAGGATTGGAACGTGCGGACGAGTTTGAAAACGATTTTGCTGGGATTGTCGATGATGGTGTTTGCCGCGGCCGGCCCGGTTTACGGCCAGTTGCTGAGCCCGAACGGCGGAGCTGCCGCCGCGCCCAATCCGCTGACCGACCCTACGGTAAAGCCGGGCAAGATGCAGCTCTTCGACCTGGAGGCGCGCTTTGCCAAAGACGTCCTCGAGCGGGGCGGAGCGGCCTTTGCGGACTGGTTTGCCGAGGACGGCGTGGCGCTGGGCAATGGGCAAGCGCCTGTGGTGGGCCGGGTGGCCATCGCCAGATCCGCCGCCTGGGATCCCAAGGTCTACCAACTGACCTGGACCCCTACCGACGCGACCATGGGGCCGTCTGGAGATATTGGATACACCTGGGGACACTTTGAGGGCCACAGCAAGGACGCCAACGGCAATCCAGTCATCACCACCGGCCGCTACATCACCATCTGGCGCAAACAGGCTGACGGAAACTGGAAGGTGGTGCTGGACGCGGGCGCCAACGAGCCGGCCGGCGCGGGCGACTGCTGCAAGCTGCCTGCCGGCAACTGAGGCGCTTCCACAAAATCGTCCCAGCAACCGCTACGGCTCCTCATTCGGGTATAGTTCCGGGATTCTCTCCACCGGATTCGAATCGCTTGTAGTCGCGGAACTCCATCGTGTTCATCACCACTTCGCGCCGCGCCAGCTTCAGTTGAAGCTCGGCGCTGACCGGCATCAGATACTTGAGTCCATTGATCGAGACGTAGTCATAATCCACGCCGATGGATGTGGCTTTCGTGGAGAAAGCCGGCGGCAGATTGTCTGCGATCAATGTGATGCGGCGGGCTCGCCGGGTCGCACTATCGATGAAGACCTGGCCGTGAAAGCCAACGATGATTTGCTTCCCGTTTGATCCTGTCACCGAGAACGTGGAATTGCCGGGATCGACGCGATAGTTGTAGACCTGCACCGTCCCGCTGTTCAATGAGTCGCTCTCCTGCCACTGGAAATTGGCCTTCGACGCATCGCGAAAGACCGCCTGGAGAACGCCGCCGAACTCTCCGGCCGAAAGAGCGCCCTTCATCGCCTTGCGATCCGTGTCGCTGGCTTTGCCATTCACTTCCAGCGTAGTGCGCGTTTCCATCTTTTCGCGGAAACTCAGCAGCTCAACCAGCGTGTCTCTCAACTTCCATCGTCCGTCTCCGTTGAAGTCGACAGAACGTTTGGTCACTTCGGTGCACATGAAATTGGGCAGGAAATCGTTGAAGCTCAAGGCACGCTCTCGCGCAGCCTCAATCAGCAGGTGCGCTTCGTCCCGCGGCGGGGCCGGAGCGGGCTTTGCAAGCACGGTGATGACCAGCTTGCCTGGGGCTTCCGGGGGCGATGCCATGGGCTGATTCCCTGCGTCCGAGCTGAGGGCAGCGCCTTCAAACCAACTCGGGTCGACACTGGCAACTTCATTGCCAGGCGTCCCCGCCACACTGAAGATCTCAGATTGTTCGGCGGTTTTCCCGCCCTGGCTGAGGTAGGCCTTCACTGCATAGTCGCCAGGCGGTAGTGCGCGGGACTTGATGCTTGCCAAATACGGCATCGGCGCGCTCACGCCATCGGCCTGCAGCAGCGGAGTGCGCCGGCCCGGCTTGCCATTGTGGATCAACTCCAGTTCGAGGTGCATCGGCTGGTCCGAGGCTGCATCTGGATGCAGAATGAAAAACAAGGACACATCCCTGTCGCTGGCCGGCAGCTCGCCGGTGAGGTTGGGAGTCACTTTCTGGTGGTCATAGCGAAGAGGCTCCAAGGGATCGTCGTCCTCTTCATGGGATCCCTCCATCTTGCGCACCAGGACCATATCGCTCAAGGAGACGCCGGGCAGGTCCGGAATTTCGAAGCCGCTGCGCTGCGCGCCTGCCTTTCCGCTGTTTTGGTCCAGGACGGCAACCTCCATGGTGTATTTGCCGGGCGCGGAGATGAAGTGCCGCTCCAGCGAAATGGTTGCCGAGCGATCGCGATCCAGCGTTTCCATGACCCCGCGCCTGGTGATGTCTTCACCGTAGTGTTCGACGACCATGCCGTTCTTATTCTTGATCTGCGCGACGATGGAAACGTGGGCTGAAGACAGATTGGTGTGAACGTCCGCTTTTGTTGCCAATTCAGAGAGAGGCACTTCAACCGCCAGGGAGCTCGTGTTTCCATCCGGCAGATCGCCAAAGCGCAGAACCGCTGCGTGAAACTTGAGGTCGGTGGGCAACCGCGGCTCAGCAATGGCCTTGAGCAGGGGCGCCTCAAACGGCTGAATTTCGCCGTCCGCGCCGGGCGCAAGCGCAAAGTAACCTGTCTTGGTTTGGATATTCAGCCCCGCCCGCATCGGTTTGACGGCAATCGTGCGAAACTTTCCGTCGTATTCTTTGAACGGCGGAACATAGGACGCCTGGTAGTAGGTGGTCAAATCCTGAACCATCTGCTGCAGCGGCTTCTTGGTGTTGTTCTGCGCGTCGATGTAAGCGCCTCCGGTAGCTTTTGAAAAGGCCGCCATCGGACTCTTGGTATCGGCAAACGGGTCGGTCCTGTCTTCACCGCTGCTGCGCATGAAATCGGTCATCACCTGAATGTCTTGCTGCGGACCCCACACGGGTCCGGTTGCGGAGGGGGTGCCTACTATGGGCGTTCCAGGCTCCTGCACCGCCGCGGCTCCCGTAGCCGGAGCTTGCGCGTTGAGCAAGGCATTGGCTTCGTCACCCTGCGTCGAATAGCCGACGGTATCCATGTCAACGGTATAGATGCTGACGCCCGCCCGCGCCGCCGCGCCGGTAATCGTCTGGAGCATCTTCTTTGAAGCTGCATCCAACTGCTGGTTTTGGGTGAAGTAGATCAGAGCCTTTCTACCGCCGATGCTCTGCTGCGATTTCACCAGGGCGAGCAAGCCGGCCAGCGATAGCCGCGCGCGCTGTTCCTGTGCGATTGCCTGGGAATCGTTGAGAGCGGTTACCAGCGTCTGCGCCAGAGCCCGTTCCTTCATGCCCACAGAACGTCCCGAGATGTCGACGCCCGTTTGCGCCGTGGCGATGAGGTTCTTCTCTGCCGCGTCCGCAGCCTTCGTTCTGGCATCGTCAGCCGCCTGATCGTCCATGATGGTCATCGGCAGGCTCATCGATGGGGTCATGACGATGGGTTTGCTTTCGGTCATCACATTCACGGCCTGGTTGACCGCCTGGCGATCTTCCGTAAAACCCTGCATCAGCCGAAGCCGGCTCTTGAAATCCAAAACCGCAAAGGAGTAGCCGGCAGACGGAAGCACACTGAGAATCTTTTCGGCAAGGATCCGCGCGCTCGTTGCCGTTGGACCATGGAAGGGGTCGAACACCATGGTGATCAGGTGGCCCCCGCCTGCGCCTGCGTCCCGGCTCACAAGGTGAAACTCGGTCAGCTTGACCGGAACATCGTTGTCGGTGACCACGAGGTCCTGTGGCTTGAGGTCCAGAATGGCGCTTTGCTTTTTATCGTGGACCACGAGATCGAGCGATACCTCATTGACGTTCGTGCTTATGCCTGGAGCCTGTTCCATTTCGGCAGAGGGCGATTGCGTTTCCGGCGCTGCCTGCCCGTAAACAGCCGAGACGAAGAAAATCAAGAATATTGCTGAAAAGAACCGGATGAAGGTCTTGTCCAGAATCGGTCTTTTCGATGCCTGCATACTTCGATTGGTCATCTTTGCCCCAGGTCGCTTTCCCTGTTTGTGCAACTTCTTTCCCGCCGGCTTCGGCAGAAACGCGATGCTGTCTCTAACTCGCTCTCTAACTCATATAGATGCGCTTTTCGCCGGAGAATTTGCCTCCGTGGAATCCTAATCCGAAGAGCGACCCTTGTGTGCAAACATTTTCACCCGGCTTGTCAGCATGGGTCTTGTACGAATGGCAGGCAAGCCGGAAACCTCACAACGGCCCGAGCGTGGGCATACGTCCGATGGCGTTTGAAACCACATCGCAAGCGGTCGCAAGTTGCCAGAGCATTGAGCCACCCCTGAGCTGTTGCCCTGCTTATTCAATTCGAGGTTACTGCTTCGGTTACCATAGAGTTTACTATCCCGGCAGTTTAAAAGCCCGTCGTAGCTGGGGTTTCAGCGAGCATTTCACCCTTCAGCACCGGAATCGTGATCGGAATCCGGCCCCAATGGCTACAGGCTGGAGCACCCGCGGTAACACTGGAATGCAAATAGGGCTAAGAGTTAGAGTTACTTAGGTCGCAATGCGGTTGGCCCATAATTCCCCTCTTTGTGGCAGTGTGTACATTCGTTTACTGTCGGATACTGAACGCGGGGTGAACTTGCCAGATGAGTGCCATTCAGACTTCACATCTCGCGGAATTCCAGGTGCTGGCTTCACGGTCGGAATTCGACATCTTCGATCGCAACCCTGACCCTGCCCTCGATGAATTGATTGAGTTCGCAGCCGTGTTGAGTGGCGCCAATTACGCCTACATCGGCTGGATGGACTTTAACCGCCTGTGGTTCAAGGCGCAGTATGGCTTCAATGCGCAGGAGCAGCCGCGTTCCTCTACCGCTTGCCAGTGGGTGCTGAAGAAAGGCGAGCCGCTGCTGATCCGGGATGCGGGACAGGATCAGCGCTTCCCTCCGGAAGGCATTCCGCTGATCGGCGCCGAGCCTTGCCGCTCCTATGCCGGAACGCCGCTGATCACCAGCGCCCAGCAGGTTGTGGGCACCATGGCTCTGCTGGCCAGGGAACCGAATAAATTTTCGCAGGAGCACCTTACATTCCTTGAAGTTCTAGGCCGACAGGCGGTGACCCGGCTTGAACTCTACAACCGCATCCGCGCCCAGGAGCAAGCGCAACGCGTCCGCCAGCGGACGGAGCGCGCGCTGGCCATCGAACGATGCTTTGTGGCCGCTACACTGGACTCGATCCCCGCGTTGGTTGCCGTGCTGGACACCGCGGGCCGCGTGGTGAGGATGAATGACCCCTGTGCGCAACTGACCGGGCTGAGCCTGGGCGACTCCGTGGGCCGGCCGTTTGTCGAGGAGGTTCTGGAGCCCGATGACCGGGGCTGGGCCACGGGAAAGCTGCGCGAAGCCGCCGCCGGGCATGTCTCCGGCCCGCACGAGACGGCCTGGCGGACCGTCGGCGACCGGTCCCGGCGCATTTCCTGGACCATCCGCCCCCTCAAGGGACCCAATCACGAGACTCAGTTCCTGATCGTGAGCGGACAAGACGTGACCGAGCAGCGCGAGATGGAACTGGCACTGCTCTCCAGCGAAGAGCGCTACCGCGAGATGGTGGAAAACAGCCTGGGCTTCGTCTTTACCTGCTCCATGGACGGCCGGCTGACCTCCCTGAATGCTTTCACCGCGGAGACTCTCGGTTATCGCTCCGAGGCGTTGATCGGCCGTGCCGTTTCAGAGCTTTTGGATGGAGGCGGCGCGGCAACTTTCCAGGACTGCCTGCGCACCCTTGAAACCAAAGACGAGTGGCAGGGCGCTTTGCCGCTTCGCCGCAGCGACGGCATCTACCGCCGCATCGCTTTCCGCAGCCGCCGCATGGAGTTGCCCGGCGAACGGCCTTTCATCCTCAACCACGGCATGGACGTAACCGAGCAGCACGAGGCAGAAGAGGCGCTCCACCTGCTCACGCGCCAGCGCGAGCTGATCCTCGAGTCGGTCGGAGACGGCATCTACGGCATCGACCTGGACGGCCGCCTGACTTTCATCAACCAGGCCGCGGCGCGCGCGCTGGGATACACTCCCGAAGAATTGACCGGCCGCGACATGCACGAGCTGATCCACCATAACCACATCGACGGCACGCCTTACTCGAAGGCCAACAGCCCGATTCTTCATGCCATGCGCCGCTGCGAGACAGTGCGCATGAGGGATGAGGTTTTCTGGCGTCACGACGGCACGGCGGTTCCGGTCGAGTACACAGCCACTCCGCTCATCGACGATGGCCAGATCTCCGGCATGGTCGTGGCCTTCCAGGACATCTCCGATCGCCGCCGCCTGGAACGCATGAAGGATGAATTCATTTCCACCGTCAGCCACGAGCTGCGCACTCCGCTTACTTCTCTGCGTGCGTCGCTGGGGCTCATCGCGTCAGGCTCTCTGGACAAGCGGCCGGAGAAGCAGCGGCAGATGATCGATATGGCCATCGGCAACTGCGACCGGCTGGTGCGGCTGGTCAATGACATCCTGGACTTCGACAGCGGAGAAAAGGGTAAGCTGCCACTGCGCCGCCAGCCTGTCGAGGCCGTCGACCTGCTGCGCCGCGCAGTCGACGTGGCGCACGCAGAGGCCACCCGCATCCACATCGGCTTGCGCATCGACGCTCCGCCCGCGCTGGTGCTGGCCGACGAAGATCGCGTCGTCCAGGTGCTCAACGAGCTGGTCACCAACGCCCTCAAGTTTTCACCGCCGGAGACAACGATTCGCCTGGCCGCGCAGCCCTTTGGCACCAGCGAAGTCTGCTTCAGCGTTGAGGATCAGGGCCGCGGCATCGCCCCAGAGAAGCTGGAACGCATCTTCGAGCGCTTCCAGCAAGGCGACGCCTCCGACTCCCGCGCTCTGGGCGGCACCGGCCTGGGCCTGGCCCTGTGCCGCAGCATCGTCGAGCAGCACGGCGGCCGCATCTGGGCCGAAAGCACTCCCGGCCAGGGCAGCCGATTCCAGTTCACGCTGCCCGCCGCGACAGCCAGTATTCAGTAGCAGAAACAGGCGCTTGGATCGCAAGCCACCTGGCGCCCGACAAACATTGTCTGTTTTTTCAACCGGGTAAGAGCTTACCGGAGGCTCTTAAAGCCGCCTCAATCGTCTTCAGTGGGAGCAACAGCGATAAGGGCTCGTCCACCAGCGGCATGGCGCCATAGCTCGCATACCAGCCAGCCACTCGTTCATTCTTGGCGTCGATAAGAAGCGCCACGCCGCCGATTTCCGTCGAAGCCAGCAGACAACGTCTTCCCGCCGCGAGCAAAAGCTGGCCGCCAAGACCCTGTCCTTGCACCCGGCGATCCACAGCCAGACGCGCCAACCGGAATGCCGGGACGTCGTGGCGCGCCAGCCCGCGCTTCACAATCTCCGGAGTCCGGGCATATGCAACGGAGGCGGGACAGAGGCTGTAGAAGCCGACTATGGTTTTGTTGTCGCCGTCGTCCATCGCAAGGAAGGTCTTCGCGCCGCCCAATTCGTGGCTCTTGCGCGCGTAACGGCGCAGGAATTCGTTCAATGCTTCTTCACCGCAATCGAAGGATTCCCGGTCATGGCGCTTGCCGATCGGCTCTTCATGCCACGGCGTGACACTCATGACTGCCGCGGCAATGCGTGGGCGGCGGCGATCAATCGTGCATTGGGCTCGGGCGGATTCTCCAGCAGGTCCAGAACCCGCAGGCTGTCCCTTCCAGAGAGTTGGATATGCTCGGCCTGCGCAATGATGTCCTTCGCTGCAGCCAAAGCGTGCCGGACGACGAAATCGGTCAAATCGGTGTGCTTCAGAGCCACCGCGCGAAGGAGCAGCGACTTTTCTTCGGCCCGAATCCGCAGGGACATCCGGTTATTGTCTTCGACAGCTACTCTGGGCATGAAGCGACTCCTCTCGGTGGCACATTCAAATCGTACAAAAAAAGAGACTAAGTGTCAATCATGTGCGTATTGAATACGTACATTTCAAGCCCACATCGCCCCAGCTTGAAGCAACCGGCCTACTTGGCGCGCTGGTTCGCACGCCGGCAAGCTCCTATGCCTGTAAACTGCCGTTAAAGTACCGATAAATTACCGATAGAGCGCCATTTGAGAGGCCCCGATCAGAACCGTTCCTCCCGCAACCCGTCCAGCGCCGACTCCCCCGCCCCATGAGACAATCTCCTCGACAGCCATTTTTCCCTCCCTGAATTCTTGGCTGCCGGACAAGAAACCCATGGCTTTATCCACAAGCATTCAGAACCTGCTCTTCGGCCGGCCGCTGGCCACCAGCGAGGAACGCGCCGAACACATCGGCCCCGTCGCCGGCATTCCCGTCTTTGGGCTGGACGCCCTAAGCTCCGCCGCGTACGGCCCTGAAGCTGCCCTCACGCTGCTCGTCCCGCTGGGGATGATGGGCGTGCATTACATCGTGCCGGTAAGCGCCGCGATAGTGGCCCTGCTGACGATCGTCTACTTCAGCTACCGGCAGACCATCGACGCCTATCCGCATGGCGGCGGCTCTTACACCGTGGCCTCGCAGAACCTGGGCGAAGGCGCGGGCTTGCTGGCCGCGGCCGCCTTGATGATCGATTACGTCCTCACCGCTGCCGTGGGCATCTCGGCCGGCGTGGGCGCGCTCATCTCCGCCGCCCCACGCTTGCAGCCCTACACGCTGCAACTCTGCCTGGTGGTCCTGCTGATTCTGACCATCGTGAACATGCGCGGCGTCCACGACACCGGCGTCGTGTTCATGATTCCCACCTATCTGTTTACGGGAACGCTGCTGATCGTCATCGGCGTCGGCGCCTGGCAGGTGCTCCGCGGCGGCGGCCATCCGCACCCGGTCACTGCGATGCCCGTCATCCCCACGGCCACCGTAACTTTCGCCGGCTGGTGGCTGCTGCTCAAGGTCTTTTCTTCCGGTTGCACGGCCATGACCGGCGTGGAAGCGGTAAGCAACGGCGTGATGGCCTTCCGCGACGACACGCGCAAGAACGCCAAGATTACGCTGACCATCATCATTGTTTTGCTGGCGGTGCTGCTGGCCGGCATTGCGCTGCTCTGCCGCGCCTACGGCATCGCCGCCACCGACCCCGGCGGACCCGGCTATGAGAGCGTGCTCTCCATGCTGACCCGCGCGGTGATGGGTCATGGCTGGTTCTACTACGTCACCATCGGTTCGGTGCTGGTGGTGCTGGCTCTCTCTGCCAACACGGCCTTTGCCGATTTTCCCCGCCTCACGCGCGCCATTGCCCTGGACGACTACATGCCGCACGTCTTTATGCTGCGTGGCCGCCGCCTGCTCTACTCCTGGGGCATTTATGTACTGGTGGTGCTCACGGCGTTGCTGTTGATCGTTTTCGGCGGCGTCACCGACCGGTTGATTCCCCTGTTCGCCATCGGCGCATTCATGGCTTTCACGCTCTCGCAGGCGGGCATGGTGATGCACTGGAAGCGCCAGGGCAAAGCCCCGCTGCGCATGTTTGTGAATGGCCTCGGCGCCGTGGCCACGGGCATCACCGCCGTGGTGGTGCTGGTGGCCAAGTTTGTTGAGGGCGCCTGGATCACGGCCCTGCTGATCGTGGTCCTGATCCTGCTGATGCGCGCCGTCAAGCGCCACTACGTGGGCGTGGACCGCGAGACCGAGCTCGACAGGCCTATCGTGCCCGCCGAGGTCACCCAGCCCATCGTTGTGTTGCCCATCGACCGCTGGAGCCGCATCTCCGAGAAGGCCCTCAGCTTTGCGCTGGGCATGTCCAACGATATTCGCTGCCTGCACGTGCAAACCGACGAGGACCCGGACGAGATCTCCCAGGACTGGGAACGCGACGTGGCCGCTCCACTGCGCGCCGCCGGAAAGTGCGTTCCCAAACTCGAAATTCTGCATTCGCCTTTCCGCTACGTCCTGGCGCCGGTCGTCAATTACATTCTGGCTGCGGAAAAGGAGTCTGACTATCACAAGATTTGCGTGCTGGTTCCGGAGCTTGTGGTGCGCCACTGGTGGGAAAACCTGCTGCACAACCGCCGCGCCGACATGCTCAAAGTCATCCTGCTCATGCGCGGCAACCGCCGCATTGTGGTCATCAACATTCCCTGGTACCTGGAACGGGATTGAGTATTTTCACTGTTCCTGTACTGCCGGCTTGGTGCAAACCATCCCAGCGGCAAAAAATTGAGACGCAGCGAGGGTGGGCGGCCATGGCGGTGCACGGTCGGCGAAGGCGCAGCTTTTGTTCCCGGCCTTGATGACTATCGCGGCGATGAAGGGTCCAATTCCTGCGCTCTCTTGGGGACGGTTCCCGCGCAGTGCCGACCCGGTTCGCATCCCGGACTTCTGCGAACCGGGGTGGAGAGGATAGTCTATGAGGGTACCGCAAACCAGTCACGGAGCCTGCTCCTGGGGAATCAAGGACAGAGCCCGGCCAGCGGCTTGACGGCCACAGCACGATATTGAGGAGAGTTTCAAGTTGAAGAGGACGTTATTGCTTTCGATTTTGGCCATGGTTCCGGCCGCTCTTATGCCCCTGGCGGCCACAAGCCAGGTTGCCCCCGCCCGTGGATCGCACTCCGCCGACCAGAGTGAGCCCAGCTACAAGTACGCGGTCTTCGCCGGGTTCGGCTACAGCAGCCTCAATCAGGTAAACGATTCGCGCAGCGGCCTGATGGGAGCGGAGGTCTATGCCACGCGCAATTTCGGCAAATACTTCGGCGTGGTCGCGGACGGCTCCTATTACAAGTACGCGATCGCTTCGGGCAACCCAGGGCACCCGTCGATCGATTCGGTTCTCTTCGGACCCGAGTTTCATGCCAACATCTGGGGAAAGTACGGCGGGTTCGTTCATGGGCTTATCGGCGGAGAGCACACTGCCGGGGAAAGCCAGACCCCGAACATCTCCTTTGCGGGCGGAGTGGGCGGCGGCGCGGAGTACGCCCTGAGCCCGCGCTTTTCAATACGCGCCGGCGGCGACTACATCGGCGCTTCGTTTTCCGTGATCAACAACTCCCCTGCCCTGGGCTACTCTCCGCACCGGACCTGGAACCCTCGCGCCTCATTCGGCGCGGTGTACAGATTCTGAGCTGCATTGGATCAGGCCACTGAGCGCAAAGAGGCGTCCGCCGCGGCGGACGCCTCTTCTGTCATTGCGCCAGGAAAAATCAATCCACCAATGCCGCAATCTCAGCCATAGCAACACTGAACGTGCTACCCGGCAACTCGAAAACCGTGCCCGGCGTAAGTTGCCCGTCGCGATAGTGGTAGAAAAGCCGCTTTTTCGGCTCGATCACCCAAATGGCGCCAATGCCCATCCGTTCGTAGTCGGTTAGCTTCTCCAGAGTGCGTGTCATCGTGTCTTCCGGCGACAGGATTTCAAAAACAGCAAGCGGCGGATGAGTAATGATCTGCTCCCGCGGCGCGCTGCGACTGAGAATCGTCACATCGGGTACACCAAAATTCTCCGCGCCGGTCTGCACCCGCAGCTCGGGGCGTGAGATGATGCCCAATTCCTTTTCACGGGCATGAAAATATGCGGCCAGGATAATCTGCCACGTTGCATGATCATATTCGCCCACGGCACGCTCCTCCACCACTCCGGCCACATACTCGCAGTCCGGGTCGGTGGTGGTCTTCAGGTACTCATCAACGGAGATGAGGGTCGCGGTCGCAGCCATTCAGATGATCCTCCGTGTGAATGATTGTACTCCCGGCGCGGAAAACAGCGATTGGGCCTATCCCTCTTCCGCCTCGCGCAGCTTGGCTATGACGGTGAAGTCTTCCAGCGTGGTAATGTCGCCCTTGATCTCGCCATGGGTAGCCAATTCCCTGAGCAGGCGGCGCATGATCTTGCCCGAGCGCGTCTTGGGCAGCGCTTCGGTGAAGCGAATGTCGTCGGGGCGCGCCAGCGAGCCAATCTCCTTCGAGACCCACTTGCGCAGTTCGTCCTTCAACTGTTCGCTGGGGTAGTTGCCGCTTTCGAGCGATACGAATGCGGAGATGGCCTGGCCCTTCAGTTCGTCGGGACGGCCCACCACAGCGGCCTCGGCCACTTTGGGATGTGCAACGAGAGCCGACTCCACTTCCATGGTTCCNNCTCACGTTGATCACGTCGTCCACTCGGCCCATCAGCCAGAAATAGCCATCGGCATCCTTGCGGGCGCCGTCGCCGGTAAAGTAGCAGCCGGGCACGTCGCTCCAATAAGTCTTCTGGAAGCGCTCCGGATCGCCGTACACCGTCCGCGCCATCGATGGCCAAGGCCGCTTGACCACCAGCAACCCGCCATGGCCGGCCGGAACCGGCTCGCCTTCTTTCGTAACCACCTCCGGCTCAATGCCGAAAAATGGCAGCGTGGCCGAGCCCGGCTTGGTGGGCACGGCGCCCGGAATCGGCGCAATCATGATGGTGCCCGTCTCCGTCTGCCACCATGTATCCACAATCGGGCAGCGGTTGTGGCCGATCTTCTCCCGATACCACATCCACGCCTCGGGGTTGATGGGTTCGCCCACCGTCCCGAGCAGGCGCAGCGATGCCAGAGAGTACTTTTCGACGTGCTTGTCGCCCCACTTGATGAAGGCGCGAATGGCGGTCGGCGCGGTGTAAAAAATGGTCACCTTGTGGTCATCGATAATCTTCCAGAACCGCGAGAAATCCGGCCAGTTCGGCGCACCCTCGTACATCAGCACGGTGGCCCCGTTCTGCAGCGGCCCATACACCACATACGAGTGCCCGGTGACCCAGCCAATATCCGCCGTGCACCAGTAAACGTCCTCGTCGCGCAGATCAAAAACGTACTTCGCTGTAAGGTAGGTCTGCACCGCGTAGCCGCCGGTGGTGTGGACCAGGCCTTTCGGCTTGCCTGTTGTCCCTGAGGTGTAAAGAATGTACAGCGGATCTTCAGAATCCAGTTCCGCGGCGGGACATTCCGGCGCGGCAGCGGCCACCAGGTCGTGCCACCAGTGGTCGCGGCCCTCGACCATCTTCACCGGCGAGCCTGTGCGGCGGAAGACGACCACATGTTTGACCGAGTGGCATGCGGCCATCGCCTCATCCACGGTCCGCTTGAGCTGGATCTCGCCGCCGCGGCGGAAGCTCGTGTCCTGGGTCAGGATGGCCACGCACTGCGAGTCGTTGACGCGGTCGGCAATCGCGTTGGCCGCAAATCCTCCAAAAATCACCGAGTGCACGGCCCCGATGCGCGCACAGGCCAGCAGCGCAATCGCCAGCTCCGGCGTCATGCCCATGTAGACGGCCACGCGGTCGCCCTTCTGGATCCCCAGCGCCTTGAGAGCATTGGCGAACTTCTGCACCTCCTGGTGCAGCTCCGCGTAGCTGAGCCTGCGCACCTCGCCCGGTTCGCCCTCCCAAATAATCGCGGTCTTGTCGCGGCGGGCTCCCAGCGCATGACGATCGACGCAGTTGTAGCTCAGGTTCAGCTTGCCGCCCACAAACCACTTGGCCCACGGCTCATTCCACTCCAGCACCTTGTCCCAGGGCTTGAACCAGTGCAGATCCCTGGCCACGCCGGCCCAAAAGCTCTCCGGATCGTCAATGGACTGCTTGTAGAGCGCCTCGTATTCCTCAAGACTCTTGATGTGAGCCTTGGCGCTGAATTCCGGCGGGGGCGGGAAGACACGAAACTCCCGAAGCGTGGAGTCCAAATCCTGATTGACAACAGCGGGAACGGGCAAGGAAGACATGAAAGCGTCCTTCTGGGGAAATGATCCTTGTATTGGGCGGCGCTCCGGAAGAGGCCCGGCGAAGAGATTCCGCGTGGGGTCACTTTACCGGGACAGGCACACAAAGGGCAAGGGGCTCCGGCAAGGGCTTGCGAGGCATTGTCGTTCTACACATCGAATGTGGCCTGGGGAGCGAATCGGCGCAGGGTTCGAATGAACTGCTCGCGGTCCTCGGGGTTGGCCAGAACGTGGCCTCGATCCGACATCGGCGCGGGGCGGGCGTAATCCACTTGCAACATGGATGAAGCGGGCTGCTTCGGGGGGAAACTTCCCACCCTGGTCACTTCCTGCCAGGGGATTTCCTTCACTCCCAAGAAATTGCGCTGGCGGAGGCAATCGGCGTCCAGTTCCCAGTAGTTGAAGATCTGACTTAGCACTCGGAGCAAAGCCCACCAGATATAAATTGCTGCCGTAAATCCCCAGAAAGGCTGTAAACGAGCGACGTGGCCAAAGAACGCAAAATATGCGTAGAGGATGGCCAGCGAGACCAAACCAGTGCCTAGCGCGCCGAACTTTGTCCGGAACCTCATGCGGAGAGGATAGCCCAAACGTGAGCGCGTTTACAAGCACCGCAGGAAGGAAGCCTACGCAGACTTCTTTTGCTGGTTGACATACTCCCGCAGAGCCGCATTGATGCGGCTTTGATAGCGCCGGCCGGTCCCGCGGAAAAACTGAATCACATCGGCATCGAGGCGCAGAGTAATCTGCTGCTTGTTCTCCGCCGGAATCAAGTCGGAGACGCGCCGCCAGCCGGCGCTGGGCTGTGGGGGAATGTCGCTATAGTCGATGTCCTCGTCGCGAAGATCGCGCAACGCCTTCATCTCCGCTTCCGTCATTGTGGGCGGATTCGATGGGTCCAAGCGAAATCTTACGGGTTTACTCGATTTCATAGTCAAGAAGCCTGGGTAAGAAACTCTTCCAGCGCCTTGGAAACAACGGCGTTCAGCTTCTGATGATGTGCCTCGGCAAACAAAGCAGCCCGTTTGTGCAAGTCGGGTCCCACACGGATGTTGAAGCTACCCTTGAAGGGCTGGTCAGGCGTCTTGCCCTCCGCAGCGCAGAAAGCAAGGTACTCGTCCAAGGCGGCGCGAAAGTTGGACTCAAGGCTATCCACGTCCACTCCTTCATAAACAATAGCGTCTCGAATGCCGAGGAGCGATCCGTGAAGAACATGGTCCTCCGCGCTGTACTCGACCGAGCCGTCGTATCCCTTGTACTGGAGCGTTTGGCTCATGGAATCTTCCTCTCCTTCCGTAGAGACTGAATGACCGCCCGGATCTGATACGCCTTGAGAATCCTGGACGGATGGGGTTCGTGCATAAAAAACAACGTCTTGCTTGCAGGATCGAAAAACTTCCTTCCCGAACCGCCGGAGGTTCGAAGCTCATAACCGAGTGCAATCATCAAAGACAGCAATTCATCCCACGTGTAGTCCACAGGTTTTGCGAGGAGCCGCGCTACAGCCTTCATCAGCCTGGACACAGGCTAATCCGCCAATCTGCAACTAAATTCAGTTGCAGTTTACCATGATTGTCGGGATTCGACCAGACCGTCGAATTTGGCTATTGCGCGTACCGCTTCTGATGCCAGACCCAGGCCGTGCGGATGATCTCGTCCAGTTGGGTGTATTTCGGCTTCCAGCCCAACTCGCGTATCGCTTTCTCTGAACTGGCGACCAGCACCGCGGGGTCACCGGCGCGGCGAGGATGGACTTCGGCCGGAATCGGATGGCCGGTCACGCGGCGGGCGGATTCGATGACTTCACGGACGCTGAACCCCTGCCCGTTGCCCAGGTTGAAGATCAGCCGGTCCCGCGTCTCAAGTGCTTGCAGGGCCAGCAGGTGCGCATCCGCCAGATCGGAGACATGGATGTAGTCGCGGATGCAGGTCCCGTCCGGCGTGGGGTAATCCTCGCCAAAAATCTGGATCGACGCCCGGCGGCCCAGAGCTACGTCGAGAACCAGCGGAATCAGGTGCGACTCGGGCTCGTGGGCCTCGCCGTGCGTGATTCCGTTGGGCCCTTCCGGGGCTCCAGCCACGTTGAAGTAGCGCAGCGAGGCGTAGCGCAACCCGTGAATGCGGTTGAACCAGCCCAGCATGTGCTCGACCAGCAGCTTGGACTCCCCATAGGGATTGGTGGGGAGAAGACGCGCATCCTCGCGGATCGGCGCCGCTTCCGGCTCCCCATAGACGGCCGCTGTGGATGAAAAAACCAGCCGGCGGGGACCATGGGCCAGGATTGCCTCCAGCAGCGCCAGGGTGGAGGCGGTGTTGTTGCGAAAAAATATTTCCGGCCGCAACATGGACTCCCCGGCTTCAATCAGGGCGGCAAAGTGAAGCACGGCGTCGAAGGGCTGAGCCTGGTTTTTGGCGGCGATGAAAAGGTTTTCAATCGCGGCCCTCTCTGCCAGCTCCCCCTGCACAAATTCCACCCCTGTCGGCAGCAAATCGCGTCTTCCGTGACTCAGGTTGTCATAAACCACCACCCGGTGTTCCGATTCGGTAAGAAGTCCCGCTACTGTACTACCTATGTACCCCGCCCCGCCTGTAACCAATATCTTCACAAAAATACTCCCCTTCCCGAATAGATTGGTTTACCGTGAGTCTATTACAATAGGGATTGGGTGGTTGTACGCCACCCTTCCCCAGACCGCCGCGCAGGCGGCTAGCGGTATAGGTTTTGCGTACCGCATTGTCTTTGCGCAAGGCATCTGTATCGCCGGGATCCTGTTGCTGGAAACCGGGTAACATTTTTCCATGCCCTGAAAGAGGGATTGCCTGTCTTTCGCTGGATGCCTTGGATGTAGAGTGGAGCATTTTCATGTCCAGGGTTTATGCGGCGGACAACTCGCGTTCCGGTCGACAGGTCATGGCAGATCCCGGTCATGCGTATGCTGGCCTTGAGTTGCCAGAACTTCCACGGGTCCATAGAGCCACTCTGAACCTACCCACGAACACAATTGAGGACTGAGAAAATGTCGCTGAATTACTCTCCAGGACGGACTTTTGGATTGCTCCCTGAACCAGAGCGCTCGCCCGCCTCGTTTATCTCCAGCGTGGCGATCAACGGGATGATCCTTCTGTTGGTGCTCTACATCAGCGCCACGGCCAAACGGGTGATTGAGGAGCACAAGTACGAGGATACGGTGCTGATCGTCCCCACCACTCCGCCGCCTCCGGAGAAGGTCAAGCTGCCCGAGCCGCCCAAGATTCAGCCGCCCGAGCCGCCCAAGCTTGAGATCAAGTACGAAGCCCCCAAGATCAATATGCCCAAGCCGGAACCCAAGCCGGACCTGAAACCAATTCAGATGGAAGCCAAGGTCAACATGCCGGTGGTCAAGGACGCCAGACCTTCCGTCATCCTGTCTCCCCAGCCCAAGGCGGCTCTCACCGCGGCCATGCCGGCGCAAAGCAAAGATGTCAAGCCTTCGACGGCCCCGGTTCATCTGGGCCAGACGTTCGGCGTTACGCCCAATCCCAACGCCACCCGGCCGGCCACCATCGCCTCGATTGGAAATCCGTATGGCGGCATGAATGGCCCCGCCGTCGCGCCGCATGGAATCGTCGGCTCGACGGGCATCGGCAATAGCACCACCAGGGTCGGCTCCAACTCCGGCATAGTCGGCAAGGTTGCTTCAGTGGGTCGCCCAGGGGGCACTGGGACGGCCGCAACGGGCAACATCTATGGCAATGCCAAGGTGGCCTCAGCTGAGATTCCCAAGGTGCAGGTAGCGGCGCCGGTGCAGCAGGCGACCGTCGCACAGTCCTCAACCGACCTGGAGATCGTTTCCAAGCCGTCCCCGCAGTACACCAATGAGGCCCGGCAGTTGAAGATAGAGGGCAATGTGGTGCTGCACGTTACATTTACCGCGGGCGGCCAGGTGGTGGTGTTGAGCATCGTGCATGGACTTGGACACGGCCTGGATGAAGAGGCGCGCCGGGTGGCGCAGCAGATTCGCTTCCATCCAGCCAGCCGCAACGGACAGGCAGTCGACTCGACCACCAACATTACCATTACGTTTCAGTTGGCGTAGAGTCTACACTGGAATTAGGAACAAAGGCTGTACTCAGCCGCGCGATCGATCGCGCGGCCAGAGGAAGACTTGGAAGAACTCACCCTAGGAGCTTGACATGACGTTTCGGAAGATCTCCCTCACCTTCCTGATCATTACCCTGGGTGCGGCCTGCGCGTACGCAAAAAAGGAACCGAAGTACGAACAGGCGCACCAACTCACTCCCGAACAGGCCGCGCTGGTGGTGAAGGCCATCGCGCGCGAGAAGGTGTTGATCAAGAACATCCAGCAACGCACGCCCCTGGTTGAGACCTATATCCAGAACACCAAGCCCGATATCAAGCTCTATCAGGTACCGGTCGACGATCAGTATTCGCTGAGCCGTGTCGACTTCGCCAAGAGCTTCGTCGACAAGACTTACAATGAAACCGCGCGCGTTCAGGCCAAGAAAAAGCACAGTTTCTTCAAGGGTTCGTTCGAGGCCATTACCGGTCTTACAAAAGCGCTCGGGTTGGAGCGGTTTACCTATTCGCCCACCGGCTTCATGCAGATGATGTTCCTGGACCCCAGCGGCTTCGACAACCAGCACTATGTCTTCAGCTTTGTGCGCCGCGAGTTCCTTGGCTCGGTCCGTACTTGGGTTTACGACGTGCACCCCAAGGTACCCGGCATGGGCCGGTTCTACGGCCGCATCTGGATCGAGGATGAGGAAGGCAATGTTGTCCGCTTCAACGGCACCTACACCGGGCCCACTTCCGAGGACTCGTCCAAGTATTACTTCCACTTTGATAGTTGGCGGATGAACGTGCAGCCCGGAGTATGGCTGCCAGTCGCCGTATACGTTGAAGAGACGACCCGCATTGAAGGCGAAAAAACGGTGGGTCTCAAGGCCCAGACTCACTTCTGGGGCTACTCCCTCAAGCTGCCGACACGGGACAGTGAGAACGTCAGCGTGAAGGTGGACGACGCCGTCGACAACAGCCAGGACTCGCAGGATGTGGGTCCTCTGCAAGCCTCGCGCGCCTGGGTCACTCAGGCTGAAAACAACGTGATCGACCGCCTGGTGGAAGCCGGCCTGGTGGCGCCGCTCACTCCGGGAGGCTACGAGAACAAGGTTCTGGACCAGATCGTCATCAACCTGGTGGTTCCCAACAATCTGGCCTTCAGCGACCAGATTCATACCCGCATCCTGCTTTCGACCACCATCGAGACCACTACGGTGGGCAACACCATCCTGATCAGCAAGGGTCTGGTGGACAGCCTGCCCAATGAGGAATCGATCGCCTCGGTGGTGGCCATGGAACTTGCCCACATTGCGATGGGCCACCATATCGACACCCGCTACGCCTTCAACGACCGGCTGATGTTCCCCGACACGGCCACGTTCCAGCGCATCGATATGTATCACACGGACCACGACAACGTGGATGCCGCGAAACGGGCCATGGAGTACCTGCAGAACTCGATGTACAAGGACAAACTGCCTTCGGCCGGGCTCTACTATGCGCAGTTGGTGGACCGCGAAAAGGCGCTCAAGGGACTGAATTCGCCCAAGCTGGGCGATTCGCTGCTCAAAACCGACGGAACCCCGTGGATGGCCGCCCTGCAGAAGATGGCGCCCAAGCTGAACTGGGACGACCTGACCCAGATGGCCGCCTTGCCACTGGGAAGCTGGATCAAGACCGACCCCTGGGACGACAGGGTGCATCAGTTGAACGCCAAGATTTATGCGCCCATGAACGCCCGCGACAAGATGCCGTTCGAGGTGACGCCGATCTTCTACAAGCTGCAGCGGTACGATGTAGCCAAGGTCGAAGCCCCGGCAGCACCCGCGACGACCGCCCCAGCACCCTCTCCCGGCGCCCCGGCCGACCCAGCCGCGCAGCCAACGGCTTCGCCGGGTGCAACGCCCGATGTTTCTCCGCAATCGCCTCCGCCAGCGGCGCAACCTGCCTCCGGCGATGCGGCGGCCCAACAGCCGCCGTCCGCGCAAGCTCCAACGAACCAGTAGTGAAGCAAATTCCGAGAAGCCCCTGGCCGGTTCGCACCACTTAGCCCGGCCAAGGGTACCTGGAGCGAGTCGAATTGAACTCCATATCGCAACTCAAACTCACCTGGACTGGACGTGATTTGTGCCCACGTGTTCTTTGATGACGAAACGATCGATCCATGCTCTGATTCTGATCCTGTTCTCCGCGGGAGCCGCATCCGCCTCCGCACAGGTGGTCCCCGCTGCCACCAGAGGCCAGTTTGCCCTCGATGCCGGCGGCCTTTTCTCCGTCTTTCAGCCTGATTACGCCGGGACCACCAACTCCGTCGGAATTCCTATCGCTCAGACCAGCCCCAACCGCCTCTATGGCATTGGCGCCTTCGTGGACGTCAAGTTCACGCGGTGGGTGCAGGTTGAGGCGGAGGGCCGATGGCTCCGCTTCAACCAGTTCGCGGACATCAACGAGGACAACTACCTCATCGGTCCACGGATTCCCATCCACCACTTCAAATTCATGCGCGCAACCCCCTACGGCAAAGTGCTGGTCGGCTACGGCAGGATGAACTTCGAGAATAACGACGCGTGGGGCCGCTTCACCGACATCGCCTACGGCGGCGGCGTGGACTTCAAATTGACCAAGAGAATCAGCGCACGCGGCGACTTCGAGTACCAGGAGTGGCCCAGTTGGTTGAGCAGCGCACTCTATCCCTACGGCGCCAGCGCCGGCGTCAGCTACAGGATCCTCGGAGGCCGCGAAGGCCTTCCTAGACTGACCAAAGCTGAGAAGGCTGTGAAGGGCTATTAGAGCATTTTCAACTCAAGTGTTAACACGTCGGCTGTGCCTCATCCTTTGTGCGTCCTTTGCACAATGGGTGGGCGGGCTATGNNTAAAGAGTTAACCCGAATGCGCCGTAGCTGGTTCGGCATCAGCAGGACAAGGCGGCAGCGTGACCTGCGGCGGCATGATGCGATAGGGCCGATGCTTCAGCAGACGAGGGTTTGAGCATCGGGCCTGAACGCGATCCCAGGCTCGGCCGGACCGGATACAAGCAGAAGGGCCACTCNNGAGTGGCCCTTCTGCTTGTATCCTTCACTTGCGATTCGACCCGCCCTATGCCGGCGAAGGCGAACCCTCGGGGTAGTTCGGCCCGCCGCGGGCTTCGGGCTTCAGTACCTGCTGCACGCCGCTGTCGCCCTTGTCGGTGGGCGAAGCCAGGATCGAGCGCAGCGGAGGCAGCTCCTCGCCCTCGATCAGCATCCTCACCTCTTCGGCATCGATGGTCTCGCGCTCCAGCAGGGCCGCGGCGATGCGGTGCATTGCATCCGCATTCTCTCCGACGAGTGAATGCGCCGATTGGTAGGCCTCGTCGATCAGGCGCCTGACCTCAAGGTCGATCTGCCGGGCTGTTTCTTCGCTGAAGTCGCGATGCTGCGCGATCTCGCGGCCCAGGAAGATCTGCTCTTCTTTCTTGCCGAACGTGAGCGGACCCAGGCGGCTCATGCCGTACTCGCAAACCATGCGCCGGGCCAGGTCGGTAGCGCTTTCAATATCGCTGCCCGCGCCGGTGGACATCTGGTTGAGGAAGATCTCCTCCGCCACGCGCCCGCCGTAAGCAATGGCGAGATTCGCTTCAAGGTATTCCCGCGTGTAGTTGTGCCGGTCGCCGGGCAAGAAGATCGTAACGCCCAAAGCCATGCCCCGGGGAATAATGGTTACTTTGTGGATTGGGTCGGAGTGCTCGCGCCGGAACGACACCAGCGCGTGGCCCGCCTCGTGATAGGCGGTTACCCGCTTCTCCTCTTCGGTGAGCAGCATCGACTTGCGCTCGGCGCCCATGAGCACCTTGTCCTTGGCAAGCTCAAAGTCGTACATGGTGACCTGCTTGCGATTCATGCGGGCGGCGTTCAGCGCGGCCTCATTGACCATGTTGGCCAAATCCGCGCCGCTGAAGCCCGGTGTTCCACGAGCCAGAACGTTCAGGTTGGTGTCGTCGGAGACGGGAACCTTCTTCACATGCACGCGGAGGATTTCCTCGCGCCCGCGCACATCGGGAAGGCCCACCACGACGCGGCGATCGAAACGCCCCGGCCGCAACAGCGCGGGATCAAGCACGTCCGGGCGGTTTGTGGCCGCAACCAGAATCACGCCGTCGTTCGATTCGAAGCCGTCCATCTCGACAAGCAACTGGTTCAATGTCTGCTCGCGCTCGTCGTGCCCGCCGCCCAAACCGGCGCCGCGATGGCGGCCCACTGCGTCAATCTCATCGATAAAAATGATGCAGGGAGCATTCTTCTTGCCCTGCTCAAACAGATCGCGCACGCGGCTGGCGCCCACGCCCACAAACATCTCCACAAAGTCCGAACCGGAGATGGAGAAGAACGGCACATTGGCCTCGCCGGCCACAGCCCTGGCCAGCAGCGTCTTGCCCGTTCCCGGAGGCCCAACAAGCAGAACGCCCTTTGGAATGCGCCCGCCGAGCTTCTGGAACTTCTGCGGCTCGCGCAGATATTCAATGATCTCCTTCAGTTCTTCCTTGGCCTCATCCACGCCGGCCACATCTTTGAAGGTGATCTTCTTCTGCTGCATCGAGAGCAGCCGCGCGCGGCTCTTGCCAAACGACAGCGCCTTGTTGCCGCCCGACTGCATCTGCCGCAGCATGAAGAACCAGATAGCGCCCAGCAGGACAAACGGACCCACATTGATCAGCAACGGAATCAGAATGCTGTTCTGCGGCGACTTGATCGTCAAGGAAACCTTGTCGGCACGCAGCGCCTGCTCCAGATCCTGGTAGTAAGAAGGAACCGTAGTGTGGAACTGGTCTTTGGGCGTAGCCTTCAGGTGGCCATGGAGTTCGTTGCCCTCGATGGTCGCATCCTGCACTGCCCCCGCTTGCGCCTTGTCGAACAGATCGGAGTAGGAAATCTCCGCGTCTTTACCCGCGCCCGTACTCTTCGTGACCACGGTCCAAAGCAGCATAAGGCACATGAGTATAAAGACCCAGAACATGACCGTTTTAACTGTCGAATTCACCAGGATTCCTCTTTCCCGGCGGGGGGGAAACCGCCAGTTGCTCTTCCATCACTGCCCGCATCACCTTTATAGACGCTCGAACGTTCTCTTAAGTCACAGAAAGTGCACAGCCCTTTGACAGCAGACACAGATGCATCGCCGCCTGGATGATGAGCAGTAAGGTCGATTGTACTCCGAAGCCGCGAAATGTTGGAATAATCCAACGGTTGATTGCTTGCAAGCCTTCGGGCCATCACTCTACCCCAAAAGTTCCAATGGAAAGGGCTTCCGCACCGCCGCCGCCGCTCGCCTCGCTCAGGGCGGTTGCCACAACCTCAATTCCCTGCTCCGGCTCCAACTCCACACCCTTCATCCACACGATGCGTGCGCCCACCTCGAGGACCGGCCAAACCGCCCGGCTGCTGCCTGTAACCCGCAGCCGCTCCAGCACTTCCTTCACCTTGCGCGGCCCACTCGAGTAGCGCAGCCTCACCCGGTCGCCGGGTCTCCAGTTGCGCAGAATGGCCGCCGGGCTTGAGGCGGCCGCGCCCTCAGCCGCAGCCGCATCCCCTGAAATCTCAATCCTCAGTCGCAACCCAAAGGCGGGAGCCGCAATTTCGCCGGGAATTGACCCGCAGTATTCGGCAATTGCCTCCGCCGCGCCCTCCCTGGCTGTCACCGGCAGCCCAATCCCCAGCCGCAGTTCGCGTGGGGTTCGCTCGGCCCCCAGTCCCTGGGCCAGCTCACATTTCTGGCCGGCGCGGCCCGCAAGCGCGAGAATCCGCAACGCCTCCGTTGAGGCAAAATCCAACGCCGCACCCAACTGGCCTGCAGCATAACGCAACAGCCTCCTCTGCACCGCCGGGGCCAGCGCGGCCAGCCGGGTCACATCCAGAGCCAGGCTAGCTGGGTCGCCGGCGCCGGCAGAGCGCCCTCCACCTCGCATCGGCCTGCCTTGCATCAACAGTTGCGGCGCAAGCCGAGCTATCTCAGCCTGCCACCAGACCTCTTCGTCCCTGGCCAGCGTGGCCATCTGGGTCAAATGCTCACGCAGCCGCGGATTCCAGCCTTCCAGCAAGGGCAGCAGCTCGTGCCGCAGCCGGTTGCGCGTAAAGGTCAGGTGACGGTTGGATGAATCCTCTCGCCAGCCCTGCCCCAATGCATGCAGATAAGCCTCCACATCGACCCGCGCCGTTCCCAGCAGCGGGCGCAGAATCCGGCCTTCGGGAAACTTGACCATCGGGTAGATGCCGCTCAGACCCTCAGTCCAGGCTCCGCGCAGAAATTTGCCGAGCACCGTCTCCGCCTGGTCGTCGAGGGTGTGGGCGGTTGCCACAGCCTCCACATTGCCTGAAGCCATCAGTTTCCTGAACCAGCCGTAGCGCAGCCGCCGCGCCGCCTCTTCAATCGATTCGCCGCTTTTCCCGGCCTCGACCGCCGTCTCAACCCTCGCCTCGTGGAACGGCAGACCCAACTCCGCTGCCAGCGTGCGCGCAAACTCCAGATCGCCGTCCGCTTCGGCTCCTCGCAAACCATGGTGCAGGTGCGCCACATGCAACACCAGGCCCAGCGGGCCGCTGCGCTCCGCAAGGGCGCGCAGCAGGGCTACCGAATCCGCTCCGCCGGAAAGACCCACGGCCAGCCGCAAGCCCGGCTTGAGCAGCGAGGTGTCGATCGGCAGGCCTGGAGAGACTTTCAAGCGCATCCCAGAATCATAGTGCGTCGGCCGTACCAGTGCCCGTTGTATACTTCACCCGTCATGCAAGTATTCGTAATCCTCCCCGCTGCTGGCCTCGGAACTCGAATGGCCGGACCGCAGCCCAAGCAGTTTCTCGCGCTCGACGGCCTCCCCATCCTGATTCATTCGCTGCGCGCGTTTGCCGCGGTGGAGCGGGTAACGGCCATTTATGTAGCCGTGCGCAAGCCTGAAGTTGAGCGCGTGCAGGCCCAGGTGGCCGAGTACGCAGCCGAGCACGGCTTTGCCGGCCGCGTCCAGGTGGTCGAAGGCGGCGACAACCGCCAACAGTCCGTTTCCAATGCCCTGGCCGCCCTGCCCGCTGAACCGGACGACATCGTGCTGGTCCACGACGCCGTCCGCCCCCTGATCGACGCCGCTACCATCGACCGAACCATAGATGCCGTTCAGGAATTCGGAGCCGCCATTGTTGGCATGCCTGCCGTGGACACCATCAAGCAGGTCGAGCGCACCGCACATGGCGCCCTCATCACCTCCACCATTCCCCGCGAGTTTGTGGTGCTGGCGCAGACCCCGCAGGGCTTCCGCTACGGCCTGTTGCAAAAAGCCTTCGCCGAGGCCACGGCGGATGGGTTTGTGGGCACCGATGAAGCTTCAGTTGTCGAGCGCGCGGGACTTCCGGTAGCCGTAGTACACGGTTCTCAGGTTAATCTAAAGATTACGCAGCCCGGCGATCTGGAGTTGGCCGAGTTCTACCTCCGCCAGCGCGCCCGCTGAGCCCAGCCGGCGTGGGCTCGCGCCCGCCGCCGGTTATCTTCCGCAGAAATAGGCACCGTAACCATGGATACACGGATCGGATTTGGCTATGACTCGCACGTCTTCAAACCGGGCGTGCCTCTGCGCATTGGCGGACTCTCGCTCGAGCACCCGGAGGGCCTCGCCGGCCACTCCGACGGCGACGTGCTGCTGCACGCCATTACCGACGCTCTCCTTGGCTCCGTAGCCGCCGGCGACATCGGCAGCTTCTTCCCGCCCGGCGACCCGCGCTGGAAAGACGCCGACTCCGCCATCTTCCTCAACCTGGCCATGGAAGAGCTGCAAAACGCCGGCTTCCGCATCGTCAACATCGACACCACGCTCATTCTGGCCGCCCCCAAGATCTTCCCCATCGCCGGGGAGATGCGAGCCCGCGTCGCCGACCTGCTGGGCGTCGAGATCGACCAGGTCAGCATCAAGGCCAAAACCCCCGAGGGACTGAATCTCGACCATGTGGCCCAATGCCACGCCGTCGCTTTGGTTGAGCGAGTCCGCGAGCCCGACGAACTCACCAGCATGAGCGCCGTGATCGAAACCCAGCGCCAGCTCGAAGACGTAGTCGAAGACCTGCTCAGCTCCGTCCACGGCGTCCCCAAAAAGCGCGTTGCCCCGGTCTACGACACGGAGGACATTACTTAAGGCAGCGAACAGGGATTAGGGAACAGGGAACAGCCTTCGGCTCTGACCTGAACACAAATGCTGGGTGCTCATCCTTGCGGGGGTGTTGTTTTCGGCGCAAGGGTGGGACGCCACAATGGCCAATGTCCGCAGGACTATACAAGCAGAACCGGAACCCCATACTGCGCCAACTTTTTGTCGCTTGTCACCAGAATCAGGCCCTCCACAAGCGCCTGGGCCACAAGCAGCCGGTCGAACGGGTCACGATGGTGCAACGGGAGCAAAGCCGCCTGGTCTCCGTGCCGAATGGCGACAGGCAACTCGATCAGCCCAAAAACTCCAAGCATTGAGCCAACCGGCACGCGCAGCCGGAGCTTTCCCGCAGCTTGCTTAAGGCCCAATTCCCATGCCGTTGCTGCGCTCAAGAACCTCTTTTCACCGCCACGCAGTGTCCTTAACACGCCCGGTGAAAGCCTCTCATCCCCCGTATCGAGCCAGATCAGGATATGTGAATCCAGCAGGAATCGTTCCCCGCTCACTTTGCATTCTCCGGAAGGAAGAGAGAGTCATTGTCGCTGTTCTCAAAAAGCTCAGGCGGAAGATCCTCGTAGAAATCATCCGAAATGAATGTGATTCCCAGCAGATTCTGCCCAAAAGGCAGCGGCTCGGCTACATTTTCTTCCGCTGGAATCGGCGTCAACCGCGCCATCGGCTTGCCCGCCTTGGCAATCACGATCTCTTCACCCTTCGCAGCCCGCTCCACCAGGCTGGAAAGCTGCGTCTTCGCCTCGTAGAGATTCACCTGCGTGCTTGCCATATAGACAACCTCCGATGCTTGGATTGTGCACTAATTTCCTTAGTTGGTCAAGTTGGTCAAGCAGAAACCTCCACGCAATCACATCGCTCGAATCCTTGCCGGTGCTACCATGGCCGGTTGGAAATCCACCAATCGGGAGACCACCATGGGAGACCTGCTCCAGCCCTGGCACCTCATCGTCATCAGCTTCATTCTCCTCCCCATCAGCGCCGTGGTCCTCGTTCCCTATTGGGTGATCTTCAAGAAGGCCGGTTTCCAGCCCATCCTCTCGATCCTCATGCTCGTTCCACTCGTCAACATCGTCATTCTCTACGTCGTGGCCTTCTCCAAATGGAAGATCGTTCCCTCTCGGGAGTCATAGTCCCTACGTTTTTCATTGCAGAATTTCGCGTTTGGCTTTACCTTTGCTCCGAGTTCCCATCCCACTCACGGAGTGTTCTCTATGCATCATCTAGCGCTGATCTTGCTGCAGGCGATCGCCCAGCCCGATCCTGAAGCCGCCAAGCATATTGTCCTGGCCATGTTCGCTATTCTCCCCATCATCATTCTGGTGGCGCTGGCCATCGTCATTGTGCCCTTCTGGTTCATCTGCAAGAAGGCCGGCTTTTCGCCCTGGCTCTCGCTGCTGCTGATCGTTCCCATGGGCAATCTGGTTCTGTATTACCTGCTCGCCTTTGCGGAGTGGAAGGTTGTGCCCGTGCCCCAGTTCGGCTGGCCGCCGCAACCGCCCTACCCACCGCAGCCGCCCTTTACGCCGCCGCCCCCCACTCCACCCCTGGCCTGAGCTGGTCTGGTCTGCGAACGAGGCTCAGACACGTGAGGGAGCGAGTGCTAGCATCGTGAATGGAAAGAAGCTTCAACGATGCCTGATTCCGCTCCCTCGCCGGCAAAAACTCCCCGCGTCCGTTTTGCCCCCTCACCCACCGGCTACCTGCACGTAGGCGGGGCGCGCACAGCCCTCTTCAACTGGCTTTTTGCCCGCCACACCGGTGGGACACTCATCCTGCGCATTGAGGATACTGACGTCGATCGCTCCTCTGAAGCCATGGTCGAGGGCATTCTCGAAGGCATGAGCTGGCTTGGCCTCAATTGGGACGAGGGCCCGTTTTTCCAGTCGCAGCGCCTCGACCTCTACAAGGCCACGGCAGCCAGAATGGTCGCCAGCGGCCACGCTTACCCCTGTTTCTGCACCAAAGATGAACTGGAACAGCGCCGCCAGCAAGCCGCTGCAGCCGGCCGCCCGGCCATGTACGACCGCCGCTGCCGGCAAATTCCCGCCGACGTTGCCCAAGCCCGCATCGCCGCCGGAGAACCAGCCGCCATTCGCTTTGCCGTCCCCGAAAGCGGGACGACCAGCTTCACCGACGCCGTCTTTGGCGCCATCGAGTTCCAAAACGCCGAAATCGAAGACTTCGTCCTGCTCCGGTCAGCCGGGGTCCCCAACGACAGGTCTTCGTCGTTGGGGTGGTCAAACGGCATCCCCACCTATCACCTCAGCGTGGTGGCCGACGACATCGATATGCGCCTCACCCACATCATTCGCGGCGCAGACCACATCTCGAATACGCCCAAGCAGGTGCTGCAATACCGCGCTCTCGGCGCCGAACTGCCCATTTTCGCTCACGTTCCGCTGATCCTGGGTCCGGACAAGACGCGGCTCTCCAAGCGTCACGGCGCTACAAGCGTGATTGCCTACAAGCAGATGGGCATTCTTCCTGAAGCCTTCCGCAACTTCCTTGCCCTGCTCGGCTGGACCACCGGCGGCGGCAGAAAACAGATTCTCAGGGACGAGAAGGGAAAAGACCGCGAATTCTTCTCGTCTGAAGAACTCATCCAGCTCTTCTCGCTTGAAGGCATCACCAAGTCCAACGCCGTCTTCGACAACGACAAGCTGGCCTGGTTCAACGCCGAGCATATCCGCGCCATGCCCGTCGAGCAGCTCAGCCTCCGCCTCGAGCCCTTCTTCCAGCAGGCAGGCCTCCATCCCTCGCCGGAAAAGCTCCTCGCCGTTACTCCGCTCATTCGCGAGCGCATCAAGTTCCTGCGCGATGCTGTTTCCGCAGCCGATTTCTTCTTCGTCGCCCAGCTCGCCCCCTACGACCCAGCCGACCTGATCCCCCCAAAAGGCAATCTGACGAGCGATGCCGCCCTCGCCATCCGCATCCTTCAGCACGTCCAGCAGGTGCTGGCCACATGCTCTTTCGACCCCGAATCGCTGGACCAGACCCTGCGTCAGGCCGCCCAGTCGCTCGGCCTCAAGGCCGGTCCCATGTTCCAGACCATCCGGGTCGCCGTCTGCGGACGTAAAAACGCGCCGCCGCTCTTTGAAACCATGGCCGTCCTCGGCCGCGAACTCTGCCTCGCCCGCATCCGCCAGGCCGAAGAAAACCTTCAACCGCTCGCATGAGCACAGCTCAACCCGTACTGCGGTGGGGCCAGCGGCCTTCGGCTCGAGGCGCGGACAGCTTCATCCCAGGTCCAAAAAACTGGACCAAGGACACCCGGCTTTAAATGCTGCGGAAGAACTCAATAACGAGCCAAGAAGCGTCAAGGCACGACTTCAGTCGTGCCGATAGACGATTCCAATAGGCCTTGGGCTTTAGCCCCTGCGTGCTTTTGCTTCTTCAAGTATGCCGTTCCAAACGGATACTCGTCTGGCCTGTTTGCCAAACCAGCTTTCACCGGATTGTTTTCGATGTACTCGCAATGCTGTTGAAAGCTCTTGTCATCAAGGATGCCCACATCCGAGTACCCACGCTGCCAAATCTCGCCGCGAAAGCCAAGTTCCTTGTTGGCGCGAAAGGAAAAGCTGCCTTTGATCAATTGCATCGCCTTCTCAATACTCATCTCGCCCGGAACAGTCATCAGAATGTGTACATGATTGGGCATGATCACGAAGTCGTGGACGGTAATTTTTCCGGAGCGCATGTAGGCTCGAAGAACTTCGATAAAGAGTGCCGCCATGCGATCCGTCTGGAAGAGTGATTTTCCGCCTGCAGTTCGCGTAGTTACAAAGAACGTGCGCGGGCAAAATGAGGCGCTTGATGGATCCGAAGGCCGGGAAGGTATCGACATCGCAGCGTACGGCACGACTGAAGTCGTGCCCTGACGCTTCTAGCTTACTCGAAGATTTTTTCGCAGCCTGGTGCGCCGGTCGCCCCATGACTGGATTTTCAGGCCTGGAGCAACCAATCGCGGCGGTAGATTGAGATGTGGGCCTCCGCGCCGCTCTTCTTGAGCACAGCCCCCCGTGGAATAATGAATTGCAGTTATGACCAACTCGAATCCGGAAAGCCCAGTCGCTCCAATTGACGCCGCTCTCACTCCCTCCAGCTTCCTCCGCGACATCATCGCCGAGGATGTGCGCACCAAAAAGTACGGCGACGCCGTCGTCCAGACCCGCTTTCCTCCCGAG
>PLFY01000071.1:45945-46205 GCA_003138365.1 Acidobacteriaceae bacterium
CGCCAGCACCGCGGCACCCTCACCGAGCCCGGCGCCGATAGCCCCTATCGCACCCGCACTATAGAAGAGAATCTCGACCTCTTCATCCGCATGAAGCAGGGCGAGTTCCCCGACGGCAGCCGCGTGCTGAGAGCCAAGATCGACATGGCGTCGCCCAACCTCAACATGCGCGATCCGGTCATGTACCGCATCCTGCACGCCACGCACCACCGCACCGCCGATGACTGGTGCATCTACCCCATGTACGACTACGCCCACGG
>PLFY01000154.1 GCA_003138365.1 Acidobacteriaceae bacterium
CGATCCTCCACGCGCGGATAAGAAGAATGAGTATCACGACCTGAAAGTGGTTGTCGACAAGCCGGGGCTGAAGGCGCTCACAAACACCGGCTATTACAATTGAGATAGGATGATCGTCTGAGGATTTTTGCGGAGCTTACCGTCTTCCACGCCTGGTTGTACGACGTGCCGATTAGTGACTGGATCATCGAAGACACTGTCTTTTACGGTTGAGTGCGCGTCTGGCGAGGGATCGCGTGATGCAAAAGCTGGGACTTCTGTTATTGGCGGCGGGAATTGCCCTGCCGGGCTTCGCAGCTACACGAGTTACCGTGGAGCAGTTAGAGCATGTGCTGGCCGCGGGCCATGGCAAGCCCGATGTGAAGTTAGCCAAGCAACTATCCGACCTTGAACTTACCGAACGGCTGAGCGCCGCGAAGCTTTCGCGCTGGGAGGCAGACTCACCCGGCCCCGAGTCCCGGCAGGCGCTGGTTGCGTTGGCCGATCAGTCGGCGTTTCTCGATCCTCCCGCCGCGGAGATTCCCGCCACGGCCACGCCGGATTTGGACACGCAACGCAAGATCATGGCTCAGGCCGTGGACTATGCCGTCAGAACCATTTCCAAGTTGCCCGACTTCTTTGCGACACGAGATACGATTCACTTTGAAGATACGCCACCCAGGCAATTGGACACCGGCTATCGCCCATTGCACCCCGTAGCCAGAACCAGCGCCACTTTGCTTTACCGCGACGGCAAGGAAGTAGTGGATTCTGGAGCGGCGAAGGGCAGCCCATCCCAGCAGGCAGCGCCGGCGTTGACAACCTCTGGAGTCTTCGGGCTGATTCTCGGGACGGTGCTGGTGGATTCTTCACATGGCAAGCTCGTCTGGAGCCATTGGGAGCAGGCCGCGGCCGGTGCGGAGGCGGTCTTTCATTATGCGGTTCCCAGAGAGCAGTCGCATTACAGGGTGGAGTTCTGCTGTGTTCGTGGAGATCACGGGAACGGTGCTTTCAAGCGACTTTCCGGCTATCACGGCGAGATCACTGTCGATCCGCTGAATGGAGCGGTCCTTCGCCTGACGCTGGAGGCGGACCTGCAGCCGACCGATCCGCTTGTCAGGTCCGACATCGTGGTCGAATATGGTCCCGTGGAGATCGGGGGCAAGACTTACATCTGCCCGATCAAGAGTGTCTCCATCACGGTTTCGCCGGCGCTGGCTTCCGATGCCTCCGAGATGCAGCGCTATCGCGGCAAACTGCTGGATAAGGACAACTGGGCTGCTCGGGAGCACCTCCAGACCCTGCTGAACGATGTTGTCTTTGAGCAATATCACCTGTTTCGCGCTGACGCGCGCATTCTGACCGGCAACAGCGCGGAAGCGGAGATGAAGCAACCCGCCTCCAGTCCGACTGCGGAGATGAGCGACGCCGGCTCGCCTGCTCCGGCCGAAGCTCCGGTAGAGCCAACTCCAGCGGAGGCGAGCGCTCCTGTTGCGCCCGCGGCTCCTGCGGCGGCGTCAACTCCAGCGGAACCCCCCGCGCCGGAACCCGCGACGCCGGAGATCAATGTAGCGCAAGCAACCGGGCTGCCCGAAGCTCCCGCAAATTCACAGACTGGCTCGACGAATTCGAGCTTCACTCTGCGCATGACCGCGCGCTTGGTGGACGTTGGGCTGGTGGCCTTCGACAAGAAGGGCCATCCGGTGACGGACCTGAAACCGGAGGACTTCGAGATATACGACAACGGACGCAAGCAGACGGTGCGGTCCTTCAGCCAGGCAGGCGTGGAGTCCGCAAAGGAGTCGGGCCTGACACCGGGTCAGCCCGTATTTTCCAATCGCCGCGCGGACAGAGTAGACGCACAACCTGGAGCCGGAGTTACGGAAGGCAGTACGACGATTCTCTTGCTCGACCCGAGCAACCTGGCGTGGCCCGATCTGACTTATGCCCGTGGGGAGATACTGCGGTTTCTGCAGTCTCTTCCGGCGAACGAAGTCGTGGGACTGTATGTCATGAACGCGCACGGTTTTCAGGTTCTGGAGGAAAGGACGGCCGACCACGCCTTGCTTGCGTCGAAGCTGCATGGATGGATGCCCAGCGCACAAGACCTGGCCCAGGCGCAGGAGATGGAACAGCGCAATCGGCAACAGTTCGACTATGTACTTAACCCAACGGATCTGCAATTCGTAAATGGAAACATCAACATGGCGCCCGATACCGCCACCATGGTCGATCCTCAACTGCGCGACAATGGCAGTAATCCTGGGCGCAGCGCGTTCCCCATCCTGGCCGGCGTGGCCCGGCATCTTGCTGTCATCCCCGGCCACAAGAACCTGGTGTGGATCACCAGCGACAACGTGTTGGCTGACTGGACCAACCAGGCAGTGGGAAGCGACAAGGGAAGCAAGCACGTTGAAGGCTATGTCCTGCGCGCGCAGGAGGCTTTGAACGACGCCCACGTCAGTGTCTATCCCCTCGACGCATCGCAGTTGGAGACCAATGCCATCGATCCCAGTCTTCTGGGCCGCAACGTACAGCTGTCGCCAAGTGTTACCGCACCGCCGGGGGCTCAAGCGGGTGGGCAAGCGCCAGGCCGCGTCGCCGCCGAGATGCAGCAGGATCTCCACCCCATTCAGGCCGCGATACAAGAGATGGCGGAAGCCACCGGCGGCCGCGCCTTTCGCCGCAACGGCCAGATTGCAAAGAATCTCGACGAAGTGATTGCGGATGGCCGTGCCGCATATCTGCTCGGCTTTACGCCCGACACTCCAGCCGACGACCAGTACCACCTGCTGACCGTGAAACTGGCCGCGCGGCGCGGCGTGACGCTGCGCTATCGCACGGGTTACGAATACGCCAAGGAGCCGGCCACGCTCAAAGAGCGGTTCCAACGGGCGGTCTGGCAGGCCCTCGATGTAAGCGAGATCGCGGTGAGCGCCAATCCGGTGGCAGCATCCGAGGGGGCCACGGTCAAGCTCAACATCGCCACTAACGACCTGGCGCTGAAGCAGCAGGCCGAACATTGGGTGGATAAGCTGGATGTCTTTCTGATCCAAAGAGACGATGAGGGCCTCCATGCACGGATTACCGGGCAGACGCTGACTCTGACATTGAAGCCCGCCACCTACGCGAAGCTGCTGCAGGAGGGAATCCCATTCGACCAATACATTGAGAAAAAGCCAGATGCCGGGTCGATGCGGATTATCGTGGTGGATGAGAACTCCGGCCGCATGGGGTCGGTTACAATTCCAGCCGCAGCGCTGCGGGGGAAGAGTTGACAGAGGACCCCGAGCACGCTTGTTACCGGGGAATCATGGCAAGACCTATAAGTTGTATATCCGGGCGTCGCCTTTACCTGGAAAGCGGCGCGTCGGGAGCTTTGTCTGCGGGCTTTCCTTTCTCCTGGGCTTCATGGAGCTTCTTGAAGATCGTCTCGTCGGCGGCCTTCTGCAAACTGCGGGTCTTGTCGAACTCGGCCTTTGCTTCGTCTTTCCTCCCCGTTGCCTGATAAAACCGCGCCAGCCGCCAGTGCACATTCTGGTCGTCGGGACTTAGCTTTTCGGCAATCTTCAGTTCTCGCAAGGCGTCTTCCTTGTGCCCGGCATCGGCATCCAGAATGCCTAGGTCAAGGTGCGCCAGTTCAATTCCGGGGTCGATCCGGATGGCCTTCTCGAGCAGCGGCGGTGCAGCCTCGGGATGGCTCAATCGCATGTCGGTGTCCGCCAGATAGGCCAGCGCCTGGGCGTGGTCCGGGTTGTTGGCAAGCTCGGCCTGGAGCTCCTGGGCCGCCTCGTCGTATTGCATGAGTCCCCACAAAAGGTATCCCAACCCGAAATGAACATTCGGCTCTCTGGGATCGGCTTTGACTGCGGCGCGGAACTGCTCCGTAGCACCGGCAGTGTTTTTCATCTCGTCCAGAGCCTCGCCTGCCAGCATGTCGGCTTCGGCCGACTCCGCATTCAGCGACAGGATCTCCTTGTAGACATCGAGAACGCATTGATATTGCTTGGACCAGAGGCAACTATGCGCCAAAGCGAGGCGGAAGGGCAGATTCTGCGGGTCGGCGGCTGTAGCCTGCTTCAGATAAGGAACCGCGGTCGCGTATTCTCCCAGCCCATAGTGCGCCAGCCCGATGAGGGTAGTCAGGCGCAGCGCCTCGGGCGAGGATGGAGGCGCACTCTTTAGAAGCGGAAGAAAAGTCTGGATCGCTTGCTTGGGCGCACCGGACTTGAAGAGCGACAGGCCGAGATTCAGCCGCAAGCCGGGCATGGCCGGATTCAGCGTCAAAGCCTTGCGATAAAGGGGAACAGCCTCTGTGTAGCGTTCCTGGCGAGCTTCAAGGAAGCCCAAATGAGCGTACGCCTCGGCATTCGCAGGATGACCTTGCAAAACCGCGCGCCATGCGGTCTCGGCCTCGGCATTCTTGCCCTGTTGTTCCAGCGCAAACGCCGTCTTGCGTTGATCGTCCGCAGCCGCTGCCGCCTGGCCTTGATTCACCACGGGCGCCTGGCCGGCGCCGTTCACAGATCCCATTGCCATTGCCGCCGCAAGGAAGATCCCCAGATGCGCAAGCCGTTTCAAATCCAAATCCATCTCCATCCCCATTGTCACTTGCCGGGAAGGCAACAAGCAAACCACCGGCCGCGCGCAACGCAAAAAAAGAGGGCGCAACAGCGGTCAATCCGCTGTTGCGCCCAAGGAAGGTCACACATCAGAAAACGATCCTGCCGCCAAGCTCCATCGTGCGGGGTCCGTAGTCACTCGTGACCGCTCCGAAGTTCCCGTCGTGGGAGCCCGTATCGACGCCTTGGAAATTCGTATGGTTGAAGGTATTGAAGGACTCGAATCGCAACTCAATCCTCGGTCCCTCGTGGGCTGTGAGGGGAATTGTCTTGGACAGGGACAGATTCCAGTTGAAGATTCCCGGTCCCACGGCTGAATCTTTTCCTGCGTTGCCAAAGCCCTGGTTCGAGCCGCCGGCCCAGGGAGCGGTCGGATCTGCATACGAACTCTTGCTAAACCACGCGGCCGTCGTCTTGGGGTAGGTAACCTTGGACACCTGATTCGGCCGGTTGGTAAAGCAGCAGGAAAGACCGACAACGTCGGGGCCGGTGTAGGCGATGTACAGAGGCACCCCACTTTCCGCGAAGGTTACGCCGGAGACTTGCCAGCCTCCAAGGACTTCGCGCGCCGCGACGTTCGAGCTCTTCGTGAACCACGGAAGGGTGTAAACGTAGCTCACGTTCAAGTCGTGACGCCGGTCGAACGTATCGTCCGAACCGCGGTCGTACTTCGGGTTGTACGGATTGGAGACCCCATAGAGATCGTTGCTGAACTCATCGATATTGTGAGACCAGGTGTAGGCCACCTGCGTCGTTAGCCCATGCCGGTTCTCCATGCGCACACCTACCTGGAGAGAGTCGTAGTCGAAGTTGCTCTCGTTCTCCTCCTGGTTGATGTTGCTGAAGCCGGGATAGTTGCGGTAGAGGTTGGCATTCAATGTTCCGTTGGCCACTTCCTCCCGGTCGCAGTAAGGACTGGTGGGATTGACGGGGCAGGCCGAGTCCAGGTTGGCCAAAGGCAAGGTGTTGATCTGCCGGTCGTCGCTCTGGTCCCAGCCGATAGAGCCGACATACTGCACCACCGCGATGACCGATGGAGCAAGCTCCCGTTGAACTCCAAGGCTGAAATCAGCCGTTCCGGGAGGATGATAGGCGTACTTGATGTTGGTCATTGTCGACGGGAAGGACTGAGTGGTTGTGGCTCCAGTCAAGGCGCTGGTGTTGGGGCTGGAGAAGTAAACGTTGTTGGCGGAGGGTTGGTACGCAAACGGTGGATTCAAGGCGGCGTTGTAGACATCGTTGCCCTGAACGCGCTCATAGAACATTCCGAACCCGCCCCGGAGAACCGTCTTTCCGTTGCCGAAAATGTTGTCGGCAAAGCCTATTCTCGGCTCGATAGTGTCGTAATAGTTCTTGACGTTTCCGCGGGGGAAGCCATTGACGCCGGCTTCCTCAATGCCGTTGAGATAAAACGAGCCGGTGGTTCCGGGGAAAGTCGCGAGCGAAGAGGGAAGCAGCGTGCCGGCCGCGGTGACCGGATTGCCCTGCGCGGCGTTATAGTCCCCGATCACGAAATTCGAAAACTGGTTATACCGCTCAAAGGCGTGCGGCAATCCGTCGTAACGGAGTCCGATGTTGAGGGTCAACTGGGGAGTGACGTGCCAGTTGTCGTTGAAATATAGCCCGTAGTTGTTGTTGACCCAGTGTTTGTCGTACAGGAACTGCAGCTGGGTAAAGGCGGAGGCGTCTCCGAGCATGAAATTGATATACGAGTCGCCGGAAAAGTTGCTCGAGTTGAAAGCCGCGCTCCCCTGGGTGTTTGCCTGCAGTTGCTGGTTCTTGTAGTCGTGCAGCAAGCTAAAGCCGAACTTCAACTGGTGCCGGCCTTTGGTCCAGGATAGATCGTCCCGGTACTCGAAGCCTTCGTAGCCGTTCTTCCAGGGATAGTAGCTTTCGCTCCACTGCACATTCAGTGGCGATCCCTGTAGATCGATCTCGGGCATGTCGTTGGTTGCGGCATCGCCGACCGGGAAGAAGCTCTTAGCCGTCCACCCGCTGGGCTGGGTAAAATTGGCGCCCGCACCGTTGATGGGAGTGAGGGTGATCTTGTTGCCGCTGTAAAGGAATGCGGTCTCATTGAGCAGATTGGGCGTATAGGTCTGCGTCAGCTTGATGGCCGCCGTAAAAGACGGATTGGTCATGGTCGTGCCCACCGTCGGATACGTGCTGTCGCCCCATAGCGGCGGGAAATAGTTTTGCAGCAGCGTGTCATGGAGGTAATGGCCCATCAACTGGAACTTGTTGTTGATGGCGTGGTCGATACGAACCACGTCTTCACGGACATCGGTGGGCTGAGGAATGGAGGCGATGTACTGAGTGCCGTTGTTGTAGTTCGGCTTCGGGAAGGTCCCCGCGTTTACCTCAAGAACCGCGTTCTGGTCGATCAGGTTGGCGGGAATGATGTTCTTGGGAAAGGCGCTTCCGGCCGTCAAACCGTCAGCCTTGTAGAGGGCCAGTTTGGCTGGGTCGGTGGTGACGGGAACGATCGGGGTCGGCCCGCCGGCTGGAATCGTATAGGCCAATGGCTGTCCGGCCGTCGGGAAGTTGCTGGCGAGGATGGTATTGTCAATCGAAGGCGAACTGCCTTGAATCAGCCGCCGCCACTCTTCATTCCAGAAGAAGAACGTTCTGTTGCGGCTTTCGTTATACACATGCGGAATCCACAGCGGGCCGCCGATATTGCCGCCGGGTTCGTTCAGTTTGAACTCAGGCACGGTCTTGCTGAAATAGTCGGCCGCGTCGTAGTCCGTATTGCGGTTGAACTCATAGGCTTCTCCGTGGAAGTTATGGGTTCCGGATTTGAGCACCATGAGGATGGTTCCGCCGGAGCCGATGCCGTAATCGGGACTGTAGTTGCTGTCCAGAGTCTGGAATTCGGCGATCGCATCCTGTGAGGGCAGGTTCATGAAGCAGCCGCCGCAGCCGCGATCGTTCTGTTCGGCCCCGTCCAACAGGTAGATGTTGTGTTCGGTGCGGGTTCCATTGAAGCTAATGCCGTTGGCGGATGTCAGGGCGTTGACGCCGCTGAAGGGCGGCAAGTTGTTTGACACTCCCAAGCCGAGAGCCGCAAGCGCGGTGACGTTGCGGCCGTTGGTGGCCAACTGCGCAACCTGCTCGCCGCTGATCAGCGTGCTCACTTCGCTGGTTTCCGACTGGACCTGCAAGGCGTCCGCGGCCACTGTGACCGTCTGCGCCTGGCTACCGACTGTGAGGGCAATATTCTCTTCCAGAGACGCGGCAACGTTCACCACGATGTTGGTCTTTGTGTATTTCTGAAAGCCTGTGACTGAAGCGCTCAGCGTATAGGCGCCGATGCCCACGTTCGGGAAAAGATAGGCTCCCGAGGAGTTCGATACGGACTGTCTTACCTGCCCGGTCGCGGGGTTGGTGAGTGTGATTGCGGCATTCGGAACCAGCGCTCCAGTTGAGTCGCTGACGGTTCCGTTGATGGTTGCGTTTTCCTGGCCCCACACCTGAGGCGCCAGGGCCACAAGCATGGTGATCAACACAAAGCAGACTCCGAGGAATCCCCGTATCGGTCTCCTCGAAAGGGGCCGCCCCACAATTGAGGGATTTTGCGTTGTGGGATGATTCATGATTTGCCTCCTGAGCAAAGGTTCCTGCAGTCAATGTTTACTCCCGCCACGCGTACTTCTTGCGTTCGCTTCGTAGTTGCTACGGAAGCGGGAGCGCTTGCACACCAAGGGCCCATTTTCTTCACTTCACTTCACTTACCGGCCCGATTTTGAGTTGTCAGCAGACTTCGGAAACGTTCCTGGGAGCCTCCAGGGTGCCCCATAGCACTGGCGGCACTCCTTTTCCCTCGTGCAGAAAACGTCTTCTTAAAGTTCCTCCAAATATACAACCTACGGCAACATCCGCACCCCAAGTAAGCGTTTTCTGGAAAAGGGCCAGACTCTTACTGCGTTGCAGAGCGTGCTCATTCCAACACCAGCGCCAGAAACCTGCAACGCTATTAACGGTTTGTTGGGACGTTTGTTGCATACAAGTCCTTATTTTTCATAATGTTATTAAAATCGACGATCAGTGCTTTTTCCTGCCCTCGCAACGTTTGCTGTGGTGGTGGTATAGTGGGAAACCACGAGGAACTGAGTGCGTCATGTCAACAGCTGATTCAACTTGGAAGCCGGACGTCCTAAGTTCTGAGCAAATCGGTTTAGTTCGGCTTCACCTCAAGGACGTCGTGGCCAGCCATGCCTTCGCAGGGAGTAAACGCACCCAGGACTTTCTCCACCTGATCGTTGAACATGCGCTGGAAGGGGAAGTCGACAGCTTGCGAGAGCGGATGATTGGGGCAGAGATGTTCGGGCGCCCGGTCAATTACGACACGGGAAACGATTCCGTGGTACGGGTCAAAGCCACTGAGGTTCGAAAAAGGCTCTCGCAATACTACCTGGAAACAGATGAAACACCGGCGGTCCGCATCGAACTGCCGAGCGGATCCTATGTGCCGAGGTTCACCTTTGTGCCGTTGCGGACGACGGCTCAGCCGAAAAGCGAAGTTGTTCCTCTGACCTCCGCGCAACAAACCATCGCCCACGGTAATGGCCAAGCCTTGGAGCTGCCTGCGGCGCGAGTCGCAGAGGCGCCCCGTCCTCCCGTGCAGAAACTGCGGCGCTCGCCGCGTATCCTGGTGGGCGTCGTCATCGGATTTGCATTGATCGCGTTGGCCGGTTTTGCGGGCTTTATGAAGTGGTACAGCGATTCGCATGCCCGGCAGGAGATTCGTTCCATCGCGATCCTGCCGTTGAAAAATCTCTCCGGCGATCCAGGCCAGGAGTTTTTCGCCGATGGGATGACCGAAGAGTTGATCAATGACCTTGGCCAGGTTTCCACATTACGCGTAATTTCCATGACATCGGCAATGACTTACAAGGGCACCAAGAAGAAGCTGCCCGAGATCGCCCGTGAGTTGGCCGTGGGCGGGGTCGTAGAGGGGAGCGTACAGCGCGAGGGCAACCAGGTGCGCATCAGCGCCCAGTTGATCGATGCCAGGACCGATCGTCCCATCTGGGCTCACACGTATGTCCGCGACATGACCAGCGTTCTGGACTTGCAGGGAGAAGTGGCGAAAGCGATTGCGGATGAGATCAGCATCACCGTGACGCCGCTTGAGCAAGCGCGACTGGCCCGCGGCCGGCCGATTGACCCCGAGGCCCAGGATTCGTACCTGCATGGCATTCTCCAATTGGATGCGGACGATTGCAAGAGCGCAATCGACTATTTCAACCAGGCCCTCGCCAGGGATCCAAACTATGCACAGGCGCATGCGGCATTGGCAAATTGCTATGGCCGGCTGGGTGAATCCGGCCAGATGGCTTATAAGAATGCGTTTTCCAAGCAGAAGAGCGAAGCAACGAGGGCAATTGAGTTGGATGATTCGCTGCCTGAGGGCCATGCAGAACTAGCCAATAGTGCGATGACTCTGGACTGGGACTGGGCAGCTGCGGCGACGGAGTTCCATCGGGCGCTGGAACTCAATCCAAATTCAGCGATCATCCATCAGAAATACGCCTTTTACCTGGTGCGAACGGGCCAACAGCGCGAAGCCCTTGCGGAAGTGGAGCGCGGCGTGGACCTCGACCCTGTTTCCGGCCGCTCCTTCCACTATGAGGGATTTATCGATTACTTCTCTCGTCAATATGACCAGGCGCTGTCCTTGGTCCGAACGGTTCGCGAACTGGACATCAATCCCCCAGATTGGAGCTTTCTTCTAGGCGATATTTACGCGGAAAAGAGCATGTACGCGGAATCCATTAGCGAATTCCTGAAGTCGGGCAATGGACCGGATTCACTGGGCCATTTGGGCAATGCGTATGCCCGCGCGGGCCAAGTGGACATGGCCCGAAAGACCATTTCGCAACTGGAAGAGCACGTACGAAAAAACGGTGTTGGCAGGTACGAAATAGCGCTCGTCTATGCCGGCCTGGGCAAGAAACAGGAAGCATTTAAATGGCTGGAAGAGGCTTATAATGCGCATGATGTGGGGCTTGTGTATCTCAAGATCGATCCCTGCCTTGACCCCTTGCGTTCCGACCCGCGCTTTGACGACCTCTTGCGGCGCGTCGGCCTCGCGCGATAGTTCCAGTGGGTAGATTCCGCCGGCGCCCCAGAGGCGCATTTCGTTCCCCAAAACCATGTATGGACTGCGCGCTATTTTGCTTCTCCTGTGGTTGCCAGAGCCGCATGCGGCCAGCCGTCCTTCCATGCCAGAGTGGAGATTTGCAGCGCCGGTTTGCCCGTCGCCGCGTCATAGGCATGGAATACTATGAGGTCGCCTTCGGTCCTCTGGAGAACCGACTCGCCACCCGGCCCCAGCCAGCGCTGGTTGCCAACCAGCAACGACGTACCACCCCCCTGAAGCATGGGAACTCCCTCGCGGTCGACGTAGGGACCTGTCACCTGCCTGGAACGCCCCACCATGGTCCGGTAGCTGCTCTTCAGTCCCCGGCAGCATAGATCGAAGGAAACAAAGAGGTAGTAATAGCCGTCGTGATGGACCACGAAAGGCGCTTCAATGGCTTGCCAGTCCGGCGGAAGTCCAGGTTTTGCGGGTTCAGGCTGCTCAGGCGGTCTACGGCCCGCCAATGCGTAGGTTCGCGTGTCGGTATCCGACAACTTGCCGGTTGCCGGGTCGATCTTTCGCATCTTGATTCCCGACCAGAAACTGCCCAGGCTCAGCCACGGTTGCCCATTGGAGTCGAGCACGATGTTTGGGTCGATCGCGTTAAAGTCGTCGGTAGCCGTGGAGCGCAGCACCAATCCCTCGTCCTTCCAGCGATACCTGGGGCTTTGCGGGTCCAGTGTTTCATTGGTAGCGAGAGCTATTCCCGAGGTGTTCACACCGAACAAGGAGTAGGCATAATACAGGTGATACCTTCCATTGAAGTACGAGATGTCTGGAGCCCAAAGCTCCTTTGTTCCTGGGCTTGCCTCGTGAATCCAAGACGGGATTTCGTCAAAGACGCGACCGCATAGCTTCCATTCGGTCAGGTTGTCCGAGCAGCGGATCGCAAACTGTCCTCCACCCGGTGCAAAGCCGGTAGCGAACACGTAATACTTGTTTCCTTCGCGGCCGATCGAGGGATCGTGCGTGCCCGCGAAGTCGCCCGTCAGGTGAAGAGCCTTCGCCTCCTGGGCCCTGGAATCGGGAAGCCAAACCATGGCCGCGATAACAACCGCTGCCAGCATGACATCAGTGCGAAAGGAGCGAGACATTTTTCTCTCCAATTCAGAATGAACCGAGCCCCCGGGGGCTCATCTTCCTTGCGCGGAATCAGGCTTCGACCGAATGATAAAGGCGATACTGTTCGTCGCCGATGGATGCAAACGGCTTGAGCGTAAGAATCCCCGCCTCAGTCTTGACCTGCCATGTGCTCGATCCGCTGGAAATCCTGCCGGCCCCCAGCAGTTCGGCTCGCCGCAACGTATTAGGGATTCCACCAACCCCAAACAGAGCAAGCGGCCCACTGACAGGAGCAACCACATCGGGATGTTGCGTATCCACGGCTTCAAGAGTTGTTCTGGCTTCAAACTCGACTTCGATCCGGTCTCCGTTTTTCCATGTGGCGTCCAGGCGGGCGAAGCTGCCGGGGATGAGATCGGCTGAGACGCGGCGGCCGTTTACCGCTACCGTGGTTTTGGGCCCGGCCCATCCGGGTATCCGCAGGTGGATGGCAAACGCGGCCGTCTTGTCTGCGGAAATCTCAATCTGCGACGACAGATCAAACGGATAATTCGTCCGTTGCGTGAGCGTGACGCGCGCGTCTCCGCGATCCCAGGTCACACGCGACGGCGTATACAGGTTCACATAGACTCCGTCGCCATCGTGGAAGTACGAACTGATTCCATAATCGGCGGTAATCTGAGGAAAAGTTCCAGAGCAGCACGGCCACTTATCCCTGTGGTATCCTTTGTTGGCAAAATGGTTGTTGTAGTCCGAGTAATAGAAGCTGGCCCCGCCCTCCTTGAGAGGCTTGGCGCCGAGAATCGTGTTATACAGAACGCGTTCCATGCTATCGCCGTAACGGCTGTCGCGAGTTACTCGTAACAAGTACCGCGTGATCTTGAAATGCCCGTAGGCGCCACAGGGAGTCTCAAAGCTCGCGTGCGTGTTTTTCAGGCTCTCGCCCATTTCTCCGCTGCCCGGCTTCCGGAATAACTCATCGGGACCCCATCCGCCGGTGGCAAAACTCTGCGTCCCGCGCAGAAAATCAAATCCATTTTGCGCCGCGTGAAGATGCTTCTCGCTTCCCAGCACAAGATAGGCCTGCATGGCGCTGCTAAAAGCATTGACGTGGCTGTAGGCATGCTCGCCGGGCAGAACATTGTTCCCCTCCGACAGCGGGTTGAAATACAGGTCATCCTCAAGAAAACGGATGGCCAGGTCGCGATAACGGCCGCCTCCGCCTCGTTGATAGGCCAGAAAGAGGTTTTCGGGCAGAGTGTAGGTTTCATCCCAGCAGTACGCCTCATCCTTCTGCGGCAGGGCATACTGTTCCGATCGCGACAGCGCCTTGCGCGGCAGATGCGGCAGTACGGCATCGGTCGCTGCATTCAGCACATCCAGAGCCGCCTCATCCGCGGCAAACTGATGAGCATCGATCAGCCCACAACTTGTTTTGTCGTAAGTGTAGGCGGGCAGATGATAGCCTTCATAGAACTTTGCGGTAACGGTGGGCGCAAACGCACGCACCAGCCGCCGCACCTTGGCCCGCGTCGGCTCTGACCCAGTTACTGCATACGCTCGCGCAAGTCCCGAAAGATATTGTCCAAAGCTATGTCCTGGGATAAATCCATGAAAGCTTCCATGAGGATCGAATTCTGGGGAGTTATCGTACCATCCACCCATGTCGCCGCCCGGAGCCGGCTGTCCCGCCCTCTGCCGGAACGGCTTGAGCAGCATGTCTTCATTGAGTGCGAGAAAGAAAGCGTGATTCTCGTCGAATTGTTGGCGCATGGGCCCTTCCAACAACTCAACCTCGCCATATCCAAACTGATCGAGCGCCGGGGTGATTGCAACGCGCGCGCCCGGCGAGCCCCTGCCATAGCCCAACTGCGCGCTTGTGAGTGAAGCGATTGCCGCAGCGCCTCCAGCCTTTAGGAATGTCCGACGTGTGTGCTGAACCATATTCGTTCTCCGGGAGTTGGAGCCATGGCCGTCAATCTGAACTGCGTTAGAGATCGACTTCGCTTTTGAGCTAGAGGACGTGCTTTCCGGCCTCTCGGAAATTCTCGCCGTTGGCCGCCGCTTGCGTTGCAGCGCGCAGCAGGGCAACGGTGGAGGCAAGCTCGCGACATCGACTCTCTAGTAACTCAGCTCCAGCACATTGACCGAGTAGGGCGCGAAGCTGTGCTCGAACTTCGGTCCTGCGACTTGAATGTGGTGCTCGACGGGCACAACTTCGTCAGGATTCGTAATGCTGTTGGTGGCGTTGGGCGTCTTGCCGCTCAGAGTGATCAGTTTCGCTTCCCGAGCAACGCTGGGAATGCCATCCAGCACAATGTTCAGCGGCGCCGCATCCGAAGACGCATTCACCACCTTGACGAACAGCTTTCGCCGCTTTTCGTCGCGCGTCGTCGATGTGTAGACACGCGGACCGGTGTTGGCCAGGGTGCTGGCGACCACCTCTGTCCCCAGATGGGTCGCAAACAGCACCTGCGCCCAGTAACTCGGCGAGCCATAACTGGTGAGCGTATCGTAGCCGATCAAGTCAGTCTCCCACTGCATGCCGCCGGGGTTTACGTTCACAAAAAGCGGTGCGTAGCTGGCCATGACAATGATGTCGCTGTCGCGCTCCATGCCCGTCATCCAGGCGGAGTCAGCGAGGGCTGCCTGCAGGTTCGGCGTGGGCTCGCCCTCGCGGGTCGCCCATTCGCCTACGAAGATCTTCGGCCCGTTGCGGTCGGTCTTGTCGTAGTGGTTCGAGTCCGCGAATGACTGTTCAGCCGCCATGTAAAAGTGCTCGTCGAGCACATCCGGCTTTATGCTTTTGATTGGGGCGGTAGCGATCAACTGTAAGTCCGGGTAGCGCTGCTTGATCGCCTTGTAGTACTGTGCATAGCGGCCGTCATAGGAACCCGAACGGTCGAACCAATCTTCATTGCCGATCTCAACGTAGTGTAGCGGGAACGGTGCTGGATGCCCGTCCTTCGCGCGTTCTGCGCCCCACTTGGTATTGGCGTCCCCGGTCGCGTACTCGATCTCATCGAGGGCATCCTGGATGTAAGGCTCGAGCGCCGAGCCAGGTTCGACGTGCTCCTGCATCATGGAATAGCCGGCATACACCGCAAGCACCGGCTCAATCTTCAGGTCTTCGCACCATTCCAGAAACTCGAGCAACCCCATGCCGTCCGAAGACCGGTAGTGCCATGGGCTGGGATGGGTGGGCCGGTCCACCAGCGGACCGATGGTCTTCTTCCACTCGAAGCGCTCGGAGATGTGGTCCCCCTCAAGATAATTGCCGCCCGGCAAGCGCAGAAACTTTGGATGCATCGCCGCCAGCTTCTCCATGATGTCGATGCGGTTGCCGTAGGGACGGTCATGATAGGTCGGCGGAAAAAGCGAAACCAGGCCGAACCAGACCGTTGCCGGGCGCGGGATGGTCAGAATCAGATGATTGTTCGCGGTGACGGGAACCTGCGCGGTCTTGAGCGCAAAGGTGTACTGCTTCCAGTCACCGGTCAGGCCGGTGACCGTCGCGCTGGCCGCAGTTGCGCCCGTCTCATCGTTCACCAGGCTGACGGTGACCGGAACCCCGGCGCTATCGGTCTTTGCGTAGAAGGACCCGCTGTAAGCCGTCTGGGGCTGGACCGGGAACCCCCAGTAGCCGTCGTTTTGCACGCCGGCCGGCGCAGCATCCGTCGCCGTGGTCACGCGCACCTTCAGGCTGCGCGGCAAAGCTGCGCTCGGACCGGTCTGCGCATCGGCTGAAATGTCGACTACGGAGTTCCCCCGCGCCACCATCGTCCAGTGAGCGAGCGCCTGCCAGTCCTGGCCAATGGTTCGGTCGCGGACCAGTTCGGCGTAGAGCCCTCCGTCGTAGGAGAAATTGATCTCTTCGGTCATCAGGCCATAGAGTGTTGGGCTGACCTTCGCGGTGGGATGATCCACCTGAACAGTCAGCGAGGGTGCCTGGGCGAACAGGCTCCACGGCAACGCCAAAACCGGAAAGAGAGCGATAGCAAAAGATCGTTTACTCATGGGAGGCCATATTATTCGAAGACGCGGGTATTTGGCAATAGGGAGAACGTTTACCCGCAACAGATTCGCGTCGGATCGTCCATGGCCCGGCAGATACCATTGCACAACTGCGCGGCCTCCGGCTTCTTGCCCTTCCAGTTGGCGTCAAGTGTCAGCCGATGTCCCTGCCATGCGAAAGACACAGTCTTGCCGCCGCACCCTAATCGTTCCAAAATCAGCTCCTGCAACTATGGTCATCTTGCGTTCCTAGTCTTCCAGTTGCCCGTGGACAAAAGACTCCCACCCAAGATACCGTGTTGCTGCCTCATGAATGGCCCTGGAAACGTTGCTGAAGTTGGCGGCTACGTGGTGTTCGAAGCCTTCGCGGCAGATGTACTTCAGCAGCTTCTGCAACTGCGGAATCTCGGCTACGCCCGCGCCGCCGAAGGTCTCGAGAGGATCGTCGGTGAATTTACCTGGACCCGTGTAGCCGCGAATCACGCCGCAGCGATCATCGGTCGAGTAGCGCGCATATACAGCACCAGCCCGTGTCGGGCGATTTCGAGGATGGCTTCAAAAACCTCGGTTTGCAAACACAACAATTGCATGAAGCTCCTCCAGGATGCGTTGTGCCCGGTCGCCACCTGGCTCAGACAAGCGAGCTAGGTCATGGAAGCTGTCGGCTTCGGTAAACCTTTTCCCAAATATTCGACGTTAGATTCTGTATCCATGGGATGTCAAGGTCGCATCATATGGGGTATCCTGTAAACGCATTCTTCACTGCGCCCATGACTGAGCACACCCCTAAGATCAAACGCAACTCCAAACGAAATTCTGCGCGCATGAATATTCATACGGTGGCGCAGCTCGCCAACGTTTCAATCGCTACGGTCTCGCGCACCATCAACCACAACCCTACCGTGAATCTCAAAATGGCTAAACGGGTTTGGGAAGTGATCAGGGAACTTAACTATTTGCCCAACACCCAGGCCCGCGCCCTCGTCTCTGGACGTAGCCGGCTTCTCGGGCTCATCGTCTCCGAGATTACCAACCCGTTTTTCCCCGAATTGATTCAAGGATTCGAGGACGCGGCCGTCGAGCACGGATATGAAATCCTCATCGGCTCGACCAATTATGATCCAGAGCGGATGAAGGGTTGCATTCGCCGCATGGTTGAGCGCAAGGCCGAAGGCGTGGCAGTGATGACCTTCGGCATTGAAGAGCCGCTGCTGGACCAGTTGGCGGACCGTCATGTGCCGCTGGTGTTTGTGGATGTGGGGCCGGACCGGCCGGGCATCAGCCTGTTGCGGGTGGACTACCATCACGGAATCCGGCAGGGCGTGCAGCACCTGGCTGCGCTGGGGCACCGGGATATCGCGTTCGTGACCGGGCCGCTCCGGTTGCATTCGGCGCATTCGCGTCTGGCAGCGTTTCAGCGCGCAATACAGGAATGCGGCATCGCGGTCGATCCAAAGTGGATCGTTGAAGGCGACCACACTATGGAAGGCGGCATAGCCGCGGCAGAGAAACTGTTGGCCGGAGCCAAGTTGCCCACAGCGGTGATGTGCTCGAATGACATGACAGCAATCGGAGTGCTGCACAAAGCATACCGAGCCGGGCTGCGAGTACCCGATGACCTCTCAATCATTGGATTTGACAATATTCATATAACGCAGATGACGATTCCGCCACTAACCACCATCCAAATGTCATGCTTCGATTTGGCTCGGGAGGCGGTTATGGCGCTGAGGGCGCAGGTGGAGCAGACGCCAGCGCCGAAGCGTGACTATCCTATCGAGACCCAGCTGGTGGTTCGCGAAACCACAGGATTTCCCAGAGGAACGATGCTTCAGCTCCGAAAAGAGGGCGATAGCGCCAAATCCGATCCGCCCGGCAAATCGTCAACTGTCTGAAGAGAGCTCGAAATGACCGAAGGGGACATTATTGATCATCACAATTTCCATGCGGTCTTGGGTCGAATTTGGACAGGCGGGCAATTCTTACGAAAAGGCGGCCGAGTCCCTATTGGTTAACACACATCAGGAGGTGTTTTCAAAAGGTACTGGGGGTTAGATTACCAACCTTGGAGCGCATTGAATAGGGCGCACGTGGAAGAATGCAATAATGTGGCAGCGTCGTTAGCGTAACCTTAGGCAGATCAGTCATATACGATCATTCCCCGTTGTCGCTTGACGAAAAATCCGGTTTGCATCAACTGACCCGCAAGGAGCCGACAGGGTGGTTGCCGGTCCTGAGTCAGTCCCGCTGGACACTGTAGCGTCCAATGATCGGTGGGGACAGAATTGCGGATACTGATCCGGCATCAGTCAGCGTGGACCGTCTGATCGGGGGTTTCTGAGGTCGTGCGTCACAAGATGTGCAGAAAGTGTACCGGAACAGTGGCGGCCGCTCAGACGGAAAGTGATCAGGAAGTTAGCAGTTTCAGTCTCGCCATTGTCCGACAGCATTCCCTAAAACAAACCGTTCGGGTAAGGCACACATTTGGCAGACGAAGCCATGTCGAGGGACACGGCCGCCCGGTGTTCTGGAAGAATTGCCGTTGATCAACGCAAATCAGTGGTCACTACCTCATGATTCGATGTGAACCAAATTCAACAGATTGTGGGATAAATGAACAAGGAGTTTCTTGTCTTGGAGCGCAGAATGCTCTCGCGCGATGCCAGGTTTAGCGCGCTGCCCAATCCCTCGCCCATCTCCTTTTCTCTTCCTCCCCCACGGTTCGATTTATTGTGTTTCATGCGGGTTTCACCTACTCCATGCAGTGAACCCACTACCTCCTCCGGCATCGCCATCACGGCAACTCCTTTGATTCCAGCCAGTTACCGCATTGCTCGTTTCTACAGTTCTGATGTATACTACATCACAAGAAGAAAACGTCATGACCCCTTCGACGAAGACCTCAACCAGAGCGAAGCGCAGAGTCGTTGCTCCCGCAGAGAAGCGAACTCAGGTCCGGCTTACGGTGGATTCCAAATTCACCAAGACACATTTCAGCCAACTCTTTGCCGTGCTGAAAATCCGCAAACAGAACGCGCTCGCTGAGCACATAATCATGAAATTCAAGAGCAAAGCCGCGCAGGCGCAACTCCGCGCGTTCTACAACAACCAGTGGCTGAACATTCCATTTCAAAGTATCGACACCTCTTTTGTGTTTGCGTTGACCTACGAGATTGCGGATGAACTGGAGAGAGTCGGCGGGGAGATTCTTGGCGGCGTGAATAAGTCCAAGACTTTTCGCGTGATGGTGGCCTACTTCGCAGCCGTTTATAAACTCAAGATGCCAGTCCAATCCACATTCGCATAGCCTCGTTGTCAGGACATTGTTCAGACGGCGACCGCATTCACGCGATGATCGCGGACGGCTTCCCGCCAATGGGCCATGGCGCATTGTCCACGCACTTCGCATTCGATGACGCATGTCCTCAGTTATGAGCTGCCTGCCACTACGTTCGTTGCTTAGCATTCTGAAGTTGTTGCGCGATGACAGATATACAGTCTGACGGAGTTGAGCAACCCGGTCGATGATCTCTTGCCGCTTTCCCTCGTGAATCGATACTCTGAAAGCCTGCTGGCCAGTGGAAGACCTGACAAGGGTGATTGTCAGGTTGCCGCCGACATTCGCCTTGGGCTCTGGTTGTTGCGATACTTTCAGGATTTCGAGAAATTGTCGGGACTGGGCGGCAGGCTGGAGACTTGAAAGAAGCCTACGCGCATCTGCTTCGTCGGTGAAAATTAAATCCTCGGTTTCCTCAGTTCTGAGCCTGGTTTCGATGGAGTGCAGTCGTGCAGCTCGGAGTTGGAGAGGATTCGCCAGGAGTTGTTGCTGGTGGAGGGCGCCTTGCATATCCGGGTCCGTGAATTGGGTGAATATGCCATGGCTGACCACACACATGGCGACCATCCGCTTCCATTCTTCGCTTCTGGAACACGCGATGCGCGATCCGTATTTGTGGATGGCCATCTCCAATCCAAAGAGGACCGCGGCTTCATCCTGGTTGAGCACGGTCACAACGCGTCCGCGGTCGATGACGGAGACGCGCCCGTTGAGAACGTATGAAACGTCGCCAGTCTTGCGGTTGATTGTCCAGATGCGCGTCGCGGCGATCTGGTTGGCAATGGCCTGCTGCTCCTGTTGGGCCGCAAGTCGCTGTTGTGCGAAGTCGGCCCAGTCGGTGCCGCTGTCACAATCGGGCGGCAGCCCGCGCATCTCCCTCGTTGGCCCTGTCCGCTACCCATGTGCGGAGATTCTTCGGAAATGCCTCCTGCCGCCTCTTTTGAATGGACTGTTTTAGCGCGCGTACTTCGAGAACGGGATGGGCCGCAGCCTGGGAAGGCAGGACTTTCTTGTCCGGCCATGACAGAGCGGACGCACGAAAGGCCCTTCAAGCCCCAGCCCCA
>PLFY01000164.1 GCA_003138365.1 Acidobacteriaceae bacterium
GTTAACCCGAATGCGCCCTAATCAATCTGCCCGGCTTCCGCGCAAAGGAGAACAGCAATGGCAACAGTAGGATTTGTCGGTCTCGGCATCATGGGCCGCCCCATGCTCAAGAACCTGTTGAAAGCCGGTCACACAGTCATTGCGTACGGCCGCAACGCGAAGAAGCTCGATGCGTGCGTCGCCGATGGAGCCGAGCGCGGGGCATCGAACCGCAATGTGGGCGAGCGCGCGTCCATCATTTTCACCATGTTGCCGGATGGACCCCAGGTGGAAGAGGTCGTCCTCGGCCAAGACGGGATTCTTGAAGGATGCAAGCCTGGGGCCCTGATCGTTGATATGAGCTCCATCAATCCGCTGGTCTCGCAGAAGATTGCCGCGGCCTGCGCCGCCAAGAGCGTCGATTTTATGGATGCTCCGGTAAGCGGTGGCGAACCTAAAGCCATCGAGGGCACGCTCGCGATCATGGCCGGCGGCAGCGAAGACAACTTCCGCAAGGCAGAGCCATTCCTCAAATGTATGGGATCGAGCGTTACGCTTACCGGCGCGGTAGGGGCGGGGAACGTGACCAAGCTGGCCAACCAGATTATGGTCGCGTGCAATATTGCTGCAATGGGCGAGGCTCTTGCTCTTTCCACGCGATGCGGCCTCGATCCGGACGTGGTGGTGAATGCGGTGAAAGGCGGCCTCGCCGGCAGCGCCGTTCTCAACGCGAAAGGTCCCATGCTCATCGCCCGAAACTTCAAGCCGGGATTCAAAATCCAGCTTCATCAGAAGGATCTGCGCAATGCGCTGCAGACCGCGGAAGCGAACCGGATGTTTCTTCCGCTCACCGCGCTTGTTCAGCAGATGTTGCTGTCCTTGATGGGCGATGGCAAGGGAGAACTCGATCATTCCGCCATCGCCACGTTCATCGAAACGGCCTCTCGCGTGGAGGTCAAGCGGCCTTCCAGCACAGCGTAACTGCCCAGTCGTTGCTGGCGGATTACAGGCCGAACGGCCATACTCTCTGCACCGTCTTCGACAGAACCTCCTCGCGGTCTTCCGGTGAGAAGACGTTGAGACGATCGCGATACAGCTCGACAATTCTTCCGTAGGGAAGCTGTTGCAGAGAGACGGGCCAATTGGTTGCCCACATCAGGCGACGAGCCCCAAACCGAGAACAGAGGCGCTTGACCTGCTCTTGTGCATCCATGTAAGGATAGCCCTGTCTTGAGAGCGACCACAGCCCTGAGATCTTCACAAACACCGCCGGATAGCGCGCAAGGTCGAGCAGCATCTTCAGTAGGTCCGGCCGATCGAGCGGGCAGTCCGCCATGTGGTCGATCACGACCGTGAGCTCCGGGTTCGCTTCGATGAGTGGAACAAGATCGGGAAGCCGCGTGACCGGCGCAAGGATGGTCATGGGAACCTTGAGTGCGGCACAGCGCCGCCAAAGCGGCGCCATCAGAGGGCTTGAAATCCAATCGCCGTCCGCCGTCGCGGCAGGGCTCAGACGCACGCCGCGGAATCCGTCTTGTGTGAGCTGGCTAAGGTGATCCGGCGCAGCCGGGTCTTCAGGATTTACGCGGCAAACGCCCATGAACAGGCCCGGATGGCGCTTCAAGACACTCGCCAGATAGCTGTTATCCCATCGATAGTGAATCACCTGGACGATCACAGTTCTTGAAACCTGATTGGCCCGCATCAGGTCCAGAAGCATTTCTGCTGAAGCATCCTCCGCGGGCGGCCGTGCTCCCTGCGCAAAAGGAAACGTCGCATCGTGCTTGAACACATGCACGTGCGAATCGATCATGAGCGGCGTTGCTGGCGCATGACTCAGCGAAGACGCCGCAATCCGACTAGCCATGCCTTGACGAAATGAAAGCGCCATCGCACTGGCAACGGTGCGAGCGACAAAGCGGCGACGGCTCAGCATAGAGTATTTCTGCATCGTGAACCGCTAGGCCTCTGACCGTCTGGTTATGTACTGGTAAAAAGTGTAGCGCCGNNACCCCTCATAGCACCATTTCATCCGGTCAGAGACCTAAGTGATTGGTGAGGGATTGAATAGAACAAACTCATTATGCAAGCCCCAGTGGTCCGTCCATGTTTTTTTGCGCCCGCTTGCAACCTCGAGAATGAGCTTGAAAATCTCTTCGCCCACCTCGCTGATGGTTGCATCGCCGGTAGCGATCACGCCTGCATCCACGTCGATCAGATCAGGCCAGCGCTTGGCCAGCGGCGTGCGTGTCGCCACCTTGATCACCGGCGCCATCGCCAGGCCATAGGGCGTTCCGCGGCCCGTCGTGAACACATGCACGTTCATTCCCGCAGCCAATTGCAAGGTGCCGCAGACAAAATCGCTGGCCGGCGTAGCCGCGAAGATCAGCCCCTTCTTTGTGACACGTTCTCCAGGGCCGAATACTCCCGCCAGCACACTCGTGCCCGCTTTCGCAGTGGAGCCGAGCGCCTTCTCAACGATGTTGGTCAGCCCACCCTTCTTGTTTCCAGGAGTGGGATTCGCGCTTCGATCCATTCCACCAAGGCTCAGATACTTGTCGTACCAATCCATCTGATCGATCAGTTCTTGCGCCACCTTCGCGTCTACAGCGCGTGCTGTTAAAAGGTCGATTGCATCCCGCACCTCTGTGACCTCTGAAAACATCACCGTTGCGCCCGCCCTCACCAGCAGATCCGCCGCATAGCCAAGAGCGGGATTGGCAGTCACTCCTGAAAAGGCATCGCTTCCCCCACACTGCAGACCCACAACCAGATCCGCCGCGGGCCGCGTGACCCTCCTTCTCTCGTTGAGCACGGCGAGACGTTCTTCAGCCATCTGCAGAATGGCATCCACCATGCTTTCAAAACCATGATGCTGCTCGTCCTGCAACCGCACCACGTACGGCTTGGACTCCAGCATCGGAAAGGTGCCGCTTGGCATGAGCCTCGACATCTCAAGTTTTTCGCATCCCAGACTTACCACCAACGGAGCTCCGCCAAGGTTAGGATTGAGGCTGAGATTGCGAAGAGTCCTGATCGGGATCTCCGCTCCAGGAGCATCGATCGCTACTCCGCAGCCGTAGGAGTGGTTGATCGCAATCACATCGTCGACATGAGGGTAGCGCGGCAGCAGCTCGGCCTTGATCCGCTTCACCGCATAGTTCACCGTCGCCGCCACGCACTGAACCGTTGTCGAAATGCCGAGAATATTCCTGGTTCCGACCGAGCCATCCTCGTTGACAAAACCTTCGAAGGTATAACCCTCCAGCGGCGGCAACGGCTCTGGAACCGCGGTTGAAATCGGCAAGCAATTGAGGTCGGGCGGGTCGGGCAATCGCATCACTCCCTCATGCACCCACGTCCCCTTCGCGATGGGCGCCTCCGCATAGCCAATCACGGCGCCATATCTTACGATCGGCTCGCCGGGACTAACATCCGTGAGGGCCACCTTATGCGCCTCCGGCACCGCATCCACCAGAACGAGCCCGCAGTCGAAGGTCGTTCCAGCCGGCAGGCCGCCTTCATTCACAAGGATGGCGACGTTATCCCGCGGGTGAACCCGAACATAATGAGGTTGAAGATTTGCTGCCTTGTCCATTGCCAATACTCCCGAAGGCTGACCATGCGCCGACTGCGTGCTGCTTCTAATCTATCGGATCATGCCGTTGCAAGACCGCTCGGCAGCGGTTTTGCATCCGAGGCTCAGGCCTATGGAGGAGATCCCTTTCCAGTGCCCTTCCCGCTCCCAGCCGCTGGCGAAAAGGAATGCCCGCTTGTTGCCGGCTCCAGACAGCCGCAGTCCCGTTTCGCCCTTTAGTAATTCGCTTGACTACGCTCATTGGCCCGGCCGCCGCAGCGGTGTAAGATGGTAGCGAATTAAAACTACGGCGCGGACGGTCTCGGCTGAAAGAGACCTGTCTTGCAAGCTGAACAGGAGATTCGGCATGAGGAATTTGGGTTGGAGTGAGGCTTTATGGTTGGTTCCCGGACTGAGCCTGTTGGTTGTGGGTTGCGGGGGTGGTGGCTCCGCATCCACGGGCGGCCAAACCTCCACCGGTCCCACAATTACCTCTGTAGCGGTGACGCCCAACCCAGCTACGGCAACCATCGGAACCCAGGCGCAATTCACGGCTACGGTATCCGGCACCGGCAGCTATAGCAGCGCGGTCACCTGGAGTTTGTCCTTGCCTTCAGGCAGCACCGCGAGTCCGGGCACCCTCAGTTCAACCGGCCTCTTCACCACGCCCTACCCGGCTCCGCCAACCGTTACGGTTATGGCCACCAGTACCGAGGATCCCACCGTCAGCGGCAGTGTGACCGTAACCCTGAGCCCTCCGGTCACCGCCGCCGGAGCTGCCCTGACCGTTGATGTGGCCACTCCAGGAAACCCCATCAGCCCGGACATCTACGGCATGGACGCCTATCTGCTTCACGGTACCGCGGCTGACGCTACCGCGGTTGCGCCCACCAACATCACCGTCGATCGCTGGGGTGGAGACTCCACCGAACGCTACAACTACCTGGCGGATGTAACCAACTCCGTCGACGACTGGTACTTTGAAAACCAGACGGGAAACGGGGGAGATGGTTGGCCCGCGGTCAGTGGAGTCACGGCATTCAACGCCCTGGTCCAGAGCAATAACACCAGCGGAATCAAGACCCTGGGCACGGTGCCCGTGCTGGGCTGGGTCGCAAAGGACAGCACCTCCTGCAGCTTCCCGCAGGCCACCTACCCCAATCAGCTTGCTGTGAATTCCAAGGCTGCCTTTTCCAACGACGGCCGCGAGTGCGGCTCCGGCGTCTATCCCGACGGGATCAGCGGTTGTACATCCTCCAGCGGATGCGATATCCCCAGCGATCCCACGGTCACCAGCATCGCGGAGCCTCCCCCCGCGCCACCCGCCGCCTCCGCGGTAACTGCATCGTGGGCTCAATCCACGTGGGCCGGCGGTTGGACTGAATACCTGGTGAACCAATTCGGCCTGGGAAACTCTGGCGCCGGAGTGGCCATCTACGACCTCGACAACGAGCCAAGCTGGTGGGACTCGAATGACGCCGACGTGCATCCACTGCCCTTTACCTATGACGAGGTGACAAAGGGCGGCATCGGCACCGCCCTGGCCATCAAGACTGTCGATCCGACCGCCGAAGTGAGCGGGCCGGTGATGGACTTTTGGTGGGATTACTTCTATTCAAAGAAAGATGTGGAGTCGGGATGGGGCACAGGCCCCTGTTTTGCGCCGTGGAGCAATCCGGCCGATCGCACAGCGCACGGCGGCGTCCCGTTCGTCGAGTACTATCTGCAGCAATTCGCGGCGGCTCAAAAAACCTACGGTGTGCGGCTGCTGGATTACGTGGACCTGCACACCTATTTTGCGGCCGAATACCCCGCCGGAAGCGGTAACTCCGTCGCCTTTGCCACTGCGGGAGACACCGGAATGCAACAGGCAAGGCTGAACTCGACCCGCGCCTTCTGGGACCCCACCTATACCGATTCCAGTAGCAATTTCCCTCAGCCGAATTACTCCGCTAATCCCAGTTCCTTGAGCTGCACGGTGCCGCAGCAAGCTCCCCAGGCGATTCCGATGATGAGGACTTGGGTTGCGAACGACTACCCCGGCACCAAGCTGGCCATCGACGAATACAACTGGGGCGGAATGGAGTCCATCAACGGCGCGCTGGCGCAGGCTGACATTCTCGGCATCTTTGGGCGCGAAGGTCTCAGTCTGGGCACAATGTGGCCGACGACCGACCCCTCTCAGCAGATCCCCGGCATGATGGCATTCCAGGTCTACCGCAACTACGACGGGAAAAAATCGACGTTTGGCGACACCGTTCTTCCCTCCACCAGCGGCGCCGCCAATGCCAACCAGGGCACGCTCTCCATCTACGCAGCCCTCCGCAGCTCTGACGACGCAGTGACCGTCGTGGTGATCAACAAGACCTATGGCAGCCTGACCAGCACGGTCTCGCTCACGGGATTGTCGTCAAGCGCAACCACGGCGCAGGCCTACCTCTACAGCAACGCCAACCTGGCCGCCATCGTCGCGCAACCGGCAGTAACCGTAGCGCCGCCGGGAACGGGAGGCGCCGCCAGCACCCTCACCACCACCTTCCCTGCGCAGTCGATCACCCTCCTGGTTGTGCCGCAGTAGCGGGCGTCCGCCGCAGGGCAATCGCATTTGGATTG
>PLFY01000219.1 GCA_003138365.1 Acidobacteriaceae bacterium
ACTCTTTACCGTCGAGATGGACATCATAGCCCGCCCACCCATTGTGCAAAGGACGCACAATGGATGGGGCACAACCGAGGTGTTAACACTTGAGTTGAAAATGCTCTAACTTCAAGCGAAAGAAGTCAGGCTGATCGGGATGGTTAGATATGTCCGGGGGTGGGGGCGCAATCCCGTTGTTCCGCCGAAACTGTCTCGCTGAGTTGCTTGGTGTGTTTTATCACGTACATGGCGGCGTCGGAGGCGCTCAGGAGGCTGTCTTTGGTTGCGCCGTCCTCGGGGTAAAGGGCCATGCCGACACTGGCCGCACCGTAGAGAACGAAGCCGTCGACAGCAAATGGATCGTCGAAGCAACGCTCCAGCCGCAGAGCGATCTCTTCAACCTCGGCGCGGCTGCGGACGATGGGGACCAGGGCGGCGAATTCATCTCCGCCGATCCGGGCCAGCGTGTCGTGGGAACGAAGCTGGCGCTTCATTCTGAGCGCTACCTCCTGGAGGTAGAGGTCGCCGATCCGGTGGCCGTATTCGTCGTTGACCTGCTTGAAATGATCCAGGTCGATGTAGATCAATCCGAAGATGCCGGCATTTTGGCGCGCCTTATCGATGAGGGCATTGAGACGCTTGTCAAGGGAGAAGCGGTTTTGGATGTCGGTGAGCAGGTCGAACTCGGAGCGGTGGAGGAGGTCGGAGTAGAGGCGCCGGGTCTCGATGGCCAGCGTTGCCAGGCGCACGCCGACAATGAGCGCCTCGTATTGAAGCGTAGTGGGCTGACTGCCGAGGTCGAATCCGGCAAAGAGCGTGCCCAACGGTGGTCCAACACGGGCGAGAATCAGTTCGCGGCCGATGCGCAGGCGATCGGCATCAGACGGGTATTCTCCCAACCGGGCTCCATCGGCGATCTCGCACCAGCAAGGCGCGCCGTGCAGCCTGAGGGAGACCAGGGCTGTGATTTGTTCGATGATCTCGGCGAGGGGGCGCGATCCGTTGATGTCTTCAAGGATTCTGCTCCGTTGCTGTTCCAACTGGGCATTGCGCCGCTCCAATGCGGCTTCCTGCTCGATGCGGGCAGCCATGGCGACGGTCTGGCGATGGACCTTGGATTTGAGGGTCCAGCCCCAGGCGCCCGCGGCAATTACCAGCAGGAGGAGCACGCCGACGATGAGGATCAGGTTGCGAATATTGAGCCACGAAGGCTCGGCGACGATGACCATGTCGTCGTAGGAACGCATGAGGATGGTGAACGGCACCTGGGCGTTGAAGGGGTTGGAATCATCGAGCATGCAGATACCGGTGACGCGAATTCTGGCGCCGATCGGAATCTGCCTCATGGGAGTTGCTGGCGCCGGGCCTGGGGTTACCGGGGGCGGATGACGGAGGATTGCCGAGAACATTTGACCGCCCGAGACCAGGACATACTCGTCCTGACCGGCTTCCCGGATCTCCGAGACCACTTGTCCTTCGATGGAGACCAGATCGAACACATTGCTGCTCGTAACCAGTTTGGCCCACGTCGCCGACACCGGAGTAATGGGCGCCTGCACATGGCTATCCTGGATTTCGCCGTTCGTAAGAGTTAGAAAGCCGTCATGGAGACCAGGGAATCCGGTTACGTCCGCCATGTCGCCGACTTGCATGGGGGAGAGTGTACGGGTCTGGATCCAAAGGCTCTTGGCGCCGCTCTGGAGCACAATGGCGGAGCCGGGCTGGAAGTAAGTGATGGCGCCGCGGACCCGGATTCTTTGCGAGAGAACCTGGACATGATAGCCGGTGAGGACCTGGTCCATGGGCGTCACCGGGAGCGCCATCGGGCTTGTGTCAGCGCGCTTCAAGACCTTTATATCCGCAAAGGATGAGACGTGGAGCATGACCCCTGTCTGCTCCATCTTCCCGTCGAATCTCCCGGAAGCGGCGCCGGTGACCTCCAACTCGGCGTCCAGCAAGCCTTCAAGCACTCTTGAGTCGGTGCTGTCGACGACTGCGTCAATCGTGCCCCCGTCGGTAAGCATCTGCAGGTAAATGCTCTTAACATCCGAGCTGAACACCATGTCGGCGGCGCGGAGCTTGGCATGCACGGAGACGAGCATGCAATCGTGCTCGGCGCGGATCAATTCGTCGTAGCTGGCGGGAATCGGCTTGGGCAAGTCGCCGTGGTGAAGCAATGTAATGTCGCTGCTCAGTATATTGGGGCGGAAGCTCTCGTGGGTTGTTCCCTTGATGAGGATGCGATCGCCTGGAACCAACTTGGCATCGGTGGTAGCCTGCACAAAGATGGCCACGTCTCCGTCCTGGACGAACAGGGTCTTTTCATAGCCGCGGAAGTAGGTAACTGTGGCCTGAAACGAGACGGGAAGCGCGCGGCTAGCCTCGGCATTGGTGAGGGCATGAATGGCATGAAGAGTGGTTAGAGGAGCCGGCGCCACTGCCCAGGCCACGCAGGCCCATCCGAAAGAGAGCGCAACTGCTGTAATCAATCTCTTCATGAGGAGAACTCGGCCGATCCGGCGTTGTACCGTTCGGTTCCGCACATTCCTTAATCGGCAGAATTCGATCAACAAATGAATCCGGTGTGACAGAATAAGCCGGAAGCTTATGCCTAAAGTAACTCAGCCTGAAAAATTGTTCGTATTCATCCTACGCTCCTATAAATTTGTTCAAATAGCCCTTTCAGGGTAGTTACGAAAGTACACCACCCCTATTGCTGGAGAGTTCCGGGCCTGCGTCTGGTGAGTCTTGACATCGTCGAGGCGAATCCATGAATGGATGAGCGGAACAGGTCGGCGCATCGGGAGTTGGAGCTGGCTTGCCAAGCGTTTGGAAAGAAGATGCTCTGAGGAGTTCTACACTGAATCAGAGTGGTGATTTGCATACTTCAAAACGGTGATCAAAGAAGGAAATGGCGAAAAAACTTCGAGTTGGGATATTGTTTGGCGGGCGGAGCGGCGAGCATGAGGTTTCGCTGCTTTCGGCGGCTTCGATATTGAAGGCGATCGATCGGAAGAAGTTCGATGTGGTTCCGATCGGGATCAACAAGGCGGGGCACTGGCTGACTTCGGGAGCGGCGCAAGGGCTGCTGGAAGGGGCTGGGGCGGCTGAACCTGCTTCAGGCGAACCTGCTTCCGGCGGACCAGGCGCAGGCGAAGCGGATTTGGCGACGGAACCAGCCCTGGCTGCGGATACGACACCGCTTGTTGCGGGGCAGTCGGCGCTGGATAGTCATGCGGCGCTCGGCGGCCAGTGCCTGGATGTGGTCTTTCCGGTGCTCCATGGGACGTTTGGCGAGGATGGGACGATCCAGGGACTGTTCGAGCTGGCGGGGATTGCGTATGTGGGCTCGGGCGTGCTGGGGTCGGCGGCGGGGATGGACAAGGACGTGATGAAGCGTCTGTTTGCGCAGGCAAAGCTGCCTATTGTCAAACACGTTACGCTGCTGAGGGCGGAGTGGGAGAAGCAGCCGCGCAAGGCCGTTGCTCAAGTGGAGGCGGCGCTCAAGTATCCGGTGTTTGTGAAGCCGGCGAACCTGGGATCGTCGGTGGGGATCAGCAAGGTGCATGACCGCAAGGAACTTGGGCCGGCGCTGACGCTGGCCGCCAAGTACGACCGCAAGGTGGTTGTGGAGCAGGGGGTGGGCGGCAAGAGGGGCAAAGCGCGGGAACTCGAGATAGCCGTGCTGGGCAATGACGACCCTGAGGCGAGCGTGGTGGGNNGAGATTATTCCCGGCAAGGAGTTCTACGACTACGAGGCAAAATATCTCTCAGAAGGGTCGCTGCCCGTGATTCCGGCCAGGCTGAGCCGGGCGGAAACGAAGCAGATTCGGGAGATGGCGGTAGCGGCATTTCGCGTTTGCGACCTCAGTGGTCTGGCGCGGGTGGACTTTCTGATGGAGCCCGACGGGAAGCGGCGCATCTTTCTGAACGAAGTGAATACCATGCCGGGGTTTACCCAGATCAGCATGTATCCGAAGCTGTGGCAGGCAACAGGCGTCAGCTACAAAGACCTGATTACCCGGCTGATTGAGCTGGCGCTGGAACGGCAGGAAGAGAAGGGGCGGACGATCTACACCAGGGAATAGGGAAAAGCAGGGAACAGGGATCAGGGAACAGGGAACAGGGAACAGGAACTCCGCTATTGGTGGCTAACCTATCAGGGAGCGACAGAGCCGGGGAACGAAACAACAGCGGCAAATCTTTGGTACGATCGCGTTTCTATTCCCTATTCCCTAGTCCCTGTTCCCTGATCCCTCTGTTGCCGTATCCTAAGTTCGAGGCACTTTCACAATGACTTTGCTCGACGCTCCTAAATATGATGAAGCCCGTGAACGGCATCACCGGATGATTGTATTCGGCTCCGGCGGGCTGCTGCTGGTGCTGTTTGTGAGCTGGTGGCTGATGGCGGGAAGGCCGGTGGACTACCCATGGAACTGGAACAACCATCTGCTGGGGCGTTCGGCAGTGAACCGATTCCTTACGGCCGTGGAAAAGAACGACCTGCCCAAAGCCTATGGGATCTGGACTCACGACAAGAATTGGCAGCAGCATCCGACTCAGAATGGGGCCTACCCCTTTTCACGGTTCCAGCAGGACTGGAGCTCGACCAGCCCGGACAACGAGTACGGCGTGATTCAGAGTCACAAGATTGTGGCGGCGCGGATGTACGGCAACGTGCTGCTGGTGGCTGTGCTGATCAACGGGCGGAAGAGCGCGGCGCTCGATCTGGACTACGACCCTCATGCGCACACGCTGAGCTTCTCGCCGCCGGGTGTGGAAATCTACCTGGGGCCGTAGAGGGCGAGCGGATCAGCGAAAGAAGCGGTGTTCGCAGGGTTGGCGAGGCTGTCGCCGCTGCTGGATGCGTTGAGTGACGCAGCTTTTTGGCTTGAAGGAAGCATCGAGAAATCTTTCCCATGCTTCCTGGGCTGCTGGTTTGCATCGAACAGGCCAGGAGAACATCATGCCCCAGAGTACGCACGATCAAGCTGCGGAACTGCACAATCTGGCAGCCCACACCCACGCCGCCGCCGCTGCCGCCCACGGCAAAGCAGACCATCTCACCGCTCACGAACTGAGCAAACAGGCCCTCGAACACTCCCAGAACGCTCATAGGCACTCGGAAGGACTCGTCAAGGAAGCAGAAAAATCCTCCAAGGCGTAAGCGGAGAGAGTTTCCACGCCGAAGCGCGGGTTTCAAGGCTGCGGAAAAGCTTCTCTCGACGAGCTATTTCTCTGTTTTGAAAACGGCGCGGCTTCACAGGCTGCGGAAAAAGGCCCGA
>PLFY01000148.1 GCA_003138365.1 Acidobacteriaceae bacterium
TCAGCTTGGGAAGCTGACGTTCTGCCACTGAACTACTCCCGCCCTTTATAATCAACAACTTGCAGTAGATTGTGCAGCTTGCTATCCACTTTTCTATCCACTTTTCCCGAATCACTTCAGGGAACTGTAGCCATTTCCCAAGCGTTGGACACGTCAACGATAGCACGATCGACACGAAACATGGATAGCTGGAACAGCCCAAAGGCCAACCGCAAAAAGTATATCAAGGTTGCCGGGAAATGGCGCTCCGTGCCGGCGCTGAAACACACCGGCGTGCCTTATCCTGGCATCTCCAAGCTTCCACTGCGTCTGGAGGATCATTTGCCGCTTGGTTGCGGAATTGCTGCTCGCCGCCTGCGGACCTTGACCCGCAACGGCGGCTATGCCACACTGGCGGCATGAATTCCGCAGTGGCAGAACATCCCATTGCAGTTCCCGGCCCCAAAGCAGATGCGGCGGAGAAGTGGGCCCGTGGCATGAACCTCGCGGTCTGTCTCTTGGCCGTAATCTTTATGGCCGTCGCTTACATTTGGCCGTTCGTTTTCCCCACAGCCCTCCGCAGGAATTACTTTACGATCAGCCTTCTACCAATGGTCCTGTCCAATGCGTGCATGGGTATATTCCTGCTCATCCGCAAGCGAAGGTCGAGCCGGCAATCCCGCCCCAATACGACACAAATACTCACTCCGCGCTAAGGGACCTCCGACTCACCCGCAACCCCACCTTGGCCTGGGAAAAAGCGTTCTCTCAAACCAGGTCAAACCGGCGCACGCCATGTTTTTTGGGACAACCGAACCAAAAATGCACCTTCCCCTCCAACATCGCTTATTCTGTTAACAATTCCTTACTTGCCTCGGCAAGCCACGCACAAACTCTTATGAATCCAGTCGCTTTGGCGGTTGACGATCTTCGGGAGCAGTATATGCGGGAGATGGCGCTTGTCCGCCAGACCTGTGAGCGCACGGGCGACGGCACCGCCGCCATCCGCCGCCGCTCCGCCGTTGTCGACCGGATTCTCATCGAAATGTGGCACCGCGTCTTTGCCGGACAGCCGGCCCTGAACATCTCGCTTCTCGCCTTGGGCGGTTACGGCCGCAAGGATCTCTTCCCCTACTCCGACATCGACGTCCTCTTTGCCTTTGCCGATGAAAAGACCGAGGCTCACTCCAAAGATGCCGTCCAGGCCATCATCAAGGGCATGTGGGACATAGGCCTCCGCGCCAGCCCCACCTCGCGCACCGTCAAAGAGGTCGGCCGCTTCGATCCAGACAACCTCGAATTCACCCTCGCCACTCTCGACCGCCGCTTCCTCGCCGGCCAGTTTCCGCTCTACCAGCAACTCCACCAGACCGTCCTCCCCGGCCTCGTCCTGAGCGAATGGAACACCATCACCCAGAAGCTCGGCGAGATCGCCCGCGCCCGTCACGACAAGTACGGCAACACCATCTTTCATCTCGAACCCAACCTCAAGGAGTGTCCCGGCGGACTGCGCGATTACCACCTCGCCGTCTGGTTCGCTCTCCTGTTCCACCTCAAGGAGACCAAGGAGTGGCCCCGCCAGCGCGGCGGCGTCTTCCAGAGTGCTCGCGGCGATGCCGAGGCCGCATTCGACTTCCTCGCCGCCGCCCGATGTTTCCTCCACTTCCGCCACGGCCGCGACGACAATACCCTCGATTGGCAGTCCCAGGACGAGGCCGCCGCCAACTCCATCGGCCTTGAGACCCGCGGCACCGCCGATCCCGCCTACTGGATGCGGACCTACTATCGCCACGCCCGCATCATCTACCGCCGCGCCGCGCTCCTCATGGAGCACCTGCCCGCCCCGGTCAGCTTTTACCGCCAGTTCCGCCGCCGCCGCACACCCATCGCCGGAACCGACTTCCTCCTCGACCAGGGCCGCATCGACATCGCTCCCGGCGCTCAGTTCAACGACACCAGCGCCATCCTCCGCATCTTCTCCCTCATGGCCACCCACGGCTATACCCTCTCCCAGGCCGCTGAAGACCGCATCACCGACGCCCTGCCCGCCCTCGCCATTCACATCCCTGAAGGGCCTTATCTCTGGAACGCCCTACGCGAAGTCCTGCTCGGACCCCACGCCGCACACGCCCTCCGCACCATGCACGCACTCGGCGTGCTTGAAATGCTCATCCCCGAGTTTCACGGCATTGACGCACTGGTCATCCGCGACAGCTATCACCGCTATACCGTCGACGAGCACACCTTCCTGACCATCCATAACGTCCACAGTCTTCGCCAGCCCGCCCACGATTACGAACAGCGCCTCGCTCAACTGCTCCCGGAAATCGACCGCCTCGACCTTTTTCTCCTTGCCCTGCTCCTCCACGACACCGGCAAAGCCCGGCGCACCGGCGAGCACGCTGGACAAAGCGTCGAGTTGGCTGACGCTTTCCTCGCCCGCCTCGACTTCGACTCCGAGGAGCGCGAGGCCATCCTCAACCTCATCCGCCTCCATCTGGAAATGTCCAACGCCTTGCGCCGCGACATCTTCGACCTCGAAAACGTTCGCGCCTTTGCTGAGAAGATCGGCAGCCCCCAGCTCCTTAAAATGCTCACCATCATGACCTTCGCGGACATCAAGGCCGTCAACCCAGACGCCCTCACGCCCTGGAAGGCTGAGAACCTCTGGCAGTTCTACATGGCCACCGCAAACTTCATGGACCGCAGCGTTGACGAGGTCCGCTACCACGCCGCCATTGACCCCACGCTGCTCAACCGCATCCGCTCCATGGTGCCCCCCACCCAGTTCGGCGCCCTCAAGCAATTCCTTGAAGGCTTGCCCCAGCGCTATCTGCAAACCCGCCTNNCCCGAGCAGATCCGCAATCACTTCCAGATGGCCCTCAACCTCACCAAAGACAACGTCCAGCTCGACCTGCGCCCCAACCGCCAGCTCTTTGATCTCACTGTCATCACCCGCGACCGCACCCGCCTCTTCGCCGATGTGGCCGGAGCCCTGGCCGCCTGGGGCATGAACATCGTCAAGGCCGGCGCATTCTCCAACGAGGCCGGCGTCATCGTTGACAGCTTCCACTTCACTGACGTCTTCCACACCCTCGAGCTGAACCCCAGCGAGAAGGACCGCTTCCTCGCCAATCTCCACGATGTGGTCGCCCAAAAGGCTTCCGTCCAGCAACTGCTTGAAGCCCGCAGCCACATGAACCACCCCGCCAACCTCAAAGTCGAAGTCGCCACACGCCTCCAGTTCGACTCCGAGTCGTCCACCCACTCCACGCTGCTCCAGGTCGTCGCCCAGGACGTTCCCGGCCTCCTTCGCCAGATCGCCCTCACCCTCAGCATCCACAAGTGCAACATCACCGTGGCCCTCATCGACACGGAAGGCGAAACCGCCATCGACGTCTTCTACCTCACCAGCAACGACGCCAAGCTCACTGAAGCAGCCCAGCAATCCCTCTCCGCCGATCTCAGCGCCGCCCTCGGCTCCATGCGCGCCCCCGCAGCCACATAAACCCCGCGCCTGGTCCTCATTGCCCTCCCTAGAATCCCCAAGGCAAGCAGCCATCCAGTAACGTAAACTCCATGCCCGGCGCAACTTGCCCCGCTCAAACGGTCTGACCGCGTGGCTGCGCCAACGCCTGCGCCCCCTCTCGCAAATATCTCATTATGAAGTCTTTGCATGACCGCCCTAATCTTCGCTTGGATTCTCTTGACAACAGTGGTCCGACCACTATATAGACCTGTACTGGACTTTCAGGCTAAGAATTCCGACACGCAAAAAATTCCGCGGATTCTCGACGGGGCACATGTTGAGAAATCTCTCCCTGAGAATGGGCTTCTAGCAGCCCGCAACCAACCACTACTTGGAGGCTTTAATGGGTTACATGTGTTTCAAGCACCTGGCTGGATTTCGCCGCTGGGCAGCCGTTTTCTGCTTTGTGGCCGTGCTTCTGCTCGCCACAAAGGCAAACGCGCAGGTTGCCGGAGCCGGCAACATCCAAGGCACCGTTTCCGATGCCTCTGGAGCTGTCATCCCGAATGCAACGGTCACCGTCACCGATGTTTCAACCCAGGTCAAGCACATCACCAAGAGCGACAAGGCCGGTGTTTATGTCTTCCCCGGTCTCCCCATCAGCACCTATAACCTCGGAGTCACCACTACAGGCTTTGAGACCTACCTGCAAACCGGCATCGTCCTTGAAGTCGGCAGCAGCATCGACGTCAATGTGGCCATGGCCGTCGGCAAGGCGAGCATTACGATTGAGACCCATGCCGAGGGACTCGCGCTGCAGACTGAGGACGCCTCCTTCAAGCAGACCATCGACCAGCAGGACATCATGGAGATGCCCCTCAACTCCGCCAGCCGCCAGATTACGGGCCTGCTTAGCCTCTCGGGAGGTTCCGTTGCAGCTCCCGGCAATGACTTTACCGGCAGCAAGTACTCCTACCAGACCATCGCAATCTCCGTAGCCGGCGGCAATGGAAATACGACCCTTTGGCGTCTCGATGGCGGCGACAATCAGGACTACATGGGCAACGGAAACCTCCCGTTCCCCTTCCCCGATGCGGTCAGCCAGTTCAGCGTGGAGTCCACGGCGCTCGGCGCACAGGATGGCGAGCACACCGGCGGCATGGTCAACGTCGTCACGCGCTCAGGAACCAACCAGTACCACGGTTCGGCCTTTGAGTTCATCCGCAACAACTTCATCGACGCCGTGAACTTCTATTCCACCTGCACGCCCGTCGCGCCTGCCACCACCTGTTCAGCAAAGGACACGTTGCACCAGAATCAGTTCGGCGGCACCTTCGGCGGGCCCATTAAACGCGACAAGCTCTTCGCCTTCGCCGCCTACCAGCGCCTGAAGAACGACCAGTCGCAAGCCAGTACCGAGGCAAATGTGCCCACCGCGGCCAACCTCGCAGGCGATTTTTCCACCACCGACGGCATTCCCGGCGGAGCCACAGGCAACAACCTCTGTGCTTCCAACGGCACACCCATTCAACTGGTCGACCCCCTGACCGGCAAAACCCTCACCGGCAACAAATACGCTTCCGCGCCCGCATTCAATGCCCAGGCGCTTGCCTTGGACAAGTACCTGCCCGTGCCTATTTCTTCGGTAGACACGCTGGGATGCGGCTTGGTCTCCTACTCCATCCCGTCGGAGGTCTTCGACAACCAGTTTGTCACCAGAGTCGATTACACAATCAACGCGAAGAACAACCTCTATGGCCGGTACCTGATTGACGGCTATCAGGCCCCGCCATTCTTTTCTCCGACCAACATCCTCATCACCACGCAATCGGGAAATATCGAGCGCACGCAGTCCTTCACGCTCGGTGAGGCATACGCCATCTCTCCCAACCTCGTAAACGCGGCCCACGCCACCATTCTGCGGCGCGTCAACAATCGCGGATACGCTGCCAGCGACATAAATGCCGCAACGCTCGGCGTGACCGTTCCGCAGGTGGTGCCAAACGGCCTGCAAATGACTGAAGGCAAGTTCACCATCGGCGGCGGCACAAACTCTGTCTCCCACTTCAACGACAACACCCTCGCCCTCGACGATGACGTAACCTGGGTGCGCGGCAAGCACCAGTTAATCTTCGGCGGAGAGTGGGTCCAAAACGAGCTCAACATCGGCAACGCCTACGAGGGCAACGGTGTGTTCACCTTCAACGGCACATACAGCGCCAACGGACCCGCCGGAGGAACCAAAGTCGGCGACCAGTCCCTGGACTTCCTCCAGGGAACGCTGAGCGCCTTCCAGCAGAGCAAGGAGCAACAGAACGCGCTACGCGGCCCAATTCCCAGCCTGTATGCGCAGGATACCTTCCACGCCTCCAAGAGGCTAACCCTCGTCGCTGGCCTGCGCTGGGGTCCCAACTTCATGCCCACGGATTACTTCAACCGCGGCAGCGTCTTCAACATGGCTGACTTCTTGTCCAACACGGTCAGCACGGTCTACCCCAACGCTCCAGCCGGAGTTCTGTTCTATGGGGATCCGGGCGTGCCCAAAGGGTTCACCCATAATTCGCCCTGGCAGTTCTCGCCCAATCTCGGCTTTTCGTTCGATCCCATCGGCGACGGGAAGACGGTGATCCGCGCAGGCGCCGAACTGGCCTATGACAAGCCCAACTTCTTCACCGGCCAACGAACCCAGCAGAACCCGCCCTATGCCACTGCCATCAGCAACCTGCAGACATCGTCCACAGGTCCGTTGGCCTTCAGCGCTCCGTGGTCCGTCGGCTCCATCACCACCAGTCCCTTTCCACAGCCCGAAATTCCAGGGCCCACGGCGCCGTTTTTCGCTCAATCCCAGTACATCTGGATGCCTAACCAATTCCACGCGGCCTACACCATCCAGTGGACACTCAGTGTTCAGCATCAGTTTGGCCGGGGCTGGCAGGCTCAACTCGACTACATCGGGAATGGCACCCGGCACGATCCCATCGGCATCCCGCTGGACGATGCCGTTTATATCCCCGGAGTGTGGGGTACAGGTGGCACCGGCTGCGCAGGCATCGTGACCACAGGCCCGGCGAAGGTGACGCCGGGTGCAGCCGGAACAAACTGCTCCACAACCAAGAACTATTCTTCGCGCTTCTCGCTCACCGTCGCCAATCCTCTTCAGGGCAACCAGATCGACGGCAGCGGCGCCGGCTCCACGCTTGTCGCGGATTCCGCCACCGGCAACTACAACGGACTGGTGGCCTCTCTCAACCATCGCCTGTCGTCCACCTTTAGCCTGCTGGCCAACTGGACCTGGTCGAAGTGCCTGGACGAAGAGGACGGTCAGGGCGACCTCTCCGGCGTCTCCGTCGAAAATCCCGCCAACATCCGGTCGGATTACGGCCCATGCGGCTTCGATTACCGGCATGTCATCAACACCGTCATCGTGGCCAAGAGCGGTTTCAGCCGGTTCAACCGCGTGGAAAAGCTGTTCATCAACAATTGGGAGATCGCCCCGCTCATGCACATCGTCAGTGGCGCCCCCCTCAACGTCACCGCGGGCGCGGATGACTCCCTCACCGACAACAACGAGGATCGCCCCAACCTGGTCTCCGGGGTCAGCCCCTATGCCAAGGTAAAGTTCAATCGCGGCGCCGGTGAGGCGAACCGCGAGTACCTCAACCCGGCGGCCTTCGCCGAGATATGCGCCAGCAATGTCACCCAAGGTTGCGCCGCAGCCGGAACCTACGGAAACATCAGCAAGAACGCCTTTCGAGGGACTCCGTCGCTCCAGCTCGATTCCCAGATCTCCCGGATATTTCCAATCCACGAAAAACTCAACCTCGATCTGCGCCTGGAAGCCTTCAACCTGTTGAACCATCCTGATTTTGGCGCCGCGAACGCATCTGTCGCGTCGACATCGTTTGGCCAGATCTCATCGCAATCCAATGCCGCCAGAGTCTTTCAGGGAGCCGTCAAGTTCTCCTTCTAGGACACGGATAAGCTGGCCTGAAAGCAATTGCCGCTCAAGCAGGCGCCCCGTTTCGAGACTTGAAACGGGGCGCCTTTTTCCCAAGAGCAACCGCCGGAATTCAACGTTAAGTTTTGTTAAGCCATCACGCTTCTTGCGTCTAGCAGATTTCCGTCTTCGTCCTAAGGAGTATGAGTGGAATTGCCGAAATCCTCCACCTCGCCGCAGCTCGCTTCTTGACCACATCCGTCTGGCCCGCCTATAACACCCACGGGCACCTGAACGTCCTTGGGAGATATCTGAAATCCCCCACATTCGCAGCGTAAGCAACAAGAGAACCAATCGGGGAGAAACATGGCTTTCGAGAATAACAATCGCAGGGAGTTTTTGAAGGTCGGCAGTGCCGCGCTCGCCGCAACTGCCGTCTCCACAGCAGTCTCATGGAACGCCCGCAGCTATGCCCAGATTGCCGGCGCAAATGACCGCGTCCGCGTCGGCATTGTCGGCTGCGGCGATCGGATGAAGGGCGGCGATCTTCCCGCCTTCCAGGCAAATGCCAAGGACATGAACTTCCAGATCGTGGCCGTCTCCGATATCTGGAACCGCCGCCGCGAAGAAGGGGCCGCCTACATCCAGAAGCTCTTTGGCAATCCCGTCGACCCGGTCCGCAACAACGACGAGCTCTACGCGCGCAAGGATGTCGATGCCGTCATCATCGCCACCGCCGACTTCCAGCACGCCCTGCACGGCATTGAAGCCGTCAACGCCGGCCGCGACGCCTACGTCGAAAAACCCACGGCACACACCATGGACGATGCCCGCAAGTTCCGCGCCGCCGTCCACAAAACCGGCAAGATCGTTCAGGTCGGAACCCAGCGCCGCTCAACACCCAAATATATGAAGGCCGCTGAGTACATCAAGTCGGGAGCCTTTGGCGACATCGTCATGGTCGAGATGACGTGGAATGTAAATCAACCCGGCCGCTGGCGCCGCCCCAAGGAGGTCCCACTGCTCAAAGAAGAGGACACCGACTGGAAGCGCTACCTCCTCAACCGCCCCATGGTCCCCTTCGATGCCCGCAAGTATCTTGAGTTCCGCCTCTTCTGGCCTTACTCCTCCGGCATTCCCGACCAATGGCTGGTCCACCAGATCGACACCGTTCACTGGTTCACCGGCTTGCCCCATCCGCGCAGTTGCGTCGCCAACGGCGGCATTTATCTATGGAAGGACGGCCGCCAGAACTGGGATACCATGACCGCCGTCTTCGATTACGGCCCGCTCGACGACCTCACCAAAGGCTTCCAGGTGCAGTACTCCTCGCGCTTCACTAACTCAGCCGGCGGCGTCAAGGAGCTTTATTACTCCAACGGCGGCATGATCGATATGGACAAAGGCGTCGTAACCGGCACAGGCGGCCTCAGCGCCCGCTCTGCCGCCGAAATGGGCATGAAGCCAAACCTGTTGAATGGTTTTTCTCTCGTCACGGAAAAGGCCGAGGCAGTCTCCACCGATGCCGACACCCATGGCGATCCCGAAACTGCCGCTAACATGCGCAACTGGATGGAGTGTGTCCGCTCCCGCAAAACTCCCAATGCCTCCATCGAAGCCGGCTACAGCCACTCCATCGCCCTCTGCATGAACGTCGCCGCCATCCAGACCGGCCAGAAGGTCACCTTCGACGAAAAAAACCAGCAGGTCATGGCAGGAGGCAAGGTCTATGCGTAACCTGATCGCGCTGGCCGCAATCTTCACGTTTGCGGCCAGCGCTTTCGCCGCATCATCCGCCAAGGGCGTCCAGGTCGTTCCCGACGAAGCCAATCGCCGCGTCGACATCACCATTGACGGCGCGCCCTTCACCTCTTACATCTGGCCTGCCTCGCTCAAGAAGCCGGTTCTCTATCCCCTCATCGACGATGAAGGCATCACCGTCACCCGCGGCTACCCGCTCAATCCCCTCCCCGGCGAACGCGTCGACCATCCCCACCACGCCGGCCTCTGGTTCAACTATGGCAACGTCAACGGCTTTGATTTCTGGAATAACTCCGATGCCATCAAGCCGGAAAACCGCACTAAGATGGGCACCATTCTCCAGACGAAGATCGTATCTGCCAAAAGCGGCCCTAACTCCGGCGAGTTAGTCGTCGAGTCGGTCTGGGTAACTGGAAAAGACAAGCAGATTCTCTCCCAGACCACGCACTATATCTTCGCCCGCCGCGATCATGCCCGAGTGATCGATCAGGTCATAACTCTCAAGGCCCTTGACCATGTCGTCTTCAACGACGACAAGGAAGGCGTCCTCGGCATGAGAGTCGCCCGCTGGCTCGAATCGCCTGAAGAAAAGGGCGGCATCTTCAGAGACGCCAATGGAAACCCCACCAAAGTCGATGCCCAAGCGCCTGGCGCCGCAAACCCCGCCACAGGCGTCTATCTCACCAGCGAAGGCGTCAAAGGCCCTGCTGTGTGGGCAACGCGGGGCCGCTGGTGTACCCTCACCGGCAACGACGGCAGCCACACCGCCTCCATTGCCATTCTTGACCACCCAGGCAACCCCGGCTATCCAACTTACTGGCACGCCCGCGGCTACGGCCTCTTCGCCGCCAACCCTTTCGGCCGCAGTATTTTCAATCCCAAGCAGCCGCCGTTCAGTTACACCCTGGAGAAAGATAAGTCGGTAACATTCCGTTACCGAGTGATCCTCTTCTCTCACGCCACCACCCCCGACGAGATCAACCGCGAAGCCGACACCTTCGCCGCCGAAGCCCGGTAGCCGCAGACACCAATACGCCCCTCGATCGGCTTGAGCACAATCGATGCTCAAGTCGATCGAGGGGCGTATTGCAATCCCGGCGGAAATCAATGCTGCTAAGGAATCTCTGAACAAGCTCTTCCTGGCGACAAACATTCCCTCAGGGGCTAAACAGGCTGCGGGAAAAGGCCTGCTCTGGGTCAAAAGCGGGAAAAAGCATACCTCAGGGGCTAAAGCCCGCATTAATTTCATTGCGCTTACGGCACGACTAAAGTCGTGCCCTGACGCTTCTCGCAGCCCGAAATGAGTTTTTCCGCAGCCTGTAAAGCCCGCGTTGATTTTGCAGCATTTGCGGCACGCGACCCAGGGGTGTCCCTGGGTACCCCGGTCGTGCCCTGACACAATATGGACTTGCGCAGAGGTTCCCTAAAACTCGCTGGGCGCTCCGGTAACTTCCCCGCTTGTGCGATCCGCGCGTCCGTTCCAGGCTCAATAAAAAGTGCGGCAACCCGAACCGGGCTGCCGCACAATGTTGACCTTGCAAAAAGTTTAGAAGTTGAAGCGGCCGCTGAACTGCAGCGAACGCGCGCCTTGTGTCGGAGAGTAGGGGGGGCCAAAGCTGGTGATATACCCGAAGGTGCCTCCGGCCACGGTTGCGTTGGGGTTGTTGAGCCACGCATGGTTGAACACGTTAAACGCCTCGAAGCGAATCTGGAACTCGCTCTCGCGATAGAGGTGGATGGAGCGGAAGAGGCTCGCGTTGAACATCGACACTCCGGGTCCGCGGAAGCCGTTGCGGCCAGTGTTGGGCAGGGTGGGTCCGACATTACTCGGGTTCCCGGCAACGGTGGTGGCGAGCTCGGTCGGGTTGGCGAAGGTAGCTGGGTTGAACCAGGGTTTGCCTCCGGATACCGCACTCCCGGCAGGTGTCCTGTTGTGGCCGCTCTCCTGCTGGTAAGCGGAGGTCAACTGGGCATAGGTTGCGCCAAAGCCGGGCGTCATGTTTCCGATGGTGTTGCTGCTCGCACTCACTGAGAACGGGAAGCCGCTATAGTGGCTGAATTGCCCGTTCAATTGGAAGCCGCCGATGATCTGGGCAAGGACACCCTGATTTGCGAGCGCCTGGCCATAGCCAAAGGGCAGGTGATAGACGCTCCAGACTTGCATGTTGTGCTTCTGGTCGTACCCCGCTGTCCCTCGATTCAGGCCAGCCATCGCCGGGTAGTTGAACACCGTGCCTTGCGATCCTGAGCCTGCTCCGTTGTCTTCAAAGTCGATCGCGTGCGAATAGGTGTAGACCGCGCCAAGGGAGGCATTCTTGCCCGCATTGCGAGTCAACTGCGACTGGAGCGCATTGTACATCGAACTCCAGAGCGGTTGGGTCATGGTGATGCCGCCGGTGTTGTAGCAAGCAACCCAGCTCGTGGTGCAATTCTGCCAATTGATGGTTTCGTTGATGCTGAAGCTGCACGCTCCCGTCTTGCCTGTGAGGGAGGTGTTGTATTGGCCGTTGGGCATGCATGGGGTGGATGTACTCGGGAACGGACCAGCATTGTACGGGGACCAGCCGACCTGCTGGCGAACAAAATGCGTTCCCACATAGCCGACGTTGGCTACCCAATCGTGACCGAGGTCCCGCTGGATGAAGAGGTTCCAGCTCTCGATATACCCGCGCCGGAAGTTCTGTGCCACCGTGGTCGTCGATCCGGAGATGGGCAGCGATACAAAACCGGAGCTGGTGTTGGGGCCGGTCTGAATGGGCATGCCGTAGGTGAGCGTCATCGGCTCGCCGGTCGGGTAGTGGGTTGTATTCACCGGATCCACCGCAATGGTGCCGGTTCCCGTGCCTGCGTAATTCGGCGTCAGGTCCTCAGGGAACTCGTCGCGCAGGTAGCGCATGCTGTCCGGGTCCGAGGTCAGGCCGAAACCCGTGCGGATCACGGTCTTTTCCGTCAAGCGGTAGTCGATGCCGAGGCGCGGAGCAAAGAACCCGTATCCCACAGAGATGCCTGAATTTTCCGGGTTCCCATTGATGCCGCCTATCTCAACGTTGGCCGTCTGAGGCAGTCCGGGAACGAGAACGGTGACGCCGTTGTGATCGCGGTACGCCGCGGGATAAATCTCGTAGCGCACGCCGTAGTTGAGCGTGAACTTGGGCGTGACGGTCCACTGATCCTGGGCGTAGGCTGCGACCGTGGACCAGCGGACGGAGTTTGGATCGAAGGTTTGCTGCGACTTGGACACCGCGTTACCTGAACCGTTGTTGGGCAGGCCGAGCAGGAAGTCGGCAATCGTGTTGTAGCCGTTTACGGCGCAAGCAGCGGCGCTCGCCGATGCGGCGATGCCGCAGGTCATGCCGCCCTGGAACTGGAAGCCGCCGCGCGGAAAACTGACCCCGCCGCCGCTGGTGGGTTGGAAGTGGTTCAGATCGAAATGGAAGTACGTGAAGCCGTACTTTGTTGAGTGCTTTCCCTTGACCCAGCTCAGGTTCACGTCGCCGGTAAACTGGTTGTCGCGGAAGAGGAATGGATTGGAGCCATTGGGGTTACCCAAGCTATTGAAGCCGCTGAAGGCGAATCCCGGCTGGCCCACATAGTCTGTGTTGCCCGCGGGTCCATTGGTGCCTGGAATGCCCAGCACGCCGGTCCCGTAGTCGCCAAGGGAGAGGTCGAGCGTGGACTGTGCGCCCGTCCTCTGGCGCGTGTAGCCGAAGTCGGCGTCGACCACCAACCTGGGAGAGAACACGTGGCTCATGCCCAGACCTACGTTCTGCATCCGGCCTGCCGCTGCGCCCGGCTGGCCGCCGTCATAGGTTCCGCCGCCCGCCGCTCCCAGTTGCTGCGGGTCGGTCCCCGTGTAGGGCGACATGCCGTACTTGCCGAAGATCTGCGTATTCTCGTTGGGAATGTACGTAATCTTGGTGTCCGATGCGTTGCGATTGTAGCCAAAGATCCCGGTCCCAAAGATATCGTTGGCCAGGATGGTCGAGAGAGACGCGGCCGGCTCGCCCGCCGTGCCCACCTTTGCGGCGATCGGCTGCAGATCCGTCATCATGATCGATGCCGCCTTCGCGATTCTTGATGCGGGAATGGTGTTGATGCTCGATCCGGTTTCACCGTACTCATTGGTAAAGCTGGGCCGGCAGGAGTAATTGAGGAAGCCATTGGTGTAGAGGAGGGTGGGACACTGCGTAGTATTGATAGTGCCGATCCACGAACTGGAGGGAACGGCTGGCGCTGGATCGTAAAGGACTGCGTTGGCTGACGCCGGCGTTAGTCCAGAGGCCACCTCGGAGAAGTTTCCGCCGATCATGTTGGTGTCTGGAACGGTCACGTTGCCGCTGATAGCCTGGCGCCGCGTGATGCGGTCGAAGTTCGTGAAGAAAAAGAGCTTGCTTCTGCCGGTCATGATCTTGGGAATATAGACCGGTCCGCCGACGTTGAAGCCGTATTCCTGATAAACATTTTTCGGAATCGCCGCTCCTACGGCAGTTGTATAGGGGATCGCGTTGATGGCCGCATCCTGGTAGTACTCCCACATGCTGCCATGAAGATCCCTGGTGCCGTTCTTGGTAGTGACTTTGACGGAAGCGCCACCGGCCAGGCCTTGCTCAGCGTTGAAGGAGTTGGTGGTGAAGCTGACGTTTTCAATCGAGTCCGCCGGAGGAACGTACGCAATCAAGTACGGCAGCCAACCGTAGGAGTTAATTGCGCCGTCAAGACGCGTGGTGTTCCCGTTATAGGAGTTGCCGTTTACGTTGACGCTCATGGCGCGCGCTGGATTGCCGCCTACCGAGTTCTTTTCCTGCACGTAGGCGGCGCCGGGAACAATCGAGTACAGCGACTGGAAGTTGCGGCCCTCCGACGAGGTAATAGGCAATGCCGTGAGCTGCGCCTGACTGATCTCGGAATTGACTTCAGCATTTTCGGTCTGCAGCACCGGCGGCGCCTCAGTCACCGTGATCCGGGTGGAAACCGCCGCCGCTTGCAGCGCCATGTCGACACGCACCTGGCGGTTGACCTCCACCTGCACGTCCTTGATTGTGTTCCCACCAAAGGACCCCTTGGCTGGGATGGATAGGGTATACGTGCCGGGCAGCACGTCGAGAAGCAGGTAAGTGCCCACTCCGTTGGCCGTGGTGTTGCGGATTTCGCCCGTTTCTTGATTGGTTACCGTTACAGCCACATTCGGGATGACCGCGCCGGTCTTGTCCGCGACTGTCCCGGTGAGCGAACCGTAGAGAACTTGCGCATTGGCTGTGATGGTTCCCAAACACAGCGCCATCACCGCTACCGCCATCAGCAGTGTCTTGATTGCACCTGCATTGAATCGACGATTCATTTCTGGCCTTCCTGACATAGCTTCCTCCCAAAAATTGCTCTTGCTTGATTCGTGTCAAACTCCGCGAATATTCTCACGGATGCCTACTTCTGAATCCCTTCATTCGTTTTCCCGACTGCTGTTGACCAACGCCGATACTCTCAAGCCCGCGCAACCCAAAACCCCGAGGTCCCCAGCCCGCCGCAAAGGGGGTTCGTCGCTGCGGTGGCAGTAGCGGCAGTCCTGAACTCAGCCGGAATGTCCTCACGATTCGGAAAACGCGGTAAAGTCCCCCGATCCGCTTTGAAATGCGCCAACCGCTCCGCGTTCAGAACCGGGGTTTCCCGACCATCTTTAGTTGGCGACTCGAACTTTAATGTCCTTTCTTGACGTTTGTCAAGGCAGAAAAGCGATTTATTCCCAACCCCGATCTCGCGCTTGACTCATTCTTGAGCGTTCTTGAGCGGGCAATGATCCAAATGGCGGCTTATCGTTATTGTTTTCTTTATGTTCAAAACTTGATAGGAGAGTGGAAAGGACACTGTGCAAAGGAGGAACCCCTCGAACGATGACCTGTAAGCCTGCCGAAATGCTCCACGGCATTTGGCCCAGCGCAAGTCCTGAGTTGTCGGCCGGGAGCTTTGCGCGCAGACCCCCTGCCTGGACCCGTTGCCTGGGCGGGCAACTGCTTGATTGGCAACGGTCCCGTCAAGTGGCACAAGGGCGCTCCCCACGGCAATTGCATTTGAAATTTGGG
>PLFY01000081.1 GCA_003138365.1 Acidobacteriaceae bacterium
TCCAACACCATCATCATCGGCTTCAACGTCCGCCCCGAGCGCAAGGCCGCCGAGCTGGCGCAGCAGGAAGGCATTCAGATTCGCTTGCACTCCATCATCTACGAGTTGCAGGATGAGATTCGCCTCGCCATGCTGGGCCTTCTCGACCCCACCTTCAAGGAGAACTACGCGGGCCGCGCCGAAGTCGTCAACGTCTTCAAGATTCCCAAGGTCGGCACCATCGCCGGCTGCCGCGTCCAGGACGGAGTCCTCCGCCGCGACGCGGAAGTCAAGGTCATGCGCGGCGACGAGCAAGTCTTCAAGGGCAAGATCGCCTCCCTCAAGCGCTTCAAGGACGATGCGAGGGAAGTCACCAACGGCATGGAGTGCGGCATCGGCCTGGCCGGCTTCAGCGACCTGAAAGAAGGCGACATCATCGAATCCTTCAGCACCGAGCGGTTAGCCGCCGACCTCGGCGCCCTAACCACCGCCAAGGCGTAACCGCTGTTTTCGTCCTGGTAGACCGATGTTTTGAAAGGGCACGACTTCAGTCGTGCCGCTTCGCCATCCAAAAGCTTTTAGAAATCAACCCACGCGGCGAAGCCGCGCCTATCCTTGATCGATGGATAACCCCGCCAACTCCCCCACCAGTCTCACCGTCTCCGCCGAAACAGTCACCACCTGCCCAACCAGCCGCACAATATATTCGGGGTCGTCCTCCCGGTTCGGATCGTTCACAATCCCCGACCGCGCATCCGTCGAAACCCTGTACTGGTCTACCACCCACTCCAGCGCGCTCCGGTTCCCCAGACGGTATTCATAAACCTCCGGCGGAATCCCGCTCAGCGTCAGAAACTCGTTGTACCGCAACTGCGTCTTGTCCTTCGACAGCGCCATCTTCTCAACGCGCCAGTTCAGCTTGCCCGTCTCTCTGCGCTCCAGAGGATACTCCACCTGCTGCTCGTATTCGATGTGCAGCTTCATCAGCGCCGCGCCAATCTCCGCATATTTGTGGAATCCCGGCGCCATCGGAATCCGCGGCAACTCCCGCTTCAGATTCGCCGCATACCGCGTCCGGTACGCGGCTAATCGCTCTTCAGATGATTCTCGACCCAGACATCGATGCGCCGATCCGCATCCTTCTCCGCACCTGCCTTGATCCAAAGCCGGCAACGATCACCCTCGACAGTCGGATTGGCGTAGTACAAAGAAACAAGTTCTTGGACTGCGCCGCACGCCAGAGCCACAAACCTGGGAAACCGTACTTCGTTGGAGAGAATCAATTGTCCCGTAGCGAGCGCTGACTGAATTAAATGGAGATCCTTCGCCAGCGCAGCCTTCTCACCTGCGGTCGAAAGGCAAGCACAAGCAGGGATGGCCAATTCCGCAAACCGCTCCCCGTCTTCCTCGATGATCCGGCATTTCTGTTCCATGTTACGGAGCCAGCGCTTCGCATAGGACGAGGCATGTCTGCCCCATTCGTCGCGGAGATTCCCGCTAAACACGGCAACATGTCTCTCTTCCCAAATGGCCTGTAAGCATTGGCGGCTCTGAGACCCGCTGTCTTCAAGAACGGGATTGAACATTTTATCGTTGCTGCTGCCTTGTCCCACATTCGCGTCGACAACAAGCTGCTTGCTATTCTTCCAACTCATTTCGTTCCTGCAACCATTTTGTTCTCAACCGCATTCAGGTAGTCGTTGTCGGAACCCAACTCAACATCGCCGAAGTCCTCGGGCCAGTCGCCAACGCGCCCCGCTGGGTCAGGCTCGGCCGAGTGAACCGTCGAAATACCAGTCTTGCTGTCGCGTTCGAACCAGTGCAAGATCGCCTTGTCGTTCGCGATTTTGCTCTCGGCTATCTGCGTCAGAATTCCGCGTAGCAGGAGCGAGCTATGTGTTTCAATGACCAGCCGCACACCTCGATTCGCTGCCTGCGCCAGGACCTGCGCCAACTTCCACTGCGCGCGAGGATGGAGATGCAGTTCAGGCTGCTCAATATAGACAAGCTGCCCCGGATCTGCCTGAATCAGTGCCACTAACACCGGAAGGACCGTGGATACTGCAAGTCCAACGTCCGCGATGTTTACATGTGTATATTGAACTGCAATATTAAGTAGGGCTTCGGACGGCCCGGTAATTTTGGGGCGGCTGCGCTCTAGTGCTATCGGAATGAGAACTTCAATCTCCGATTCGCTCACTCTCATGGTTGTTATGCTTGAGGCTAAGCCAAGAAGCTCCAGCCCCGCTTCCAATTCATCTTCTCGCTTGGTATCGTCCGCATGTTGCCATGAATAGATGAGGCTCGGGACATAGCTTTCAAATGGCCCCTCGAAGAAACCTTGTTCGCTGATTTCTGTGAACAACCACTTGCGATTCTGATCTCCACGGAGTCCGGGGACGTATATCATTCTGCGAATATGGGAATTCAGGCCAAGGTTCTCTGGCATGTGATATAGTTCTCGCCGCCCCATTGCCTCGCCTCGCGGTCCCTCACCTGCCGGCGCCGAGTAGAGGACCCCTTGGTAGAACCGCGAATTCACGGCAGATAACACCGTAAACCCGACCTGGCCCATCATCAAGGGGATGGAGCTAAACTTGAGCAGCATGGATCGCAGTTCATCAGGAGTCGATCTAGTAGTGATCCGCCACTGCGACTCTTCGGTGGACCTTGATCCCCAACTTTCCTCTATACTCAGGCCCCTCTCTATGGTCACGCCCCTCTGTGCCTCTGCCGAATACAGCATTCCGGCAGTCATTCCTTCATCAAAGCTGAATTCGAATGCCAAGGGACTTTGTTCCTTCCTAGGCAGATATGTACGGGAAAGGAACTGTCTTGCCTGGGTATAGCGGGTGTAGGGGCCAGACATGAGAAACGGGGCGGCCGGATTCACGTCGCTTTCGAGCGTCTGCTTCATCAGAAGAAGCGGTTGCATGAAGCTCGACTTCCCGGAACTGTTCGCGCCTGCCAGGACCGTTAGTGGCCGGATCTCCAAGTCAGTCTTGGTCGCGAGAGACTTGAATCCGGTCACAGCAATTCGCGTGATTCCCGGACCGAACAAATGCCAGTTGGATGGATGGATTGCCATCGCAGATTTGCCTCGCTGTCTAAAATCTTAGCATTGCCCGGTCTTCGACCTCCGAAATCTCGTCTGACCCCAAGACATTCAGGGCGAGCACAGCGAACTTCTTGTTCATCTCCGCCTTCAGGTCGTCCTTCTCGTCCTTGGCCTCCCAATAGCCGCGCGGCAGGTTGAAGGCGTCCAGCACCGCCGCATCCACGCGCAGAGGGTTCTTCCCCGCCCGCGCAATCTGGTACTCGGGCACCACCATCCAGTCGAACGACCGTGCGCACTTCACGAGCAAGTCCTCAAAGGCCTTGCGGACGTTCCCTTCGTTATCGAATTTTCCCTGCCCGAACCTCTCCAGCGTCTCGTAGTAGGCCTTGACCGGGGCGTGTGTTGGCTTGAGTTTGAGTGCGCTCATATATATGTCTACCCCACTTTAAACCCCGCCAAGGACGAAAGGGGTATCCGAGCCTCCTCGGCCATCCTCGCCCGCCTGCAGTTTGCAGAAAATAACGTCCCCGCGGCGCAAAATGGTTCATAGAGGACAAATGGAGAAGCCACGCCAATTCCGAACCACGAAATCTGCCAGATATGTCCCCGGCCCAATCTGTCAGGCATCTGCCCGGTAGTTACCATTTAAATAACTCCCCCACCCCCTACCCCCCAGGCGCACGTCAGATGCCAAACTGCCGCAGAGGGTGGTCCAGGTGTACATAGCCCCCCTACCCCCCTACCTGGTGGTATCGGGTCCACAGTGTACTTTAGTACCGTAAAATCGGCCGCCTTCGACTCACTGAGCTGACACAGCCTGGCAGCAAGACCCTCAAGGCCAGAACTTGCCCGTTGCCCGGCACACGGCGGTTTGAACCCGGAAGCGGCTCATGCTTTGGTTGACGACTTTCGTTCGCTTGATATCGAAGGCGGACGTTTCCGCTTGCAGATTCGTGCCGCCATAGTGCGAGAAGGCGCCGCGATAACCTGCCTCTCGCGCAATCCTTTTTGTTTCGCCGGAAAAGCTGTCCCTGTGACCCACCGGATAGGCAAGCGCCGCGACTTCGACGCCAAGTTGTTCCTTCAAAATGGCACGGGACTGGGCCAGCTCTTCGTATTGCCGCTGCGGCGTCAATTGGCTGAGCAAAGCGTGCGAATGCGTGTGGGACCCAAACGCCATGCCGCCCCTGCTCATCTCCCGGGCCTCATCCCAATTCAAGAACCGCCGCTCGATCCCGGGAACCTCTTCCCCCTGGACCGCTTCCGCCAACTCGAACAAGAACCGCGCAGGATCGGTGTTCTCCTGCCTCTTATACAACCTCAATATCGCGTCCAAGCTCCCGCGCAAGCCGTTGCGGTCAAGGTCCACCACCAGCTCCATCGGATAGCGGAGCGTGAACTGACGTTTGCGCGCGGTCCTGATCGAGTAGGCAATCCGGTCCCACCACGGCACGGCGCAGGATCCAACCATGCTCGTGGCAAGAAAGAATACGCCTTGCACCCCATGCGACCGCAGAATGGGATAAGCAATGTCAAAGTTATCTCGGTACCCATCGTCGAACGTGATCAGCACGCGGCAGCGGCGGGCAGTTTCTTTTGATCGGTGCGCCTCTTCTTTGCGCGTGCCGCCGATAAAAGCCAAAGCCTCTTCCAACGTCGCCAGCGAAACGCGCCGCTTCAGATGGGAGATTTGGTCGCTAAACTGTTCCGCGGTCGCCGAGAAGACGCCGGGGTCAAAGAGATCTTCGTCCGGATTCCCAATGCGGTGATAGTTCAAGACCAGCAGCAGATCTCGCTCTTGAAGTTGCGAGAGCAGCAATGAGGCGCCGCTCCAGATCAATCCGCGCGCCAACCACTCGCGCTTTCCTCCGAAATTCTTGGCCGCGGTCATATTCTAATCCGCCATTCTTGATCGTCGCCACTCCTACAGCGGATACCGTTCCCGTCGAACGCACTCTTGCGCCACGGCCCGGCTCAGACCCACCGCATCCGCCGGCGTAATTCGCGCTAGTCGCCGCAGAATAGCCAGTTGCGTCCGCAGCAGGTCGCCCTCGGCGCAAGCCGCCAGTACCCGCCGAGCCGCCAGTTCGGCCAGTCCCATGGTCTCGTCGGCCAACAAGCCCGTCATAGCGGCGCCCACCTCAGCCGAGTTGCGCCCTGCCTGCGCCAGCTTGCGCGCCCTCAGCAGTGCCGACTCCAACCCATAAACCTGCATGAAGATATCGGCCAGATCGGCCATCACCTCCTGCTGATCCTGGAGGCCGGTCATGAACCGCTGGCTCGCCACTCCGGCGGCAAACAGCGCAATCTTTTTGGCCGCCGCCAGCACCTCGGCCTCTCGCGCCAGCAGTTCGCCCGCATCCGCTCCGGCGTCGAAGCTGGGCGGCTGCATCACCTCGTCCATCAGCTTTTTAATTGCCCCCAGCAGAGGAAGTTGCCCGCTCATGGCCCGCTTCATCAGCCATCCGGTAATAATCAAGCGGTTGATCTCATTGGTCCCTTCGAAAATCCTGTTAATCCGCGCATCCCTGTAGTACCGCTCCGCCGGGTACTCCTCCACATAGCCGTATCCGCCCATCGCGGCCACCAGTTCGTCCGCCACCAGGCTCAGCATCTCTGACCCGTAAACCTTCAGGATGGAGCATTCTACGGCGTACTCCTCGATGCGCTTCTGGGTTTCGCGCGGAGACTGCGCCTGAGCCGGCGTCAGTTGGCCCAGTGCCGCATCGATCATCCCCACCGTCCGGTAGGCCATGCTTTCAGCCGCATAAAGCTGCGTCGCCGAGGCGGAGATCTTGCGCTGAATCAGTCCAAACTCCGCAATCGGCTTGCCGAAAGCGGTGCGCTCCTTGGCATAGCGAATCATCTGCGCCAAGGCGTGACGCGCCCCGCCGATGCAGGCCACGCCCAGCTTGAACCGCCCTACATTCAATACGTTGAAGGCGATGTGGTGACCCTTGCCGGCCTCTCCCAGCAGGTTCCCGGCAGGAATCCTGCACCCATCCAACACCAGCGGGCAGGTGCTGGAGCCGTGAATCCCCAGCTTGTGCTCTTCCGCACCCACGGTCAGCCCTGCCGTGTCTCTCTCGATGAGGAACGCGGAGAACTTTTCCCCATCAATCTTGGCAAAAACCGTGTAGAGACCGGCAATTCCGCAGTTGGTCAGCCACATCTTCTCGCCGTTCAACGTGTAGGTGGCGCCGTCCGCCGAGAGCGTCGCCCGCGTCCGAATATTCATCGCGTCGGAGCCGGAGCTGGCTTCAGAAAGCCCATAGGCGCCGATCCACTCGCCACTGGCCAGCTTGGGCAAGTAGCGCTGCTTCTGCTCCTCGGTGCCGTACCAGACCAGCGGCAGCGTGGCAATGCCGATATGCGCCCCAAAAGCCGTCGAAAAGCTCGCCAGCACTGAAAGGTGGTCGGTGATCAGCGTCGAGGTGGTCTTGTCCATCCCCACCCCGCCGTACTCCTCGGGAATATCCACTGAAGCAAACCCAAGTTCGGCCGCCTTCCGCATCAGCCCGGCCATCACGCCCGGCTCCTTTGCTTCGATGGCCGCCGCGGCAGGCAGAATCTCCTCGCGGGCAAACTGAGCCGCGGTCCCGGCAATCTGGCGCTGCTCCTCATTCAGGTCCTCAGGGGTAAAGACCTCGGCAGGCGTCCGTGTTTCAACCAGAAAACTGCCACCTGCGGCGGCAACGATCGGCGATACGGTGAGCGTGGACATGGGAGGGTGTTCTCCAACTTCAAGAAAACACTACGCCAGCAGGCTAGAGGAGAGCAAATTCGGGAAAGAAACAGTGTGCGGGGTTACCTCGAAAAGCGGCGACTCAAGCGACCGCTTGGGATCGTACAGCGGCATTCACTTTGATATATGATTTGAAACGCTTCTCTGCTGAGTCCAGTCGGCAATCCGAAAGAATTCAGATTGCAAGACGATCGCCGCCGGCCGGTAAGGAGAAAGATGCGGCGAAGAACGCGATTGAAGTGGTTGATGTACATGCTACTGGCGAGTGATTGCGCCATGACTTGCCTGGGCCAGTATCGGGTTCTGCCGGGCAAGACAAATGCGGACGGCCTCCCCGAGACACCCGCGCGGATCTGCCTCGGTGCTGCAGGAACTGAGCACTGTTACACCCCACCCAGCGAAAAGTATGTATTCGGCCTGGAACCTAACGCGCGGGTCGTCGCCAAACTCAACGGGAGGAACCTGATCCTGTTCACGGCAACCTTTTCAGGCGGAGGGAGCGGCACACTCAGCAATCTGGCTCTCCTTGAAGAGCAAAGCTGCGATTTCTTGGACCTTCTGCCCACGGTGCAACTGACCAACCAGAGTGAGTACAAGCTGTGGAACCTGCCCCAGCTTTCCAACTTGCCGGCTCTTGTGACCGCGGATTTTGTTTGGGATTTCAAGGCGGCAGAGACGCATTTCGCACCCCACCGCTACACGATTAACATGTACGTCTTCGATCCGAAGCTTGGCCGGTACCAACAGCGAATTCAGTACGTGACGGCAAAGAAATATCCGGGGCTTGATGATTCGGATTCGATCCGAGTTCTGGACGCCGAAAAGGCCGCCATTCTAACCAGGCTGCGATAGGAACCCGGCTAATCTTGTTCCCTGCATCGCATACAATGGACGTTATCCCCTCGTGGAGGCTCGCCCTGTTCGCCGCGCTTGAGACCCTTCTGAAACCCGCCTCCGGCCAACTGAACGGCCTGCCGCTGCGGATGGCTGCGCATCTGGCGTTTGCGCCCCAGAACGGCCTGCGCCACTACCTGAAGACAATGCAGTCTACCGACCTGACCTTCAAGAACCTCTACCACTGGAATCTCTTTGACGCGGCGATGCTCTTACCCTACTTCGCAGTCATGATCGTTCTGGCCATCTATGGCTGTCACCGCTACACCATGGTCTACCTCTATTACAAGTACAAGAAGAATTACAACCCCAACCCGCCCCGGCACTTCGATGAACTGCCTCGCGTCACCGTGCAACTGCCCATCTTCAATGAGCAATTTGTCATCGACCGCCTGATTGAGGCGATCTGCGCCATGGAGTATCCGCCCGAAAAGCTCGAAATTCAGGTCCTCGACGACTCAACCGACGAGACCCAGGAGGTGGCCGCCGGCATTGTTGCCCGCTACGCGGCATTGGGCCATCCGATCGTCTACATCCATCGGGAAAACCGCCATGGATATAAGGCCGGGGCCCTCGATGCCGGCCTCAAAGTGGCCAAGGGTGAGTACGTCGCCATCTTCGACGCCGACTTTGTGCCGCCGCCGGACTGGCTCATGAAGGTGATTCACCACTTTGCCGAACCGGAAATCGGCATGGTGCAAACTCGCTGGACTCACCTCAATCGCGACTACAGCATGTTGACCCAGATCGAGGCTATCCTGCTCGACGGCCACTTTGTCATGGAGCACGGCGCCCGCGTTCGCTCCGGCGACTACTTCAACTTCAACGGCACCGCCGGCATGTGGCGAATCAAAGCCATCTCCGACGGCGGCGGCTGGCAGCACGACACACTCACTGAAGACACCGACCTCAGTTATCGCTCGCAACTGGCCGGCTGGAAGTTCAAATACCTGCCGGAAGTCGAGTGCCCGTCCGAGCTACCCATTGAAATGACCGCCTTCAAAACGCAGCAGGCGCGCTGGGCCAAGGGGCTCATCCAGACCAGCATCAAAGTGCTGCCCATGATGTTCAAGTCGCATGTGCCGCGGCGCATCAAGGTCGAAGCTGTCTACCACCTCACCGCCAACCTCAGCTATCCGCTCATGATCGTCATGTCCGCGCTGCTGCTGCCGGCCATGATCTGCCGCTTCTATCAGGGCTGGTTTCAGATGCTGCTCATCGACTTTCCCCTGTTCACCGCCTCCAGCTTCTCCATCGCGGTGTTTTATGTGATGAGCGAGCGCGAACTCTTTCCCAAAACCTGGATGAAGACCTTTTTCTATCTGCCCTTCCTGATGGCCTTGGGCATCGGCCTCACCGTCACCAACACCAAGGCGGTCATGGAAGCGTTGTTCGGCATCAAGAGCGCCTTTGTGCGCACTCCCAAGTTCCGCGTAGCCAAAAAAGGCGAAGTATCGCAGGCCGCCAAATACCGCAAGCGCTTGATTCTGGCGCCCTGGATCGAGATGATCTTCGGCGCCTATTTCTTTCTCGCCATCCTCTACACCTTCTCGAATCACAACTATTTCACCGCACCTTTTCTCATCCTGTTTGTCATCGGCTACTGGTACACCGGCCTGATGAGCCTGCTGCAAGGCCGCTTCGAGCGCTGGCGCACCGGTAGCACTGCCGACACCGACGAATCCAGCCCCAAGCCGTTCCCGGTCGGGGTGTGAGATGGCTGCAAAGACAAGTCATCCCGCAAGACTCAAGGACACCATGCGCCCGGAGTACGACATGAGCGGCGGCGTCCGTGGCAAGTACGCAAATCGTTTCAAGGGCGATGTAGTGATGGTGCCTATTGCTCCCGATGCAGCCGCTGTATTTCCCGACGCGGATTCCGTGAATGAGGCGTTGCGCGTGCTGCTCAAGGCCGCAAAGAAAGTGGTGCCAGCGGCGTGAAGGTGGGTCCAGTCTGGCGTACAGAATCGAGCCCCAAGCCGTTCCCGGTGGGTGTCTGAGGGCGTGAGGGAACCCATAATCCCTTGGATGGGTAGACCAGTCTATTTCCAAGCATTCTTCGATGAATCCGGGCTACACTATCCCTGAGGCAACCATGCTAACCGCCGAAAAAGTTCGTGCCGTACTAGAAGAACTTGCTCCGACGAAGGAGAAGGTCGATCTAGCCGTGAAGACGGCTATCGAAATCGCACGGCCGTCGCGCGTGTTTATCTTCGGTTCTTGGGCACGCGGCGAGGCTAAGTGGGACAGCGATCTGGACCTGGCGGTCTTCCTGCCTGACGATCGCAAGACCGAACTGGGCGAATTGCGCAGGGACATCCGCCGTCATCTGGATAGCATTCCCATGAGCATTGATCTGATCGTCGCCTCGGAAGGTTATGTCGCGGAGTTTCTCTCCTCTGTTAACAGCGTCTACTACAAGATCGTCCAGAGCGGAAAGCTAGTCTATGACAGCGGCAATCGATAAGCAGGCGCGAGTCCTGCTCGCAAAAGCAGCAGAAGACGAGGCCGTTGTGCATTTAGCGGACGTACCGGACGGCCCTTTTAGGTTCCATGTCCAGCAGGCAGTTGAAAAGCTGCTGAAGGCTCTGCTGTCCCAATTGTCCATTCAGTACAGGCTTAGCCATGATCTCAGTTACCTTGTGAATCTCCTCCAGACGAGTGGCGAGGTACTGCCCAAGACTGTTTTGGAGTTTTCAGATCTCGATAGTTTCGCGGTTTTCAATCGCTATGACGACATTCCGGAGTTCCAGATCCTGGATCGCCCCGCCGCCATCGAGACCGTTCGCATACTCCGCGCCCACATCGAAGCCCGCATCGCCGCGCTCTCCGCCACCCCCTTGCCCTCTCCGCTACAATAGACACAAGCGCCTGCCGCACCGGGAACTCGAATCCCGGCCCGCCGGGCGCATCAAAGCATATGCTATCCAAAAACTTACCTGAAGCTCTCACCTTCGATGACGTGTTGCTGGTGCCCTCCTACAGCGAGGTGGTGCCCGTGCAGGTCAGTACGCTGACCCAGTTGACCCAGTCCATCACGCTGAACACCCCGCTGATCTCCTCCGCGATGGATACGGTGACAGAGTCGCGCATGGCCATTGCCATGGCGCAGCAGGGCGGCATCGGGATTGTGCACCGCAATCTGACCATCGTCGACCAGGCGGGCGAGATCGATAAGGTGAAGCGTTCAGAGAGCGGCATGATCGTGGACCCGGTCACCATTGGTCCGGACCAGATGATCGGCGACGCGCTAGAAGTGATGCGGCGCTACAAGATCTCCGGCGTGCCTGTCACGCAAGGCAAGCGGCTGGTCGGCATTCTCACCAACCGGGATCTGCGCTTTGAAACCCGCACCGACATTCCTGTCGGCGACGTGATGACCAAGAAGAACTTGATTACCGTGCCGGTCGGCACCACGCTCGAAGAAGCCGAACTGATCCTGCACGAGCACCGTGTCGAAAAGCTGCTGGTAGTCGACGATCAGTACGAATTGAAGGGGCTCATCACGGTGAAGGACATCCAGAAGAAGCTGAAATACCCCAATGCCAGCAAGGACGAGCAGGGCCGGCTGAGGGTGGGCGGCGCCATCGGCGCGACTGGAGATTTTTTAGAGCGCGCGGCTGAATTGATTCGCGCGCGCGTGGATGTGCTGGCCATCGACTCGGCGCACGGGCACTCTTCGCGGGTGCTGGAGGCGGTGCGTCAGGTGAAAAAAAGCTTCCCTCTGGTGGCTGTGATGGCCGGCAATGTTGCAACTTATGAGGGTGCGCTGGCGCTCATCGAAGCTGGCGCGGACGCCATCAAAGTGGGCATCGGGCCGGGCTCCATCTGCACCACACGCATGGTCACCGGCGCGGGAATGCCGCAGATCACCGCCATTGCCGAGGCCTATCGCGCTGCCCGTGAGCACGGGATTCCTGTGATCGCCGATGGCGGCATCAAATACTCCGGCGAGATCACCAAAGCCATCGCGGCAGGAGCCAGCTCGGTGATGATCGGCTCCCTGTTTGCAGGCGTGGATGAGAGTCCTGGCGAAACCATCCTTTATCAGGGCCGCAGCTTCAAGAGCTATCGCGGCATGGGCTCGCTCACCGCCATGAGCCAAGGCTCCGGCGAGCGCTACTTTCAGAGCACCGCCGACCTGGCCAGCGCGGAGTTGGGAAGCGAGGGCGTTGTGCAGCGTGAGCGCGCCAGCCAGAATCGCCTGGCAAAATTCGTCCCCGAGGGCATCGAAGGCCGCGTGCCCTATCGAGGGCCGCTCGAATCCATGGTCTTCCAACTCGTCGGAGGTCTGCGCTCCGGCATGGGCTACCTCGGTTGCCGCAGCATCGCGGAACTCCAGGAGAAGGCGCAGTTTGTACGCATCTCCGGCGCTGGACTGCGCGAGAGTCATGTCCACGATGTAATCATCACCCGGGAGGCGCCCAACTATCATGTCGAATAGAAGAGGCAGCCTCAAGTACTGGGTGAGCGCCTGGCTGCCTGTGGTTATCGGTATCTGCGTCATCATGATGGAGTCGACGGAGATGTTAGGCTCCGACCACACCAGCCGTCCGCTGCGTTGGCTCTTCGAGAGCATCTTCGGCCCTGTCCCTGAGGCTCGATGGGCACTCCTGCATCACCTGCTTCGCAAGTCCGGACACTTTATCGGCTATGGACTTATCGGGCTGGCCTGGCTGCGCGCCTGGTGGATGACTCTGCCGCACTCTCGCTTCATCCACGACGCTTTTCTCGCCCTACTGGGAACGGCGCTGGTGGCCAGCTCCGATGAGTTCCACCAGACCTTCCTGCCCAACCGAACCGGCTCTCCGTGGGACGTACTCCTGGACTGCTGCGGCGCCATCACACTGCAATTGGTAGCCTACGTCCTCATGCGCATCTTCAGGCCCAAGAAGCTGGCCAGGGCGGCATAACCTGTACTTCGACCGCCGAACCAGAAACTGCGAGCTTGCCGCAAACAGACGCGGGCATCCGCTGCGGCGGACGCCCGATGGCTGTATGAGGAGCCCTTCAGTTATTGGCGGCCAGTGGGAACCCACTCGCCTGACGCGGTTTGAACCAGCAACTGCGTCTTGACGAAGGGCTCGTCGCCGTTATGGCCCATGGCATTCACTTTGAAATCGGGTTGGTGCAGGACCCAGATGTAGTCGCCGCGGCAGACCGGTGCGCCGGTCACGAATTCCCACGAGTGCCCGCCCTCCTCGAACGAGATGCGGCTAAACGTGACATGCGCCTCGACGGCGCCCTTCATTGGCGAGAGTGAGAGAAGAAAGCTGCCCTGCCCTGGCACGTAGATCCACATCGCGCGATCCTGATTGTCCATGCTGAAGACGCCGCTCACCACGCTCACCAGGTCGCCGGCCAATGTCTTGTCTTTCAAGAGCAGCGGGCTGGCAATTCGAATCTCACCCGGACCGGGACTGATGTCCTGTCCGTGCGAACCCATTAGGATCGGCATGTGATCCATCCACTCGCCCGTCAGGCTAAGGGCACCCACATCGGGTACGTCCAGTTTCAACGGCTCGCCCGGCTCGAACCAGACCTCCTTCACAGCTTCCGCAGGGTCCGCGTCGAAGGTGAACGAAGAAAGGTTCTCTCCTTTGGTGTAGGTGCGCGTACGAATCGCGAGCAAGACCCGGCTGCCGTCGCGCGAAAGCAGCCTGACCCTGTACGCAAGGTTTTGCGAGCCCATCTTCCCGTACCAGTCGCAGGCCTGCTTCGTGTCCTGCGTCGACAGCGGGCAATCCATGAGCGGCCCATTCGGGCCAACGGTATTCAGCAGGACTACGGTTCCGGTGGAGTGCGCGCCGACTTTGACGACGGCCAATGTTGAGGCGAGGACGACGATGCCCGCAATCATGGCGGCGAAGCCGAGACGTGGAATGCGCATGGTTCCCCATCCTTTCTGGAGGAATGCGGTAAGTGGGTTGCGCGGGCGCGTCCAGACGCGGGCCGGGACGGGCGCAGGCTGTTCGAGGCTGGCCGTGCGGCGGAGTTCGGCGCCGAGTCCGAGGTATTCGCGCAGGAGGGCCTGGCAGACAGGGCAGGTGCCGATGTGTTCGGCCGCGGCGGGCGGGATGATTTCGCCGTCGCAGAGAGCGGAGGCAAACTCAGCAGCTTCAATGCAGTTCATTGGGAACTCCTTGCGGCGCGCTGTGCCAGATGGCGCGCAGGGCTTCACGGGCGGCGAACAGGCGGGAGCGTACGGTGCCGATTGGAATGTCGAGGATGGCGGCGAGTTCGGCGTAGGACTGGCCTTCCACCTCGCGCAGCCAAAGCAGGGTGCGCTGGTCGGCGGGCAGCCGCCGGAGGAGGTCAGCCATGATCGAGGACGCTTCGGCGCCGCCGGGAGCAGCGTTTTCGATCTCGAGCGGGTCGGCGGCCTTGTATCTGCGCCAGTATTCCGCGGCCTGTTTGCGGGCGATGCCGTAGAGCCACGCGCGCAAGGTGCCGCGGTCGGGGTCGAAGCCCTGGGAACAGCGCCAGACCTGGGTGAAGGTGTCCTGCATGACGTCCTCGGCCGCTTGCGGGTTGCCGAGCAGGTGGCGGAGGAAGACACTCAGGCGCGGGGCGGTTTCGCGATACCAGACGTCAAAGGCCCGGGCATCGCCTGCGGAGATCTTCTTCCCGAGTTCCCGGTCGTCGAGCAAGTGGCGTCTCCGATGTGTAGTTCGGGCGGAGGACGGAAAAGGTTCGGGGGGACGAAGAAATTCTTGCAGAAAAAGAAGGCGCATCGCCCCAGAAGGGGCAATGCGCCGGTGCTTGCGGTTGGAATGGTGGAACGAGGAGCGGGTCGAGTTACGCGGCTTCTTCCTTGGGCTCGTCCTTCTTTGACTCTTCCAAATGCTTTTCCAGCTCGGCCCGCTTTTTGGCCTTGATGTCGTCGCGCTTCTGTTTCTTGGCGTCCAACTGCTTTTCGGCGCCCAGCAGCTCGATGAAGGCCTTTTCGGCTCCGTCGCCTTTTTGGAATCCAGTCCGGACGATGCGGAGGTAGCCGCCTGCGCGGTCGCCGTAGCGCGGGGCTACGGTCTCGAACAGCCGTTCAACGGAAGCATCGGTCATGAGAAAGCTGAGGGCCTGACGGCGGCTGTGCAGATCGCCCTTCTTGCCCAGGGTGATCATCTTTTCAACCAGCGGACGGACAGCCTTGGCCTTGGCCACGGTCGTTTCCACGCGGTCTTCTATGATGACGGACGTGACCAGGTTGCGCAACAGGGCGCGACGGTGGCTGGTGTTGCGTCCGAGCTTGAATCCTGCATTGCGATGGCGCATGATGCAACTCTCTTTCGAATCAGTATTCAGTGATCAGTGATCAGTTTTCAGTCCTCAGTACGAAGTTAGCCGTTCGTTCCACGCTGCTTCCAACTGACAACCGATCACTGACCACTGTCTTAAAAGTTCTCGGTCTCGGTCGGCAACTGCAGATCCACCGAATCCAATGGCTCGTCTTCGTCGTCGTAGTGGCTATAGCTAGCGGCCAATGCGGCGGCGGGCGGAATGCTCGTCGGCCCCGGAACCGCGTTGCCGTGTTCATCGATCTTCATGCCCAGCGAGAGGCCCATCTGCGCGAGTATTTCCTTGATCTCGTTCAGGCTCTTGCGGCCAAAGTTCTTCGTCTTCAGCATCTCGGCTTCGGTCTTCTGCACCAGTTCGCC
>PLFY01000052.1:0-11039 GCA_003138365.1 Acidobacteriaceae bacterium
ACGCCGGCTTCGGCGAGGATGTTGATGTCCGGCCCAAGGTCTCCGGAGGCGGGGGTTTCGTAGCCGTGGAGGGCGGTGAGGGGCTGGATGATCTGGGTGCAGCGGCGATGGCGGTGCATATCGCGGAATCCGCCGATGTCCATCAGTATGTCGAAGCGGAGCGTCGCTCCGGCGTGGAAGGCACGCAGCGCTTCGTCGTGGCGGCCGCGATGACGAATGCCCAGCTCGATGATTTCAGAGACGCGGGCAGCGGGGAGTTCGGCGACGAGGTCGCGGATTTGGCGATAGGGGTGGTGGCTGGCGGAGTAAAGCAGCGTCGAGGCCAACTCGACCTCGAGGGATTCTGTGCGCTCGACCAGGTCGACCAGTGGTGCGTCCGCGATCTCCAGCCCCTTGAGTATCTCGCCCGCGGCAACCGTCAACTGGGCCTGCGTTTTTAGCAGGTAGTCGTTGGGCTGGGCGTATTTCACGAGCGTGGGAGCGGTGCGGACTTCGCGGGTGAGCAGATGAGCGGCTTCGGCAGCCAGGTCGGGTGCGGCGGCGAAGTCAAGCGCGCCGAGCATTTCCACGAAGGCGGCGGCCGGCTGGGCGTTGACGTTCCAGGCGGGACCCGTGGCGGCCTCGCGGAGCTTCAGGCCCAGGTCGCGGAGTTCGGCCGCGGGGTGGGAGAGCAGGCGGGAAACCTGGGTTTCAAGGGTGCGGGCACTCACAATCTGCCCGAGGGATGTGTTGGTGGCCAGTGGGAGCAGGTAACGGGCGACGTCGAAGGCGCGCGCTTTCAGCGTGCGTTCGTAAGCGTCGGGCTTGAGGGTTTCAGGGCAGGGGACGCGGCGGCGCAGGGCCTCAAAAACAGCCGGCGTAGCGCGCTGGTAGGTAGCGAAAAGATTCTCTACGGTTTTGCAGAAGAGTTGCGCAGGCTCTGACCGGCCGCCGAAATCGGGAAAGAACCAGCCGGATTTCATGAAGTTTTGATACCTTGTCGATCGCTCCTGGCCGTCCCACCTCTGCTCGTCGACCAGCACGATGGCGGCCAGCAGGCTGAGCCGCTCCACGGCGAAAGAGATGTGCGCCAGATCGGCAATCGAGCGGTGGCCGTATTGGAAGTAGAAGGTGTTGAGGAACTGCTCGGCGCGCTGGGCGCTGATTTCAGTGAGGGACTCGCGCATCGACAGGGCGGAGCGGGAGTATTTGGCCATGGCGTAGGCCAGCACTTCGGGGTCGGCGCCGTGAACGGCGAAAACGTCGGTTTGGTTACGTGCGCCGGGAGGGAGAAAAGATTCACTGGACATGTGTGTGGGCTCGCGACCAGAATACGGCATTGGGGTGCTTGTGGGTTGTGCATCCCGGACTAGCCTCGGCGCGTCCCGGTAGCAGCGGAACATCGCGGCAGGGAAGCGGGATTGGGCTCATCGGGATTTCGATGAAGCGGGAGTAGGCCATGAAGGAGTATCTGGTACGCACATCGCACAGGCCGCGGCCCTTGCCTTCGGGGCGCTGGATGATGACGCAGCGGTGGAACGACCTGCTGTTCGCGCACTGGCCGGTCCCGGCGTCGTCCATAGCCCCTCTATTGCCCGAGGGGTTGGAGGTGGATACCTATCAAGGGTCGGCATGGCTGGGAGTGGTGCCCTTCTGGCTGGATCGGATCAAGATGCGGGGGATGCCGCCGATTCCTGGAATGCGCAACTTTCCCGACATGAATGTACGCACTTACGTACGCGACGAGTATACGAGAACCCCTGGGGTGTATTTTTTCTCGCTGGATGCCAGCAACCTGCTTGCGGTGGCGGTGGCGCACACGTTTTTTAACCTCCCCTACCACTGGGCGGAGATGAGCCTGGATCAAACATCGGAGCGGGAGTTCTCGTTTTACAGCCGCAGGCGGTTTTCCAGCCAGCCGGTCATCTTCAAGGCGCGATACCGGGGGCTGGGCCCGACGCGGAAGCTGGCGGAAAGCAATAGCGGGACGCTGGAGTATTTCCTGCTCGAGCGCAGTTGCCTGTTTACCTGCAATCGGGCGGGACATGCGGTTCGCGCAAATCTGCACCACGTTCCCTGGCCACTGGAAGAGGCGGAAGCGGAGATCGAACGCAACGACCTGGCTGAGGCGATCGGCATTCAGTTGCCGGATCAGGAGCCGGTTCTGCACTACTCCCGGCGGCTAGCGGTGTATATCTGGCCGGCGGAGCTGGTCAGGCCCGCGCTGGCGGCGCGGCCGGTGACGGTTGCTGCGACGCCGTCAGGGTAAGTGGCAGGTGGCCCACTCATCGCGGCATTGGGCACGTGCCCCGTTCATCGGCAGGTGGCCCACTCATCACNNGAGCGGGTCTTCGCACAAGGCCGCAGAGGGATTACGATGACAGTATGCCCTACGGCCTGAAGCGGTTCCAGAGAGCCGGGCGCCTCAGGCTTCGCCCATGAGACCTGGGAAACCTCGAATCTACCTTTGCAGATAATTTCGATCCGGCGGCGCATAATGCCTGTATGCCAGACCTCGGCAAGATCGAATTCGAGCCCATTTTAAGGCACTTGCCCCCACCCCCCCTACCCTGTGGAGGCCGTTTTTCGCCTCACCAATTCCCAGTAACCCGCACGGATTCATAAGTTTGTAGTTTTTATGCAGTGACTAATGAGTAACCCCAAACCGCGGATTTTGCCAATTTTTTGCCCCAAATCTCGCTCATTCTTGCCCAAGAGGAGCCGTTTTGAACCAGAAAAGGCCGCCTTTCGCCGGATGCTTCAGGGGCTAAAACAGGTTGCGGAAAAACTCCTTCGGGCGGTAGGCCAGGGATTTATCCCTGGCACAAAGGCAACAGAATCAACGCGGGCTTTAGCCCCTGAGGTATGCTTTTCATCCGTTTGGCCTGGATTCAGGCCTTTTTCCGCAGCCTGTAAAGCCCGACGTTTATTTTGTTGCATTTGCGGCACGACTGAAGTCGTGCCCTGACGCTTGCCGGAGTAGGAATCGAGTTTTTTAGCAGCCTGTATAGCCCGCGAAGACCGGCTGAGCTAGATTCTGTTTTTCGCGAATCTGCCTGAAAATGCCCTGACTTCCCTCCACATATAATGGGGGACGGAAGGGCGCGGAGTTCCAGGCGCATGAGGTTAGCGAGAGAGATATGCCGAATTTGCAGGGAAGAATTGCGCTGGTCACCGGGGCTAGCCAGGGAATTGGGCGGGCTTGTGCACTGGAGTTGGCGCGGGCTGGGGCCACGGTGGTGCTCGCGGCGCGGAATGAGATCAAGCTCGCTGAGACAGTGGCAGAGATTGAGGGGGCTGGTGGACAGGCGATGGCGATTCCGCTGGACGTGGCCAGTGAAGAGTCGATCAAAGCCGGTGCCAAAGCAGTCATCGAGCGCTTCGGCAAGGTGGAGATTCTTGTGAACAACGCCGGGATTACGCGCGATGGGTTGATGATGGCCATGAAGCGAGCCGACTGGGACGNNATCAATATATCGAGCGTGGTGGGACGGACAGGCCAGGCTGGGCAGGTCAACTACGCGGCCAGCAAGGCGGGACTGATCGGGCTGACGCGGTCGATTGCGCGCGAGGTGGCTTCGCGTGGAATTACGGTGAATGCCGTCGCGCCGGGCTACATTGAGACGCCGATGACGGCCGTGCTCGATGAGAAGCAGCGGACCGCGATGCTGGCGCAGATTCCCTTGGGCCGGGCCGGCACAGACCTCGAGATTGCCCAGTCGGTGGCCTTTCTCGCGTCCGATGGAGCCGCCTATATTACAGGGCACGTGCTCGATGTGAACGGCGGAATGTTTATGGGCGGCTGATGCTGTCAACTTGGATCGCGGCGCGACTGTCGCGCCGTCCTACACTTTTTCAAGCAATGCCGGCGGCCAACCGATAAGCGGTACGGGAAGGTACGTATGGCGACGCAGGTTATACCAGCCAGAGTTTCAGCGGCTGCGCTACCGGAACCGGCAGGTGGACTGCGCTATGTGGCGCGCCAGCCGATTATGGATTTGCGCAGCAGGGTGCATGGATACGAATTGTTGTTCAGGGCCGGCCCGGAGGCGGTCTTCCGCGGAGATGGCGACCTGGCCACTCGTACTATGCTCGATAATTCGGTGATCTTCGGGCTGGAAACTCTGGCGGGCGGCCTGCCGGCTTTTGTGAACTGCACGCTCGAGTCGCTCACCGATGATCTGGTGCATGTTTTGCCCACCGGCATGACGGTTCTGGAAATATTGGAAAACATTGAGCCGACACCCAGCCTGATCAAGACGTGCCGCAAGCTCAAGGCTGCCGGCTTTCGCCTGGCGCTGGACGACTTCACCTGGAAGCCGAAGTTTGAGCCGCTGGTGGAGCTGGCCGACTACATCAAGGTGGATTTTGCCCTGAGCGGCGCCAAAGAGCGGAAGAGCCTTCTCAAGCGGCTGAATGCGGTGACGGTGGCCCTGGTGGCGGAGAAAGTTGAGACGCAGGAAGAGTACAAACAAGCTCGCGCGGAGGGCTTCACGCTTTTTCAGGGGTACTATTTCTGCCGGCCGGTGCTGCTGGAGAACCGGAAGGTGCCGTCGAACCGGCTCTCCCAAATCGAGATTCTGCAACTGTTGCATCAGGAATCGATCGAGCTGCGCAAGTTGACCCATTTGGTGAAGCGCGACACCTCTCTAACTTACCGGCTGCTGCGGCTGGTGAACTCACCCATGTGTGCGGTGCGCCAGGAAGTGAACTCGATCCAGGCTGCGCTGCTGGCGGTGGGTGAGGAAACCTTCCGGCGCATCGCCACGCTGGCGATTACCAGCGAGCTGAGCGCNNNNATGGAAGACCTGGCTCCAACCTTGCCGCTGCGCGAGGAGATTCGCCGCGCGCTTCAGGGTGAGCCAAACTCTGAGCGCGTTCTGTTGCATTGGCTGGAGTGCCACGAGCGCGGCAATTGGGCAGCCAGCGATGCGGTAGTTGAAGCCATCGGGTTGAACCATGCGGAGGTGGTTGGCTGCTTTGGCGAAGCAGTCGAGTGGGCTGAAGCGGCGCTTCGTTCGGTTGCTTGAGCTCACCCCACTCAGATGCCCAGGTGCGCTTTCAGCGAGCGGACGCGGTCGCGCGCCACGGGCAGTTGCGTGTGCTGGACATCTTTCAGTGAGAGCATCACCTTGCCGGCAAACCATGAGTTCACCTCATGGATCCAGTCCACATTCACCAGCGCGGAGCGGTGGATGCGCAGAAATCTTGCCGGGTCCAGGCGGCGCTCAAGCTCGACGATCGTCTGATCGACGCTATGCCGGCGTCCATCGACAACGGCATAAGTGAGCTTGTCCTGAGCTACAAAATGAGTTACAACTTCGAGCGAGAGAAACGAGATGCGCTCTCCCACGCGCGAGGCGATACGGTGCGGATAATCGGGCCGCTGGCCGCGTAGCGTTGCCGCCAATTCCTTGAGCAGCAAAGTTGGGTCGCGTTGCCAGTCCGGCGTGGGGACGGGGCGAAGGCGGCCAAGCTTGTTGAGCGCCCGCGCCAACTGGGCGGTTTCGATCGGCTTCACCAGATAGTCGATCGAGTTGACCTCAAAGGCGCGCAGCGCATACTCGTCGTAGGCGGTGGTAAAGATGACGAAGGGCTGCGCGGAGAGCCGTGAGAGCAGATCAAAGCCATTGATGGCGGGCATCTGAATATCGAGGAAGAGCACGTCGATGGGCTCGCTGCCGCGTCTGTTGAGATCGTCGATGGCCTGCGCGGGGTCGGTGGCGCTGCCGGCAATGTGAATGCCGTCGAAATTGGCCAGCAGGCGGGTCAGGCGCTCGATTGCAAGCGGTTCGTCGTCGACGAGATAAGCGCGAAGCGGAGCGGTTTCCATGGGCACTTCAATTATGCGGGGCCACTATACGGGAAAAGCAAGCCGGACAACTGTCTTTTCGCTTTCGCGAGTGACTTCAAGCTGCCCGGCGTCGCCAAAAAGAAGCTCGAGGCGCGCGATGAGATTGCCCAGGCCGTGTTCGGGGGTGATGGCCTCAAGCGAGAAGCCGGGACCATCGTCGAGGACTTCGAGGTTGATGCGGTTGGAGTCCCTTCTTCCGGTGACTTGAATTGAGACTCCCTGGGTCCGCTGGGAAGCCACGTGCTTGACCGCATTCTCGACCAGCGATTGCAGAGCCAGCGGAGGAACTTTTACGTCTTGCAGGGCTTCAGGGACGGCGATTTCATAGCGAATGCGCTGGCCGAAGCGAGTTTTCTCAATCTCAAGATAGTCGCGAACGATCTTGAGTTCCAGTCTCAGCGGGACCAGGCCGCTCTCGTTGGCGTTTAACGAGAAGCGCAGCAATGAAGCGAGTTTGCCNNGGATGGATACGCGATTCGAGTGAAGAGAGACGGGCTTCGGCGAGCAGCTTGTAGGCGCGCTCCTGTTCCACCTGTTTGGTGCGCAGCTCAAGCGTGGCCGCCTGGAACTTATAGCGTAGCGTCTCGTAGGTTGAGATACTCAGGCCAAACATCAGCGAGATGACGATGCTGAACGGAAGGGACTCCCAGAATTCAAGCCAATAGAAGCCGCGAGGGATGATGCCGGCAAGTTGCAGCAGCAAGTCGCCGGCAAAGGTTCCGGCGGTGGCGGTGCACACCAGGACTGCAGCCTGTATGAGAAGGATTAGATGGGGGAATCTGGCTGTGCAGCGAGTGGAAATCCAGGTGAGAAGAAGAATGGAAGGCACCGCGATGAATGCTGTATACACAAGCACAGTCACAATCGAGCCGCCGCTCTGCGACAGCTTGATGTGGCCGGAGGAGAGGAAGATCAGGAAAATCAGCAGCGTAACGCTGGAGACAATCCAGATTGCCCTCATCAGGAAAGAACCATAACCGGGAGCTTGGGTCTGACTTTCAGACGGGTTGGACATGGGCGGACAGGTCTCGTTGTTCATAGCTGGAAGCGAACCCCCAATGAAGTGGCTGTGGAGTAAGGCGTGGAACCATAGTCTGATGTAGGTTTGCCTGCCGGAATCTCTATGTGGAGATAAGTCGAGAGGTGATTGCCGAATCTTCGCGTTGCGTCGAAGATGGCGGTATAACTGCGGTCGTTGAGATTTGCCACCACATATGCGCCCAAATCCCACTCCTTCCAGCCCGGCCTCTCGCGAAGCCGGTTCTTTCCGGCATCGAGGAAGAGATAGTGCTGGCGCGGAGCGAGGGGCGAGATAGCCATATCCCGATAGTACGGGATATTGGGCGGCGTGAAGAATTCCCCAATGAAGGTGACGCCCGCGTGGGTGGTGTATTTGGCGCCCAGGAGGATGGCCTCATGCTCGCGCCATGCGGCCTCGCCGTGCAGTTCCCATGCCTGGCCGAGGACGCGCGTGAAGGTGAGGCCGCCAAAGGCGTCGCCGCCGCGGTCGTCGCCGGCAATCAGCGAAGTATCGAATCCATGCGCCAGGACGTTATACCGGAAGGCGGTTGTGTCGTGCAGGTTTGCCGCGGCAGGCGCCAGCGCCGCCGTAGACCAGGCCAGTGTGAACGCGTGTGGCCCGTGAACATAGTCGGCCTTGACCATGTCGCGGCCTTCATTCAGATTGAGCCGGTCAGTAGGATTGGTGGGAATGCGCGGCGGGTCTAGAACGCCGGTGGCCGTGAAGGCGTACCCGGTGCCCCAGCGCACAATGCGGCGTCCGGCCATGAAGTCGAAGTCTCCGGCGGACAGCCCCGCATAAGTCTCTTTCACGCGTAACTGAGTGTAAGAGTCAGTGTAAGTATCGGCGAGTGCCACAAGGCTGCTTGAGAAGCTCCAGCGAGGCTTGTAACGCAGCGTAAACGATGGCTCCAGGAGCAACTGATTCAGAAGCTTGGGCAGCGGTACTTGAAGATCGCTATAGACAGTTGCGTCGTCGATGGCGGCGATGGAGTAGCGAAAATCATGCCGCGACTCGGCAGGTGGTGCATCCGGCGCTGGATCGTCCTGGGCCGCCAATTGCCAGGAAGCGGCCACTAGGACGATCGGGATGAGGAAACGGAGTTTCATGGAGTTTGACGAACCCTGTCGATGAGGCTGCACTTTGCGGTTGAGTTTTTTCATTCCCATGTCTCACAAGCTAGTGGTGTCCGCCACACAGATGGTCGTTTATGTTTTGAAAGGGCACGACTTCAGTCGTGCCATAAATGGCGCAAAAACGAGCCGGGCTTTAGCCCCTGAGGGAAGTCTCTTCCGCGATGTCCGCCCATTTGCGAGCATCGGTAAAGGACTCTATTTGCGGTGGCCTACACTAGATCGGGGCGCCCTGGATCAAGTCCACCGCGATGATTCAGAAGCGGTCTGTGCGGCCCTGGTAGAAAAGTTTGTCGGGTAACTCGCGCGGGGCGATGCCGGAATACTCGAGTACGCTGTGAGAGTTATGCCGGATTTCGTCGTAGAGGGTCATGCGGCGAAGCTGCGTTCTGCTACCAACGGTCATAAAGTCGTCGAATGTGGCTGACTTGATGTGTTTGCCCGAGGTCAGATAAAACTCGGCCTTCACGGGACGTGCATCCTGGACGCGCACCCAGAATGAAATGCGCTGGTAGGTGGCGCCCTTGCGCTTGGCGGTGAGATCGAGGACATAACATTCCTCGGCGCCCACTTTCTCGGTCCGGAGATAGACGGGCGTGTAATCGGCGGCGTAGTTGGTGCGGGCAACGTCGCCGTTGGAGGCGTCGCCGGAGAGACGTTCGAGCGGCGTGATGCGAATGGGGCGGCTCGTGTCCGGCAGATAGATCCACATATCGTCGCCGAGCATAAGCAGGTGCTCGCCCTTCTCGCGAGGGCTCATGAATTCGACATAAGTCTTTTCTGTGCCCTTTTGCGAGACCTCATAGAGTTTTTCTTCGTCTGCTTTGTCTGACTCGAAGTTGGTGATCTTTACTTTCAGAACATAAGAAGGCCAGCCGTTGCGAAACAGGTCGGCGCGCTTGAGTATAGCCTCGGCATCGGGAGTTACAGCGGTTGCGGCGTGACCGACCAGCACGCAGGCCAGCAGCAGGCCGACAAAGAAGACCAGCAGGAATGTTCGCAGTACGCAGTTGATGCTAGACATGAGCGAGTGCCTCCGCAATTTGCAGCCGGGATGCGCGGATCGCCGGGAAGATAGCCGCGAGGGCCAGAGAAACGACGACCAATATCGAGGAGCCGATCATCAGGCTCGGCACAAAGAGAACACGGAAGGCCATGGGGACGGTGGTTCCGGGCGGCGGAGGCAGGTGGAGGCCGGCGTGATTCAAGAGGAATCCAAGCAGATTGCCTCCCACCACGCCCACGATTGCTCCCATGATGCCGAGCAGCGTGGCTTCAACCACGAACAGGGCCATGATCCAGGAGCGCGGTGTGCCCATTGCCAGCATGGTGCCGATCTCGCGTGTGCGTTCGAACATGGTCATGAGCAGCGTGTTCACACTGGACATGAGAACCATGAAAAAGACGATGACGCCGAGAAAGACGAAGATAGTGCTGAAGAGGGAGCGGACCTGTTTGTAATAGGCAGCCAAATCGATCCATTTCTTCAGGACCAACTGCTGCGGCAGGCCGCGCAGGCGCGGTGCGAGTTCAGCCGCGACCATATCGGTGTTTTCAGTTTTGTCCAAACCGACCACAAGGTTTGTAACCCGGTCGCTTTGCAGCAGGCGCTGTGCGGAGGGCAGCGTGATGCGCAGATATCGGTCATCCACCTCCTTGAAGCCCGTGTTGACCAGGCCAACGATCTGCACGTCGATTCCATTCAACGCGCCGTCTGAAGTAACCGCCAGCAGCGTCAGCCCGTCGCCCGGCTTGACGTTCATTGAGCGCGCGACTCCGATGCCGATGAGCGCTTCTGTCTCGCCGCTGGGCTTGCTGTCCAGGTCTCTTCCCGCGGCAAGCCGGGGGCTGAAGCCGAGGCTGCTTTCGGCAACAGGGTCGACCGCGCTGCCCATGAAGACCCCTGATTTCACGCCGTTCGAAAGCATTCCGTAGAACTCGATGCGAGGCGCGACGCCGCGCACATGGCCGCCGGTGGAAGCCGTTGCCGCCACCTGCCGCCAGTTGTCGATGCCGGTATCGAGAACATGCTTCTCTTCGCGGTTAAAGTGTTCAGCGGTGAATATCTGGATGTGGCCGAGGCCGTCGTTGATTGTGCTCTCGCGCAGGCCCCAGAACATGCGGGCAAAGAAGCCCCCAACCAGCAGCAGTCCAGCCACGCCTCCGCCAACCATGATGAGAGTCATGATGGTGCGGCGGCGGTTGCGAAAGACGTTTCTAAAGGCGAGAAGCAAGAACTTGCCCATGGCTGGCTCCTTGACTCAAGTTTTGGGGAATGATGCTTTCGGCAGTAAGTGTGTCGGCGACGACTTGTCCATCGGTCAGGCGGACGATGCGATCCGTATGCTCCAGTAGCCGCTGGTCGTGCGTAGAGAAGATGAAAGTGAGACCGAAGCGGCGGTTGAGGTCGTGCATCAGGTCGATGAGTTGCGTGGCGTTGCGGGTATCCAGGTTGGCGGTGGGCTCGTCGGCAAGCACCAGCGCGGGACGATGAACGATCGCGCGCGCAACTGCCACGCGCTGACGTTCGCCGCCGGAGAGCAGATCGGGGCGATGATTGGCGCGTGCGGAAAGCCCAACACTTTCCAGAGCGGCGGCGACTCTCTGACGCCGCTCGCCGCTGCTGAAGCCCTGCACCAGCAGCGGAAACTCAACATTCTCGGCAGCGGTGAACACCGGAATGAGATTGAAAGTTTGAAAGACGAAGCCGATCTTTTCGCGGCGGAGCGCGGTCATGCGGGCCGGATTCAGCGTGGACGTATCCACGCCATCGATGAGGATGTGGCCGCTGGTCGGCTTATCGATGCAGCCGATCAAGTTAAGCAGCGTGGACTTGCCGCTTCCGCTGGGGCCGGCGATCGCCAGAAACTCGCCGGGAGCCACACGCAGGTTCACGTTGTCGAGGGCGCTGACGTAACTATGGTCGAGTGGGAATCTTCGCGTGACTGCATCGACGCGGACCAGTTCAGCGATTTCATCCAATTCCGCCAAATCATTCATGAGGGTGGCCGCTCCCTTTCCGGAGTTTTTTGCTCTTCCTGGAAGATAGATC
>PLFY01000052.1:11086-14720 GCA_003138365.1 Acidobacteriaceae bacterium
GCTGCAATCTGTCGAACCATTCGTCTTGACCTCTCAGCGATCTGTCACTGAGGCGGAGCACTGCGCGGGACCGTTGGATTTCCTCCCTGCGGCGCGCCCATCGCGTTCACCGTAGTTGCCAGAAAGGTTCCATCCTTCACGGCGCCTTCGACGCGCACCGTGTCGCCCACCGCGAGATCGGCCAGCGTGATGGGGTCGCGGCGCTTGCGAAAGCTGGTGTTCTCGTCGGCTACAAAGGAGTGGGCGGCGTTGTCCACCGTGCCCATGAGGGTGACTTTCACGCCGTCCACGGCGGTGATCTTGCCCATCAGCCAGGTCTTGCCGTAGTTGGCCTGCATCTCGCGCATTTGCCTGGCGCGCTCCGGGTCGAGCTGCGCCACCATCACTGCGCCAACGGTCTTGGCCGTCGCGTCGATCTCGCCCATGGCAGCAATGGCGTCGCCCACCTTGATGTCAGTCGGCTTGATCGTCTCAGGAGGATTCCCTCCGCCGCGCCCGCCCTGTCCGCCTTCGCCTTCTCCGCGCCCCCGGCCCTGACCTTGGCCCTGACCCTGACCGCGGCCCTGTGCGGTTTGTTTGACGATGCGGGTGTTGGCACTGTAGTGGACAGTGTAGGTTTCGCCGGCGTCGGTTTTGATCGTATAGTGATCTGCCGCAACTTGCGTAACGGTTCCCATCACACCGCGTCCCTGGCCCATTCCACCGCCCATGCCGCCTCGCCCGCCCCCCCGCTGACCCTGGCCCTGCCCTTGACCCTGCCACCGGCCCGAGCCGCTCCCCTGCGCCGGGGCTTGACCCGTGGGGGCAGTGGCAGGCGGAGTGGCAGGCGCATCCTGCGCAGTAGCGGCAAGCGTGAGTGCGAGACCGAAAACAACTGCGGACAAGAGACGGAATTTCATGGCAACTCCACGGGGCTTGAAGACAGGCCCATGCAGATAGACGTTTGCAAGCCTCCGATAGACGACAGAATTCGCAGGCTTGGCTCGAAGGCGCGATGCGAATTTACAGCAAAATCAGGGATGATGTACCCAGAGGCCATGCAGCAAAGTCGACGCGACCAACAGGGAGCGGCGACCCTGAATGAATCCCATTGGGCACAGTTTCCCTGATTTTGCTCTAATGGGGACCCTGCGCGGCCAGAAGCTGCTCGAAGGCGGGCACGCCGCGCAGGCCGGCGAACTCGCTGTCGGCTTCGATCTTTTTAGGATTCGTGAACCCTTCGTTGAGAGCCATGCGGAGGTATTGGATGGCACAGTCGTTCTGGCCGGCGCGCACGCAGCCCTTGGCCATGTAGTAATTCATGGCTCCGCGATTCTGCACGGAGGCTGGATTATCGACCCTGGGACTGACGCTGCTCTCAAACACCTGCGGATCGATGGCCAGAGCCGCCTGGTAGGCCGCCCAGCCTTTCTTGTAATGATGTTGGGCCAGCAGGCTGGTGCCGAGATTCTTTTCAATGAGCGCGGATCGGGGATCGAGCTTGACCGCCTTGCGGTACATCCGTTCCGCGGCGCCGTATTGCTTGAGCGAGTCGTAAACGGTGCCAAGGTTGTTCAGAACAGGGGCACTGCGGGGTTCCAGCCGCAGCGACCCCTCGTAGCATTTGATCGCCTCATCGAGGTTGAACATCATCTGGTAAGCGATGCCCATCTGGTTTAACACTTCGGCGGACCCGCCGGGACTCTTCTTATAAGCTTCGATGGCGGCCTGGTAGCGCTGGTGCGCCATCAGCGCGTCGCCCAACTGTTTAGGGGTTGGTGGAACCTGAGGAACGACGTTCGTGGTCTGGGGCTGCGTTGTGACGGCCGGAGCCTGGGCGGCGGGCTCGGTGGGAACCTGGCCGAAGGCCGCACCGCACTTCGATCCGAGGACTGCGACAAGTGCCAAAGCCGTCAGAAAGCGGTGCTGCTTCCAACTGAACATATTCCCTCCTCATCGAAGGAATCCGGGCGAAGTGTGCAAATCATCGCTCACCGGCATTGGACCACTAAACATTAGACGGCGCAAGAGGAAAGCTCGTCGAGCGAAAATTGGACGATTCTGTGAGTGGTCGGGCAAAATGACACAGAGTGGTCTGGTTCTGGAACCATTCGTCCCCGTGCGGGAGGGCATACCGTGAGCGCAACAACCCGCTCTACTCCGGAAATCGAAATTGGCGTCAGGTTCCGCGCGGTGCGGCAGCGGACTCTGGCATTGTGCGCGCCTCTCACGCCGGAGGACATGATGGTGCAGTCCACGCCCGAGGCCTCGCCGGCCAAGTGGCACCTGGCCCACACCGCATGGTTCTTCGAGTCATTCATTCTAAGGGAGTTCGTGCCCGCCTACGGCTTGTTCAACGTGGACTTTCCCTGGCTCTTCAACAGCTATTACCAGAACCTGGGCCCCTTCCCTGAGAAGCGGCTGCGGGCGTCGTTCGCGCGGCCTGGATTGGATGAGGTCTTGCGCTATCGGCGGCACGTCGATGCGGCGATCGAACGGCTGCTGGAGCGCAATCCCGATCCGGAGGCGCTCAAGCGCATTGAACTGGGCTTGAACCACGAGGAGCAGCACCAGGAGCTGCTGCTGACCGACATTCTGCACGCATTCTTTACCAACCCGCTGCGCCCGGTCTATTTGGACGAAGGCGAGACGGCGGGAGATGGAGCTTTGCGGTCTCCCTCGCCTCAAAGGCCGGCTCCGGGACGTCCGGCGATGGCCTTTCAGCCGTTTGAGGGTGGGCTCCACGAGATTGGGCACGGTGACCAGGGTTTCTGCTTCGACAATGAGCAGCCGCGCCACCGGGTTTGGCTGGAACCGTACTCGCTTGGCCGGCGGCTGGTCACCTGCGGGGCGTTTGCCGAATTCATGGCCGATGGCGGCTACCGGCGGCCGGAGTTCTGGCTCTCCGATGGTTGGATGGCGGTGCAACGAAACGGCTGGCGGGCGCCGCTCTACTGGACCAGCGAAAGCGGCGACTGGAGCGTGTTTACCCTGCGCGGCGACCTGCCGCTGGCCCGGATGGAGTCCACGCCGGTAAGCCAGGTGAGCTACTTTGAAGCCGACGCCTATGCCCGCTGGGCCGGCCGCCGGCTGCCCACGGAGTTTGAATGGGAGGCGGCGGCCAAGGGGCAAGAGGTCGGTGGAAACCTCCTGGATTCAGGACGGTTGCGGCCTGCGCCGGCTCTGCATGAGTCCGGAGAATTGGCGCAGCCCTGGGAAGGCCCAACGCAGTTGTTTGGAGATTGCTGGCAGTGGACGGCAAGCGCCTACCTGGGTTATCCCGGCTATCGCCCCGTGGCGGGGTCGCTGGGCGAGTATAACGGCAAGTTCATGAGCGGCCAGATGATCCTGCGGGGCGGCTCGTGTGTCACGCCCGCGGCGCACATCCGCGCCAGCTACCGGAATTTCTTCTCGCCGGAGACGCGCTGGCAGTTTTCCGGAATTCGGCTCGCTTTCTAGTCGTGCGCCGGCTTCACCGACCCACGGGGAATGAAGCTGTNNNNCTGTGCCCCATCCATCGGACGTCCTTGTTTTTGTCCGATGGGTGGGAGTCCGTAGAACTCCATGACAACGTCTTTTTTTTGAACTTGCATTTTTGTTTCTTTCTAGTCGTGCATCGGCTTCACGGACCCACGGGGAATGAAGCTGTGCCCCA
>PLFY01000170.1 GCA_003138365.1 Acidobacteriaceae bacterium
CACTCACGCCGCAAGTTCTGTTGGCTAGGGCGGCTCGATACCAGTCAAGACTGCTCCTGTTGCGCCGGATTATTCTCGATGAAGAAGCTCTTCCTCACTTTCGCAGTGGTTCTCGGATGCGCTTCGGNNTCGGCTGCCTGGGCGGCAGCGCCAGCCCCGCTCACCAGCCTGCGCGCCATTCGCGCCTTGACGAATGCACAAGCCAGCCGGAAAGTTCCCGTCGCCTTCGAAGCTACGGTTAACTATGTGCGCTCCTATGAAAGTTTGCTCTTCGTGCAGGACGGCGACTCTGCCATCTTTGTCCGGCCCCCCGCTCCTCCCCAACTGGTTGCCGGCGATCGCGTTCTGGTGCGAGGAAACACGCGTGAGAGTTTTCACCCGATCGTGATCGCCGACAGCGTAACTCTGCTCCATCATGGCGCCCCGCCCGAGCCCATCCCAGCCACGTTCGACGAGTTGATTCGCGCCCAGCGCGATTGCCTGCTGGTCACCGTGCATGCCTTTGTCCGCGCCGCCGATCTGATTGTTAGCCGACCGGTCCCCGTCCGCAGTACACAACTGCAGTTGCTCACAGAAGGTGGCCCCATCCAGGCGTACGTCGACAGCGACGACAAGACCGCAATCAAGAACCTGTTGGACGCCGAAGTTGATGTCACGGGCATTGCCGCGGGAAAGTTCGACGACAAGATGCAGCAAACTGGGTCCGTGCTCTACGTTTCATCGCTGGCGAATGTCAGGATGCTCCATAGCGCCACCTCCAGCCCGTGGTCCCTTCCCCTCACACCCATGGACCGGATTCTTGCCGACTATCATATGCGCGATCTCACGCCGAGGGTCCGGGTTCATGGAACCATCACCTATTACCTCCCTGGCTCGGCCATCGTGCTCCAGGACGGCCCCAAGAGTCTTTGGATCGGAACCCATACCCACGAACCATTGCAAATTGGCGACCAGGCCGACGCAACCGGCTTTCCCGACGCACATGACCGCCTTCTGACCCTCACCGACGCCGAAATCCAGGACACACATATCCTCAAGCCCGTGACGCCCCACCCCTCCACCTGGCGCGAGTTGGGCTTCTGGAGCAGCAACACGCCCGACGGCCATCAGAATGACCTGGTCTCCATCGAAGGACAGGTAGTGACGGAGGTCCGGGAGGCCTCGCAGGATGAGTACGTAGTCACCTCCGATGGCCGTCTCTTCACTGCAATCTACCGCCACCCGCCCGCGGACAGCGTGCTCCCGCCCATGAAGCTGATTCCGCAGGGCTCCAGAATCCGAGTCACCGGCATCTGCACGATTGTTCAAGCCAATACAATCAACCCCGGCGAAGAGGTTCCCTTCAATATCCTGCTGCGTTCCTTCGACGATGTTGCGGTCGTCGGCAAGCCCCCCTTGCTCTCCGTTGGCAACCTCACTCTTCTCGTCGGCTTGCTGATCGCGCTGTCCTTCGCCGGCGGCCTCAGGGCATGGACCATTGAACGCAAACTGCGCCGCCATAACGCCACGTTGGCTTTTGAGGAGAAGCGCCGCGGCCGCATTCTCGAGGATATCAACGGCTCTCGTTCCCTCGCCGACATCGTTGGAGATATTACCTCAATTGTCTCCTTCAAACTGCGTGGCGCTCCCTGCTGGTGCCAGCTTGCCGATGGAGTGCAACTCGGAAACTGCCCCCAAAAACTCACCGGCCTGCGCGTCGTCCGCAGCAGCATTCCGGCCCACTCCGGCCCCCCCCACGGCGCCATCTTTGCCGCGCTCGATTCCCTCACCAAACCCCGCCCCGTCGAGGCCGAGGCCCTCTCGATGGCGGTCGGCCTGGCCGCTCTCGCGATCGACACCAGGTGCCTTTACTCCGATCTGCGCCGCCGCTCCGAATTTGATCTGCTCACCGACGTCCGCAACCGATTCTCCATGGAGAGGTACCTGGATCAGAGAATTGAGGAGGCGCGCCGCAATGCCGGCACCTTCGGCTTGATTTACATCGATCTCAATGACTTCAAGAAGGTCAACGACATCTACGGCCACCAGGTCGGAGACCGTTACCTCCAGGAAGTCGCCCTGCGCATGAAGCACCAGCTCCGCTCCCGCGACATGCTGGCCCGGCTGGGTGGCGACGAATTTGCCGTCCTGCTTCCTCTCGTCTGCAAACGGGATGAGGTCTTGGAGATCGCCATGCGCCTCGAGCGCTGCCTCGACGAGCCCTTTGCCATCGGCGAGCACCTCCTGCTAGGTTCAGCCAGCGTCGGCATCGCGCTCTATCCGCTGGACGCCACCACCAGCGACGGCCTCTTCAGCGCCGCGGACGCCGCCATGTACGTGGCGAAAAAACGCAGACACGAAATCGAGACTGAGCAAGTCGAGCTGCGGAATCTCTGACTCACACGGAAAGACCAGACAGAAGAGCGTACCGCCCTCGCTCTCCCTGCCTCCAGTCTCAGGGGCAGTACCCACCCTGCATCGAAGTCAACAGGCGCACCTTCGCTGGCAATGCCGTATTTCCGCCACGCACCGAATCGTACCGCCGTACCCCAAAAGTTGCGTTCTGGCCGAATTCCTGCGGGCGTAAGATGAACAATGCACAGAATCCGGCCATTGGTACTTCCTGGCAGGTTGCCAGTGAATTCTCGATCGTGGGTGATGAATGCGACAACTTCTGCCGATAGGTACCTTTAGGGGTAAGAGAACAGGACGCTTGCTCCCTGGATTCTGCGCAATGAAGAGGTCGGTTACAACATTCGTCGTCGTTCTCGCCTGTGCCATGGCTGCCTGGGCTGAGACGCCCGCTACGCTTACCTCCCTGCGCGCCATTCACGCCCTGACCAATGCCGAGGCCAGCCAATCGATACCTGTCGCCTTCGAGGGGACGGTTACTTACTTCCGCGGTTATGAACATCTGCTCTTTGTGCAGGACGGCGATCTTGCCATTTTTGTGTTCTTCACGATGGACGCCAAACTGGCCCCCGGGGATCGCGTCCTGGTAAAAGGGACGACGCGCGAGAGCTTCCGTCCCATTATCGTGAGCAATGACGTGGCAATGCTCCACCACGGCGCCCTGCCTAAACCCCTTCCCGTCACTTTCAGCGACCTGATTCTCGGGCAACGCGACTGTGTTCTGGTCACAATCCGCGGCGTGATCCGCGCTGCCGACCTGGTTGCGAGTTCGACGGCCTCCGTGCGCAGTACCACCTTGCAATTGCTCACCGACGGAGGCTATGTCGAGGCAATTGTGGATGGCGACGATCAGGACGCGGCTAATGGCATGCTGGACGACGAGGTGGAGGTCACCGGGACAGCCGGAGGGGAATTCGACGACAAGATGCAAATGACCGGCATTGTGCTCCATGTTCCCACGCCGGCACACATAAGAATCCTCAATCGCGCCAACACCGACTCATGGGCTCTCCCCGTGACGCCCATGAACCAGATTCTGGGCGGCTATCGTGTCAGCAATCTCACGCCGAGGATCAGGGTCCATGGCACGATCACTTACTATCAGTCCGGTTCGGTGGTTGTGCTACAAAGCGGCGACAGGAGCCTGTGGATCAGGACCAGGACCGACATCCCCTTGCGCATCGGCGACATGGCGGACGCAACTGGTTTTCCGGATGTAATCCTTGCCGATCAGGCACGGAGCGCAAACGACGGCTTCTTGACACTAACTCACGGGGAAATCAAAGATAGTCGGGTGCAGGCGCCGGTCGCGCCTCTCCCTGTGACTTGGCGGCAACTGGCCGTGAGCAGCGACCAGGGTGGTGGCCACCACTACGATCTGGTTTCCATCGAAGGTCAGGTCGTGACGGAGGCGCGCGAGGGCGCGCAGGACGAATACGTCCTGGTCTCGGACGGCCACCCCTTCTCAGCCATCTACCGGCACCCGAGCGGCCCGTTTCTGGAGATGAAGCAAATTCCCCTGGGTTCCAGGGTGCGCGTCATCGGAATCTGCACCGTCCACGATTCCGATCCATTCAACGGTCCGGTGGCATTCGATATTCTGATGCGTTCCTTCGACGATATTGCGGTCGTAGCCAAGCCTTCTTTGCTGAACGTCCGCAACCTTATGCTACTCGTCGGCTTGCTGCTTGCCGTGGTCCTCGCCGGTGGCGCACGGGGCTGGATGATCGAGCGCAGAGTGCGCCGCCAGACGGCTGCCCTCGCTTACATCGAAAAACGCCGCAGCCGCATCCTCGAAGACATCAACGGCTCCCGGCCGCTCGCTAAGATCGTCGAAGAGATCACTGAACTCGTCTCCTTCAAGCTGCATGGCGCTCCCTGCTGGTGCCAGATCGCCGATGGTGCACAACTTGGAAACTGCCCGCCAAAGCTTACCGGTCTTCGTATCGTCGAGAACGAGATTCCCGCCCGCTCCGGACCCGCACTCGGCGTCCTGTTTGCGGCGTTCGATCCACTCACCAAACCCAGCGCCATCGAGTCCGAGGCCCTCTTGATGGCGGTGGGGCTAGCCACTCTGGCCATCGAGAACCGCCGCCTCTACTCCGATCTCACCCATCGCTCCGAGTTCGACCTGCTCACCGACATTCACAATCGCTTCTCGCTGGACAAGCATCTGGATCGGCAAATTCTGGAGGCGCGCCAAAACGCCGGCATCTTTGGACTCATCTACATCGACCTCGATAAATTCAAGCAGGTAAATGACATCTATGGACATCATGTCGGAGACCTCTATCTGCAAGAAGCAGCGATCAGGATGAAGCGGCAGATTCGTCCTCACGACAAGCTGGCCCGATTCGGCGGCGACGAATTCGCCGCTCTCATTTCGGTGGCGCGGAGCCGTGCCGATGTCGAGGAGATTGCCCTCCGCCTGGAACGCTGCTTCGACGATCCGTTTTTCCTCGAGGGATACACTCTGCACGGTTCGGCAAGCGTCGGAGTCGCGCTCTTCCCTGAAGATGCTACTTCTCTCGACGCCCTCTTGAGTGTCGCGGACGCGGCCATGTACGCAGCCAAGAATACCAAGCGTCACATCGAAGAAATGATCACCGGCCAGCAAAGCCAGGAACTCTCGCACCAGGAACTTTCGCACCAGGACAGCGAATGAAAAAAGGCCCGGCTTTCGCCGGGCCTCTCTTGCCTGTTTCCACCGATACTGGAATCTGGGCGCCCCATCCTTCGCGCCTCTTGCGAAGCGTGGGATGGAGATTCGAGACAGCAGCCCTTACTCGGCGGCCATCTCCTCCGCCTCGCCCTCCTGGCGCATCAGCTCGAGTTCGCGCTCGGCGGCTTCTATCTCCGCGCTCACTTCCTGCTGCACCCGAGCTGCCGCTTCCTCCAGCTCCGGTGAGAGCTGCACGTTGCGGTAGTACTCCAGGCCCGTGCCGGCCGGAATGAGCCGACCGACGATCACGTTCTCCTTCAAGCCGCGCAGGTTGTCCACCGCGCCGTTGATGCTGGCCTCGGTAAGCACACGCGTCGTCTCCTGGAAGCTGGCCGCGGAGATAAAGCTGTCAGTCGAGAGCGATGCCTTGGTGATGCCCAGCAGCAGCGGACGCCCGGTCGAAGGACGGCCACCGCTAGCCATGACGCGGTCATTCTCTTCGCGGAAGCGGAACCGGTCCACCTGCTGTTCGAGCAGGAAGTTGGTGTCGCCCACATCGTCGATCCTGACCCACCTGAGCATCTGCCGGACGATAACTTCAATGTGTTTATCCGAAATGGCCACGCCCTGCAGACGATAGACCTCCTGGATCTCGTTCACCAGGTAAGACTGCAGTTCCTTCTCGCCCAGCACATCCAGAATGTCGTGCGGGTTCAAGGGCCCATCCATCAGCGGGTCGCCTGCGCGCAGACGCTCGCCTTCCTGGACGTTCACGTGAATGCCGCGCTGCACCGAGTATTCCTTCTCGTCGCCGTTGTCCGCGGTCACGTAAATCTTGCGCTGCCCCTTGGCAACTTCGCCAAAGCGAACCACGCCGTCGATCTCGCTGATGATCGCCGTCTCGCGCGGCTTGCGCGCCTCGAACAACTCCACTACGCGAGGCAAACCGCCCGTGATGTCCTTGGTCCGCGTGCTCTCCTTGGGAATCTTCGCGAGCACGTCGCCAGGACCCACTTCGTCGCCGTCCTGAATCATCAGGTGAGCGCCGCGGGGCAGCAGATAGCGCTTGTGCCCCTTGGCATTCTTCACCACGAACGCCGGTTGCCGCTTCTCGTCCGGTGAGTCGGCCACAACCCAACGCGAGAGGCCGGTCACTTCGTCCACCTCTTCGTTCAGCGTGATGCCTTCCTGCAAATCCTTGAACTGCACCGTGCCGCCGATTTCAGTGAGGATGGAGTAGGTGTAGGGGTCCCACTCTGCCAGCAACTGGCCCAGCTTCACGTGCTCGCCGTCCTTCACCTTGAGGCGCGCTCCGTAAACCACCTGGTAGCGCTCCTTCTCACGGCCCCGTTCGTCCTGAATGGCCACCGAGCCGGAGCGGTTCATCGCCACCAGCAAGCCGTCCTTGGCTTCCACGGTGTTCAGATTGATGAAGCGCACAAAGCCATTGTTCTTTGCGTCCAGGCGCGACTTGTCCTGTACGCGGCTGGCCGTGCCGCCCACGTGGAAGGTACGCATGGTCAACTGCGTGCCCGGCTCGCCGATCGATTGTGCGGCGATGACGCCGCAGGTCTCGCCCAACTCCACCATGCGTCCCGAACCAAGGTTGCGTCCGTAGCACAGCGCGCATACGCCGCGCCGCGACTCGCAGGTCAGCACCGAGCGGATCTTCACCTTCTCAACGCCCGCGCCCTGGATGGCCGATGCAATATCCTCATCGATCCCCTGGTTCACATCCACCACCACGTTGCCGTCGTAGTCCTTGATGCGATCCAGCGTGACGCGCCCGATGATGCGGTCCCGCAGCGGCTCGATAATCTCGCCCGACTCCACGATCGCACCCACGTAGATGCCTTCCACCGTGCCGCAGTCGTACTCGGTCACGATCACATCCTGGGCCACGTCCACCAGACGCCGCGTCAGATAGCCGGAGTCGGCTGTCTTCAGCGCCGTATCGGCCAATCCCTTGCGGGCGCCGTGCGTCGAGATGAAGTATTCCAGCACCGTCAGCCCCTCGCGGAAGTTCGCCGTGATGGGCGTCTCAATCACTTCGCCGGAAGGCTTGGCCATCAGTCCGCGCATGCCCGAGAGCTGGCGAATCTGCTGCTTCGATCCGCGAGCGCCGGAGTCGGCCATGATGTAAATCGGATTCATCGCCCCTTCGTCGTCCGCCCTCTTCATGTTGCCGAACATTTCGTCGGCCACCTGATCGGTCACCGCCGACCACATCTGGATGACCTTGTTGGAACGCTCGCCGTTGGTGATGGCGCCGTCCATGTACTGCTTCTGGACCTCGATCACCTTCTTGTCCGCGGCATCGACCGTGGTGTACTTGCTGTCTGGAATCACCATGTCGTCCAGGCCAACGGAAAGCCCCGACTTCGTCGCGTAATTGAACCCCAGCGACTTGATCCGGTCCAGCATCCCCACCGTCACTTCAAGGCCCAGGTTCTGGTTGCAGTAGTTCACCAGTTGCCCAATGCCCTTCTTCTTCAAGAGGCCGTTCACGTACGGCATCCCCGCCGGCAGCGAGTCGTTCAGAATCACGCGCCCAACCGTCGTCGAGATGTACTGCTTGTTGAAGTCCACCGCCTCGGTGTGCGTCAGATCCTGGTCGTCATAGGCCGTGGTCATATCCAGCACTTTGCCCGTATAGCGCAGCCGGATCGGCGAAAGCGTCTCCACCTCTTTGGCTTCGAGCGCCATCAGGATCTCTTCGGTGTTGGCAAACACGCGTCCTTCCCCCTTGCCGCCTTTCTTCGCCTTGGTCAGGTAATAAAGCCCAAGCACCATGTCCTGCGTGGGCACCGTGATCGGCTGGCCAGAGGCCGGAGACAAAATGTTGTGCGACGCGAGCATCAGCACGCTGGCTTCGATCTGCGCCTCGGGAGACAGAGGAATGTGAACCGCCATCTGATCGCCGTCGAAATCCGCGTTGAACGCCGTGCATACCAGCGGGTGAATCTTGATCGCCTTGCCCTCAACCAGGACCGGCTCAAACGCCTGAATGCCAAGCCGGTGCAGGGTCGGAGCGCGATTGAGCAGCACCGGGTGGTCCTTGATGACCTCTTCCAAAATGTCCCACACCACCGGCTCCTGCATCTCCACCATCTCTTTGGCCTGCTTGATGGTCGTGCAATTTCCCGTCTGCTCCAGCCTGTGATAGATGAACGGCTTGAAAAGCTCGAGCGCCATCTTCTTCGGCAGCCCGCACTGGTGCAGCTTCAACTCTGGACCCACCACGATCACCGATCGGCCCGAGTAATCCACGCGCTTGCCCAACAAATTCTGTCTAAAGCGGCCCTGCTTGCCCTTCAGCGTGTCAGACAGCGACTTCAGCGGGCGGTTGTTCGCGCCCCTCAGCACGCGCCCACGGCGGCCGTTGTCGAACAACGCGTCCACCGCTTCCTGCAGCATCCGCTTCTCGTTGCGCACAATCACTTCCGGCGCATGCAGGTCCATCAGCTTCTTCAACCGGTTGTTGCGGTTGATCACTCGGCGATAAAGATCGTTCAAATCAGACGTGGCGAAGCGTCCGCCATCCAGCGGCACCAGCGGGCGCAGTTCCGGTGGAATCACCGGCAGCACATCCAGAATCATCCAGTGCGGCTTGTTCGAGCTCTTGCGGAACGCCTCCACAACCTTCAGCCGCTTGGCATACTTGATCTTTTTCTGCACCGAGGTCTCGGTCTTCATCCGCTCGCGCAGCTCCACCGATAGCTCTTCGATCTGCACCCGCTTGAGCAGCTCCTTGATCGCCTCCGCGCCCATCATGGCCTTGAACCCCGAGGGGCGGAACTGCTGGTCAAGCTCGCGGAACTTGCCTTCGTCCTTGATGATCTCGCGTTCCTTCACCGGCGCGTCGCCGGGATCGACCACGACATACGACTCGAAGTACAAAATACTTTCAAGGTCGCGCAATGAGATGTCGAGCAGGTGGCCGATTCTCGAAGGCAGGCCCTTGAAGAACCACACGTGCGAGCATGGAGAGGCAAGCTCGATGTGGCCCATGCGCTCGCGGCGCACCTTGCTCACCGTCACTTCCACGCCGCACTTGTCGCAGATAACGCCGCGGTGCTTCATGCGCTTGTACTTGCCGCAGAGGCACTCCCAGTCGGTCACCGGTCCAAAGATGCGCGCGCAGAACAGGCCGTCGCGTTCCGGCTTGAACGTGCGGTAGTTGATGGTCTCAGGCTTGGTTACCTCACCATGCGACCAACTGCGGATCTTCTCCGGCGATGCAAGCATGATGCGGATGGCGTCAAAGTCGGTAATGGGGCTGGAAAGCTCAAACGGGTTCGAACGAAACAAGGCGACCCTCCTTGGCGAGCCTTTCGGCCTGCCGCGGCTTTTCCCGGGATTCTTTGATGGGCCCTTCCTTCCCGGGAAGCGGTGTTTACCGCTTTCAAGAAGAACCCTTAATACAGTGGTCAGTCGTCAGTTTTCAGTTCGACCGTGCTGCTCGTTCACTTTGTCGATCACGATGATGTCTTTCGCAGATCGCCAAAAACTGACTACTGACAACTGATGACTGAAAACTCGCTTCTAGTCGGCCACCGCTGCCAAATCCGGCGCAGGGAGCTTCTTGATCAGATCCGCGCGCTTGATCAGCTCCACGTCCAGGCACAGCGACTGCAACTCGCGAATCAGCACGTTGAACGACTCCGGCACGCCGGGCTCGATCGCCGCCTCACCCTTGACGATTGCTTCATAGATCTTCGTACGGCCATAGACATCGTCGGATTTCGCCGTCAGCAATTCCTGCAGGATGTAAGCCGCGCCATATGCCTCGAGCGCCCACACTTCCATCTCGCCGAATCGCTGACCGCCGAACTGCGCCTTGCCGCCCAGCGGCTGTTGCGTAATCAGCGAGTACGGCCCGATCGACCGTGCGTGAATCTTGTCATCGACCAAGTGCGACAGCTTCAGCATGTAGATGTAGCCCACCGTCACAGGCTGCTCGAACTGCTCGCCCGTCATGCCGTCGAACAGTGGCGTCTTGCCCGATGAAGGCAAACCGGCCGAAGCCAGAAGCGCCTTGATCTCGCTCTCCTGCGCACCGTCGAAGACCGCGGTCCCGAACCAGATGCCGTGCTCCATGCCTGCTCCCACGCGCAACAGCATCTCGTCGTCCAGCTCCAGCAACTGCCGCAGCGTTGCGGTTCCCGCGAACTCCTTCTTGAACAGTTCGCGCGTATACGCCGCATCCGTGTTGGCCTTGATCAGGTCGGCAATCTTCTTGCCCAGCGCATGTGCGGCCCAGCCAAGATGTGTCTCCAGAATCTGGCCCACATTCATACGCGAAGGCACACCGAGCGGATTCAGCACAATCTCCACCGGAGTTCCATCGGGCAGATACGGCATATCCTCTTCAGGCAATATGCGCGCAATCACGCCCTTGTTGCCGTGACGGCCGGCCATCTTGTCGCCCACTGAAAGCTTGCGCTTCATGGCCACATACGCCTTTACCAGCTTGATCACGCCTGGCGGAAGTTCGTCGCCCTTCTGCAGCTTCAGAATCTTCTCGTTGGTGATCTTGCGCAGCACTTCGATCTGCCGCGAAGTCATCTCCTCGATCTCGTCGATCTGCTCGTTGACGCGCGGGTCCTTGTCGGCGTAGCGGATGCGCTTCAGATTTTTCGTCGAAATCCGTTCGATCGTCTCCCGATCGAGAAGCGCGCCCTTGGTCAGCAAGCGCTTGTTGGTCCGCTCGTCGTGCAGGTCGGCCAACACTTCTTTGCGCCCCAGGATTCCGTCCAGGCGCTTGAGCCGCTCATCGGTAAGAATGCGAATCTCGTCGCCCAGGTTCTTCTCGAGTTTGGCAATGTACTCGCCCTCGATCAGCTTGGCGCGCTCATCCTTCTCCTGCCCCTTGCGGCTGAAGATGCGCACATCGACCACCGTGCCCTCGATTCCCGGAGGGCAAGTCAGCGATGCGTCGCGCACATCCCCGGCCTTTTCGCCGAAGATCGCGCGCAGCAATTTCTCTTCCGGCGTAAGCTGTGTCTCTCCCTTGGGAGTCACCTTGCCCACCAGAATGTCGCCGTGCTTGATCTGGGCGCCGATGCGGATCACGCCGCTCTCGTCCAGGTCGCGCAGCGCATGTTCGCTCACGTTGGGAATGTCGCGCGTGATCTCTTCGGGTCCCAGCTTTGTGTCCCGCGCCTCAATCTCGAATTCCTCGATGTGGACCGACGTGTAGTAATCCTCCCGCACCAGCTTTTCGCTGATCAGGATCGCATCCTCGAAGTTGTAGCCGCGCCACGGCATGAAGGCCACGAGGACGTTGCGTCCCAGCGCCAGCTCGCCCTGTTCGGTGCAAGGTCCATCGGCAATCACCTGACCCTTTACAACCCGATCGCCCTCGCGGACAACGGGCTTTTGATTGATGCAGGTGTTCTGGTTCGACCGCTTGAACTTGATCAGCTGATAGATGTCGGAACCCACCTCGCGCGAAAGCTGCGTGGGATGATGCTCGCCCTCCACGCGCACGATAATGCGCTCGGAGTCTACCGAATCCACAATACCGTTGCGCTTGGCCAGGATCACGGCCCCGGAGTCGCGAGCTGTCACGCCCTCCATGCCCGTACCCACCAGCGGAGCCTCGGCCACCAGCAGCGGCACGCTCTGCCGTTGCATGTTCGCGCCCATCAGCGCGCGGTTCGCATCGTCGTGCTCAAGGAACGGAACCAGCGACGCAGCTACGGATACAAGCTGCTTGGGGCTCACGTCGATGTAGTCCACATCGCCGCGCGCCACCAGCACAAAGTTCCCCTGCCGGCGCGCATTCACCAGGTCCTCGGTGATCACGCCCTCTTCGTTGAACTCGATGTTCGCCTGCGCAATGGTGTGCTTGTCTTCTTCCCAAGCCGAGAGGTAGAAGCTGAACGGAATCTGATCGATCCCCCGCTTGCCCGCCTTCTTCAGCCCTGCATTCAGCCGCGCGGCCTCTTCCTTCTCAATGTGATCGCCCACGCGCAGGCCGCTCTCGCCTGCGTTCACGATCTCCACATAATCCAGAATCCGCGAGTCCTTGACCTTGCGGTACGGCGACTCGATAAACCCATACTCATTGATGCGTGCAAAGCAGCTCAACGAGCTAATGAGACCAATATTCGGACCTTCCGGAGTTTCGATCGGACAGATGCGGCCGTAGTGCGTCGGATGTACGTCGCGCACTTCAAAGCCCGCGCGCTCACGCGACAAACCGCCCGGCCCAAGTGCCGAAAGGCGCCTCTTGTGCGTGATCTCCGACAGAGGATTGGTCTGGTCCATGAATTGTGACAACTGGGATGATCCGAAGAACTCGCGGATGGCCGCCATCACCGGCTTGGCGTTGATCAGGTCGTGCGGCATCGCCGTCGAAAGCTCCTGATATACGCTCATCTTTTCCTTGATCGCCCGCTCCATGCGCACCAGCCCAATGCGGAACTGGTTCTCCATCAGCTCGCCCACCGCGCGCACGCGCCGGTTGCCCAGGTGATCGATGTCGTCCACCATGCCGATGTTCTTGCGCAGCTTCAGCAAATACCGGATCGTTGCGTAAAAATCCTCCGGCGTCAGCGTGCGATGATCCAGGTGCGTTGCGTCCTGGTTCTCATACAACTTGATGTTGAACTTGAGCCGGCCCACGCGCGAGAAATCGTACTTCCGCGCGTCGAAGAACATGCCTTCAAACAGCGCAGTCGCCGTATCCAGCGTCGGCGGGTCGCCTGGACGGAGCTTGCGGTAGATCTCGATCAGCGCTTCTTCCGGCTTGCGCACAGAATCCCGCTTCAGCGTGTTGGTAATGATGTTGCCCACATCGTCGCGCTCCGGGAAAAATACTTCGAAGCTTGCCGCGCCGCTGGAAAGCACCTTGTGCAAGCGGTCGGCCGTCAACTCGACGTTGGCCTCAACCACGACCTCGCCGGTATTCAGATCGACAACATCGGCCGCCGTCACTGCGCCATCCAGCTCGGCCGCCTCTACCTCGATCCTGTCGATCGCGGCTGCGCGAATCGCCCGCAGCGTGTGCGTCGTAATCTTCCGTCCGGAGTGCGCAATCTCCTCGCCTTTATGCAGCACCGCGTGCGCCGGCTTCGCGCCCACCAGATGCGTGCCCGCCTTCAGGTCCTGCTGCACCGCCCACTGCAGCTTGCCGTCGGCAATGTGCAGCCGGTCCACCGTGTAAAACGTCTTCAGAATCTCTTCGTCCGAGCGCAAGCCCAGCGCGCGCAAAAAGATGGTGCCCAGAAACTTGCGCTTGCGATCGATGCGAACATAGAGCGTGTTCTTCTGGTCGTACTCGAACTCCACCCACGACCCGCGATAGGGAATGATCTTGCCCAGGAAGTAGGTGCGATTGTTGGCCGTCTCAAAAAAGACGCCCGGCGAGCGATGCAACTGCGACACAATCACGCGCTCGGTCCCGTTGACGATAAAGGTGCCGTTCGGCGTCATCAGCGGAATGTCNNACCTCCTGCTCCTTGATGTCCTTGATGCTCTTGTTGCCGGTCTCCGCGTCCTTCTCATAAATTGTCAGCCGCACCGTCACCTTCAACGGCGCGGAGAAGGTCATGCCCCGCTCCTCGCACTCCTGCTGGTCGTACTTCAACTGCAGGCTCACCGGATCGCCGCACTTGTTGCAGAAGTCGGGCGTGTTCTTGTTGTACGTTCCGCACTTCTGGCAAAGCACTTCGCCGGGAAGGAACGGATCCGTAATGACCATCGCCCCGCAATGCACGCAAGCCGTGCGCAGGTGGTGCAGCCCCTTCAAGTGGCCGCACTTGCACTCCCAGTTCCCGATCGAGAAGTCCACGAAATCAAGCTGCGAAATGCCCCGGAAATCGGTGATCGGAAATACCGACACAAACACCGACTGCAACCCCGAGTCGTCGCGCTCGTTGGGCAGCTTGTCCATCTGCAAGAAGCGCTCATAGGAGCGCCGCTGCACTTCAATCAGGTTGGGAATCTGTGTTGCGGTGGGAATCTTTGAAAAATCGAGCCGGCTGCGAATCGCGCGCTTCTCGTTGGGCATGTTCACTCCTGAGGCTCGTCAGTCCGGCTCCGGGGCCGCCTGATTGGGGCCGGATCCGGGCCAGCGCCCGAGTCCCGGGGCGCCAGCTGATTACGGTAAGAAAAACGAAAATCCAAAAAAACGGGAAACCTGACTGGAAAACCACTCCACGATCCAGTTCCCACCCGTCCGCTCCCGGCAAGCGCCTCGGCAATTGCCGAATCAGGCCAAGCGCGCCCCGGTTACGTTAGCCATGCCAAGCATGTTTCGTGAGAGTTGCGTGAAAATCGCGCCGTGGGCATTGCCCCACATCCGGTAAGTGCGCTAGACTGCGCACAATTGAGAGAAGCAAGCGCAACGGGGAAACCCGTCAAAGATACTTGTGTGCGCAAGGAAGAAATTCCTCAAAAAAACTTCTCCCGCCATCCTCGGAAGACACAATTAGCCCGTGAGGACACAATCCCTCACGAGCGCGGCTCCTGGCCTGTGCCCCCATCCGAATTCTCTTGCATTGCTCTCGCCGATCCCAAAGCTCGCTTCTGCCGCGATTCGCCAGCCACTCGCCACTCGTCAAAGGGCTTCCACCTTGACCCAAGGTAAGCCTTTGACCCTAAGGCACTTAACCATCGCCGCATGCCCGCCGCCAGAGTGCTTGGCTCTGCTCCGGCAAACCGACGCTTGCGTGCCCCTCCACTACTCCCAAGACGCGCTGCCAGCCCCGCTCCATTTCCCCAAAATAAAGGGATGGGCCGAAAAGACGCGCAACAAACATCGTAGCGCGTCCCGGCTGCGCTTGCAAGTCCCCAACGGCCTGAACTTGCCTACTTGATCTCGACCGTCGCGATTCCTTCGAACTTCTTCTTGATCGCTTCGGCCTCGTCCTTGGTCGCGCTCTCCTTGATTGCCTTCGGAGCCCCGTCCACCAGATCCTTGGCTTCCTTCAGGCCCAGCGACGTGACCTCGCGGACGGCCTTGATGGTGTTGATCTTGTTCGCGCCAAAGTCCTTCAGGATCACTTGAAACTCGGTCTGCTCCTCGACCGCGGGAGCTGCCGCGCCCGCTGCCGCCACCGCTACCGGAGCCGCCGCTGCCGCCGAAACGCCGAGCCGCTCCTCCAGCACCTTCACCAGAGCCGCTGCTTCCAGCAAGCTAAGGCTTACAATCTGCTCTACCAACTGCGCTTGATCCGCCATTTTCTTCTCCATTCAAAATCGTTTGACTTGCTTTTTCTCAGAATTGCCCCGGCCGCGAGCCCAAACCAGAAAGTTTCCGATGCGCCAGACCCGCGCACTTTCTGCCTGTTCCACGACCAAATCCCTTGTCTCATTCCGGCATCCCCCGCACAAAGCGGGCTTGCGCCAAAACCAGCTTTTACGCCGCTCCGGCGAACTTTTCCTTCTCCACGCCCTGGCCCAGTACCACCGCCAGGTCCCGGCCCGTCGCATTGAGCACCGTCACCAAACGCTGTGCCGGCGCATTGATAAGGAAAAGCAGCTTCGAGAACAGCTCGTCCTTGCCCGGCATGGTCGCCAGCGCCTTCACTTCGTCCACGCTCAGCAGCTTGCCTTCCACAATCCCCAGCTTGAAGTGGAACTCTGCCGCGTTCTCGCCGGCCCACTTGGCAAAAACCCTGGCCAGCGCCACCGGGTCGCCCGCGGTAAACGCCACCGAGTTCACGCCCTTGAGACCCTTCAGCGCGGCCTCTACCTGCGTGCCCGTGCCGGAGATCGCCGCCAGCTTGTTCTTCACCACGCGATACTTGCCACCCGCCTCGCGGATCACCTTGCGCAGTTGAAAATCCTTGGCCACCGTCAGCTTTGAAAATGTGCCGATAATCGCCGTCGTCGAGGTCTCCAGCTCCGCTGCCAGCAACTGGACCTTCTCCGTCTTCTTCGCCCTTGAAATCGCCATCGTCCTGCTCCCAACAGTGGTCAGAGATCAGTGATCAGTGGTCAGTACCCAAAAACCCGCTGATTCTTCTTCCTTTTTCACTGTTCCGCGCCCTCAACAAGCGCTCTTTAAATTGTGTGGCCCGAACCGCCAGGTTGGGCACGAGGTCAATCCGATCAATGAACAAACTGACCACTGATCCCTGATCCCTGACCACTGTCTTTTAGTGCTTGCCCGCCGCGTCCGCAACCGCCGAATCCAGCGGCACTCCAGGGCCCATCGTCGAGCTCAGCGTCACGCTCTTGATGTACTTGCCCTTCGCCGCCGAAGGCTTCGAGCGCACAATCGCGCCGATCACAGTAGTCGCGTTGTCGATCAGCTTTTGCGGGTCGAAGCTCAGCTTGCCCACCGGCACATGCACCAGGCTGGTCTTGTCGGCGCGAAACTCCACCTTGCCGGCCTTGATCTCTTTTACCGCCGAAGCCACGTCCAGGGTTACCGTTCCCGTCTTCGGATTGGGCATCAGGCCCTTAGGCCCCAGCACTTTGCCCAGGCGGCCAACCACCTTCATCATGTCCGGCGTGGCGATCAGAGCGTCGAAGGCAGTCCAGTTCTCTTTCTGGATCTTCTCCACCATCTCCTCGCCACCCACAAAGTCGGCCCCGGCCGAAGTGGCTTCCTTCTGGCGGTCGCCGGTTGCAATCACCGCGACTATCTTGGTCTTGCCCAGCCCGTGCGGCAGCACAACCGTACCCCTGACCATCTGGTCCGCATGGCGCGTGTCTACTCCCAGGCGCATGGTCAAATCGACAGTCTCGTCGAACTTGGCGTACTTTACCTGCTTCAGAAGCCCCACGGCCTCGCCAAGCGCATACGTCGGCTTGGTCACAGCCGCGCGCGCCTTCACAATGTTCTTGCTGACTTTTCTTGCCACGTTTTCCTCGTCTCCCACCGCTCTTGCCAGCCCCGCTTTGCAAGGAACCCGAGTGCTGGGCGCACGGCCAACGCGTTTTGCGTGCCGTAGCCAGCTTGTTGGAACGGGTCCAAAAGCCGTGGTGCCTATGACTGCCCAGGGATTTCCCTCAGGCGCATCTTTGAATCATAACCAAACGGCCACCAGAATGCAAACTTGACTTTCCGATCGCCTTCGCCTTTAGGGGCAGGGTCCTCCCGAGGAGTTTACGAGAAGGCGATTTGGCAACCATCTAGAAGCATTCCCGGTGACATTTACGTTTTTCGGTCCTTACCCCTATCTGGGTACGAGCTTTCCGATCGCCGATCACTTTCCAATAGCCCATCCTTTAATGCGGAAATGGATCGGCGTGTGATTGAATGAAGGGCAAAGGTGCGGACGTGATACATTGTGTGCATCCGCAACAGGCAGGGTCGACATCCCCACACAGCGCATCAGATTCGGTGAGTTCGAAGTGGACGTCCGCACGGGCGAGCTGCGCAAGCACGGGCGGCGCATTCGTCTGCAGGAACAACCTTTTCAGATCCTCCTGATGCTGCTTGAGCATCCCGGGGAAGTGGTGACGCGGGATGATATCTGCAATCGCATCTGGCCTGATGGCACGATCGTCGAGTTCGACCACAGCATCGGCACCGCGATCAAGAAGCTACGCCTGGCGCTGGGCGATGAGGCGGAGAACCCGCGCTATATCGAGACTCTGCCGCGGCGCGGCTTCCGCTTTGTCTTTCCGCATGTCGAGGTGCTCGACGCCGGGCCTGCAGCAGAAAAAGCCGCCCGCGATTCCGCGGCGGTTGAACCGGCTCCGCAACAAGCAGCCAGACTTGGAGAGCCCGTAATCCCGCCGACGCGGGGTGCGGGTCTGGTGACCCGCACGACAGTCGGTCTAGAGACCGGCATTCCATCGCAAGCAAAGCGCCGGCTTTGGCTCGTCCTTGTATCGGCGGCCGCTCTTCTCGCGGCCGTCGCGCTCTTCGCCGGCTGGTGGCGGCACCGCAGCCGCAGTGAAACTCTCGACGAGTCCAGTCTCAC